>DASVUQ010000155.1:0-22785 GCA_036386975.1 Flavobacterium sp. | reverse complement strand
CTCAAACAAAATAATGCTGTTTATCAGCCCACATCATCAATAGTTATAGATAGTCTCAATGTAAATAATATACCATTAGGAATTCTAAATCTTGACATTACCGGTAATGAATCATTTAAACAGTTTACCATTAATTCTACTTTAAAAAATGAAAATGTAGAGTCATTTAAGGTAGAAGGAGGCTTCTCTATTGCTAATAAGCAAACTAATTTAGACCTGGATGTACGATTTGACAAATTCAATCTCGCTCCCTTTAGCGCTATTGGGGGAAGTGTAATTTCTAACATCCGCGGTACAATATCCGGTGCTTCCAATGTAACCGGAACAGTAAAAAATCCAGAAGTCAATGGCCGTTTGTTTTTAGACAATGCCGGCTTGCGTATACCTTACCTAAATACTGATTATTCGTTTAAAGAAAGTTCTATTATCGATTTATCACTAGATCAGTTCATATTCCAGAATGCAACGCTTGTAGATACAAAATACAATACAGAAGGACATTTAAATGGTACTATAAAACATAAAAACTTCTCAAAGTGGGATATGGACCTGGCTATAACAAGTAACAGATTGTTAGCATTAAATACTAAAGATACTGAAGATGCTGCCTATTATGGAGTTGCATTTATAGATGGAAAAGCCACAATAAAAGGCCCTACAAATAATTTATCTATTGAGGTTGATGCCAAATCCAAGAACGGTACTGAAATTAAAATTCCTATTAATAATACAGAATCCGTAGGCAATAAAAACTTTATACGCTTCTTAAGTCCGTTAGAAAAGTACAATCTCGAAAAAGGTATTGTTACAAAAGCCAAAAATTATAAAGGACTTGAACTCCGTTTTGATCTCGATTTAACACCCGAAGCTGAAATTGAAATTATCTTGGACCGTGAAACAGGGCATGGCATGAAAGCCAAAGGTAACGGAACATTATTATTAGAAATCAATACCGCAGGAAAATTCAATATGTTTGGAGATTATCAGGTATATGAAGGAAGCTATAATTTTAAATATAAAGGATTAATCGATAAACGTTTTGCCGTAAAGAAATTCAGTTCTATTTCCTGGGAAGGGGATCCTATGCGTGCCCGATTGAATCTTGAAGCCATATACAACACAGCGGCTAATCCGTCGATTTTGCTGGACAATCCGTCAATCAACAGGAAAGTCCCTGTACAGGTAGGTATTGCCATAACCGGAAACTTAGCCAGTCCGGAGCCCGATTTTAATATTGATTTCCCAACGGTAAATTCAATCCTTAAATCAGAAATACAAACAAAACTCAATGATAAAGATATCAGGCAAACGCAAGCTTTAACGTTATTGGCCACCGGAGGGTTCATGAGTAATGAGGGAGTAAACCAAACCGCCATTACAAGGAACCTTTATGAAACCGCAGGAGGGATTTTCGATGATATATTCCAGAATGCAGACGATAAATTTAAAGTAGGTATCGACATTGTAGCGGCCGACAGGACCCCCGGAAAAGAAGCCAGTGGTTCTGTAGGATTTACGGTTTCTACAAAAATAAATGAAAGGATTAGCGTAAACGGGAAATTGGGTGTACCTGTTGGAGGCATCAACGAATCAACGGTTATTGGTAATGTAGAAATACTCTACAGGGTCAATGAAGACGGAACAATGAACCTGAGGGTGTTTAACAGGGAAAACGATATTAATTATATCGGAGAAGGTATAGGGTATACCCAAGGGCTTGGAGTAACGTATGAAGTCGATTTCGATACTTTTTCAGAATTAGTAAATAAAATTTTCAACAAGAAAATAACAAGGTCAGGCAATTCATCAGATAAAATACCCGATTCAGATATACCTGCCTATATTAATTTTACGGACAATAAGAAAAAGCAGACCGATCAGGAATCCCGTGCCAAAATAGAAGCTATCCCTCCTAAAGAAGATTAGTATTTATAATAAATCGCCAAAACATTTTTAAAATTGTTTTCAATACTATGAAGTAATTTTAAACTTTTTGATTGAAGCGAAAAATGAGAATTTTGTTTTGGATTTTTAATTTTTTTGCACTGTACGGCAATGCTACGGAGTAATCCCATTGCGAATAAACAATCAACCCCAAATTCGCTCATCTGGATTTTATGTTACCATTTGGACCGGCCCTAACCTAACTAAAAAATGCATTTACAAACACAAAACATACATTGGGGTAGCACTAACCACAATCCTGCAAGGTTTTTATAATCTTGTAGGTATAATTAAAATAAAAAATGCATTTACAAACACAAAATATACATAGGGATAGCACTAACTACAATCCTGCAAGGTTTCTAACCTTGTAGGTATAATTAAAATAAAACAAAAAATGCCTACAAGGTTAAAGCCTTGAAGGAGAAAAATATACTTATACTAATATTGCGAATAACTAATCAGCCCTATATTCGCTCATCTGAATTTTTGTATTTAGATTTAAACTGATTAAGCCAACTAAAAAAAGTATGCCGGTACAGTTACACCTTTTAATCACTTTTGGACTATTGTTTCAGTCATTTTAATATAAAAAAGGTAGAATCCAGGACCGAGATCATTTTGTGGCCGATTAAAAAAGTTTAAATCACTTCTATTTATAAAAAGCCTTTTGAATCCTAAAAACTTATTAACGAAAACGTTTGAATTTATTATAGTAAATTAATTTAATAATACTGCAACAGTAATAGTGACTTATGTTTAGTAAATTAGCATTTTTAATACGTAGAAATGTCAAAAAATATAACTAAAATAGGAGTCCTTACTTCCGGAGGGGATTCTCCCGGAATGAATGCGGCTATACGTTCTGTTGTAAGGACCTGTGCTTTTCACCAAATAGAGTGTATAGGAATTTACAGAGGGTACCAGGGCATGATTGAAGGCGATTTTAAAGAAATGGGTCCCAGGAGTGTTAATAATATCGTTAATAAAGGAGGCACTATCCTCAAATCGGCACGTTCCAAAGAATTCATGACCCCCGAAGGCCGCCGGCAGGCACACCAACATCTCGTTAATGCCGGAGTCAATGCACTGGTAGTAATAGGAGGTGACGGAAGTTTTACCGGGGCCGAGATTTTTAATGCTGAATTTGGCCTTCCTGTTATGGGCATACCGGGTACCATAGACAACGATATTTTTGGCACCAGCCACACCCTCGGATACGATACGGCATTAAATACCGTAGTAGAATGTATCGATAAAATCCGGGATACCGCAAGTTCACACAACCGCCTCTTTTTTGTAGAAGTGATGGGCAGGGATGCCGGCCATATTGCACTAAATGCCGGAATAGGGGCAGGGGCCGAAGAAATCCTGATCCCCGAAGAAGATCTGGGGTTAGATAGATTACTCGAATCACTCGAAAAAAGTAAAGCTTCCGGAAAATCGTCCAGTATTGTCGTTGTTGCAGAAGGCGATAAAATGGGCAAAAATGTTTTTGAACTCAAAGATTATATCGAACAGCACCTTCCCGAATATGACATCCGGGTTTCCGTATTAGGGCACATGCAACGCGGAGGCTCCCCGTCGTGTTTCGACCGCGTACTGGCAAGCAGGCTTGGCGTTAAAGCGGTAGAATCATTACTCGAAGGAAAATCCAATTATATGGTAGGCATCCTCCAGGATGTAGTTACCCTTACCCCTTTAGAACAAGCGATCAAAGGGCATTACCCTATCGATAGGGAACTACTCAGGGTGTCCGATATTATGTCAACATAAATCATACAATACATTAAAAATAATACAATAATAACCGGCTTAAGCCTTGTGCCAAGCCTAAAGCAATATAGAAATGTCAAAAGTAAAATTAGGAATCAACGGATTCGGAAGAATAGGAAGAATTGTGTTTAGGGAAACTTTTAACAGGGATAATGTAGAAGTAGTAGCCATCAATGATTTGCTGGAGATCAATCATCTGGCCTATTTATTAAAATATGACTCCGTTCACGGGCGTTTCAACGGAACGGTTGAAGTAAAAGAAGGGCAACTTTTTGTAAACGGTAAAAACATCAGGATCACTGCAGAACGTGATCCGTCAATTTTAAAATGGGATGAGGCAGGAGTAGACGTTGTAGCCGAATGTACCGGTATTTTTACTACATTAGAGTCGGCCCAGGCACATATTAATGGTGGCGCCAAAAAAGTGGTCATATCAGCCCCATCGGCAGATGCCCCAATGTTCGTTATGGGCGTAAACCATGACAAAGCAACAGCCGCCAACACTATTGTATCCAATGCTTCCTGTACAACCAATTGTTTAGCACCATTGGCCAAAGTCATCAACGATAACTTCGGGATCGTAGAAGCCCTAATGACAACCATCCACGCTACAACAGCCACACAATTAACAGTAGATGGCCCTTCCCGTAAAGATTTCCGTGGTGGCCGCTCCTCACTTATCAACATTATACCGGCATCAACAGGAGCTGCAAAAGCAGTGGGCAAAGTAATCCCCGAACTCGACGGAAAACTTACAGGGATGTCCATGCGCGTACCAACAGCCGATGTTTCTGTAGTGGATTTAACCGTAAAAGTAGCCAAAGAAACTTCATATGATGAAATCATGAAAGTATTAAAAAATGCTGCAGAAACAGAGTATAAAAATATCATAGGATATACCGAAGATGATGTAGTTTCCCAGGATTTCGTTTCCGATCCACGTACCTCAATAATCGATGCAAAAGCAGGGATCGGACTTAGCGCCACATTCTTCAAAATCGTTTCCTGGTACGATAACGAATACGGCTATTCCTCAAAATTAATCGATTTATCAGTTCATATTGCAGGCCTGAAATAATTATTTATAAAAACCCGTTATTAAAACAGTAGCGGGTTTTCATTTTTATCAGGAGCTATTCCCGCTATTCGTTACAATCTTTTTGTCGCTAAAAAAAGCTCCAAAAAGGATTTTCACTACTATCGGGGCTAAAAAAACCAATAATAATCCGGAACCTTTTTATGAAACCATTCCTAGATTGCTTCCTAACGCTTTATAAAATGAAACTATTAGTAGATAGTGGCTCTACAAAAGCCGACTGGATTTCGATTGACGATAACGGAAAAGTCTTGTTTACCACACAAACACTGGGGCTAAACCCCGAAGTATTATCAAAAGAAGAAGTAATATCCCGTCTCAACGATAAATTTGACATTTCGCACAACAAAAAAAAAGTATCCCATCTTTATTTTTATGGCGCCGGTTGCGGGACAGACAGGATGAAGAAGTTCTTATCCGATGCATTTCAGGAATATTTTCCAAATGCCGCAATTACCGTACATGAAGATACGTATGCAGCAGCTTATGCTACTTCACCTAAAAACGAAAAAGCCATCATTTGTATATTGGGCACAGGCTCCAACTGTAGTTATTTTGACGGTACAGTCCTGCACCAGAAAGTACAATCTTTAGGGTATATCGCTATGGATGACTGCTCCGGGAACCGGTTCGGAAGACATTTGCTCCGTGGCTATTATTTCAATAAAATGCCTGCCGCCCTGGCCAGAGATTTTGAAAAAGAATACAATGTCGAACCCGATTATGTAAAGGAACATTTGTATAAATTACCCAATCCCAATGCGTATCTCGCCACGTTTGCTAAATTCTTAATCAACCATAAAAATGATGATTTCTGCAGGAAAATGATCTTTACAGAAATGGAAGATTTTGTAGAAAATTATATCATGCAATTCGATAATGCAAAAGAAGTCCCTATTCACTTTGTAGGGTCCATTGCTTTTTACCTTCAGGAAGAATTACAGGAAGTATTTGCAAAACACCACCTTCGTTTAGGCAATGTATTAAGAAGGCCTATTGATGGATTAATCCAATATCACATCCTCAACAAATAATAATTCAGGCTGATATCACGTTGCCTCTATAATTATCAATATAATATGGAAATAGCATTAATAGCACATGACAGGATGAAGGACGACATGCTTCGATTCATCAACAAAAACAAAGCGATCCTGATAGCCGAAGATATTCATTTAATAGCCACAGGAACAACAGGAACTAAAGCACAAGAGGCGGGTTTTAAAGTACAAAAAATGCTTTCAGGGCCAATGGGCGGAGATGCACAAATAGCGGCACGTGTAGCAGAAGGAAAAACAAAAATGGTATTATTTTTTAAAGATGCCAATTCCAGCCATGCGCATGAATCAGATATTAACATGCTTATCCGTGTTTGTGATGTACATAACGTTCCTTTAGCGACCAATGAGGCTACGGCACAATTATTAGTAAAAGCTATTGCAAAATAATTACAGCATGGCAACCATAGAAATCTCTACATTAACATTTTTAGGCAATCCTGCAACCTGAACAGTTTCCCTTGCAGGAGCGGTGGCCTCATTAAAATAACTACCATAGACGCTGTTAATTCTAGCGAAATTGTTCATGTCCATAATAAAAATGGTTGATTTTATGACATTTTCAAAAGTCATACCTGCAGCTTCCAGCACCGCTTTTATATTTTCCATTACCTGTTTGGTTTCATCCTCAATAGTATCTAAAACAAGTTCCATAGTTTGCGGGTGCAAAGCAATTTGTCCGGAAGTGTATAGGGTATTGCCAACTAAAACAGCCTGGCTGTAAGGGCCAATAGGAGCAGGCGCCTTATCTGTAAAAATTATTTTTTTCATATTCTGGAAAAACCTTTAAATTATCTTACTACACGGTCAGGCTGTGTCCGCTTGTCCCATTTTATATCGCTCAATATGCCCGATTTCACTCCAATAAAAAATCCCCAATATGCATTTTCTCCAAACGGGGACCAGTTAAAGTCCATGCGCCAGCTCAACAAATCCCTTTCAAAGCGCAATTGCGTAAAAGTGAATCCTTTCTGGACAAAATCATAACCGGAAGAGATACCAAATTTCCATTTAGGTGTCAGGTCTACATTTCCGGAAAACATCAAAGAGTTCCCCGTAATTTCTGTTTCGCGGTTATTGTTACTATACGTCAAGGAGTAGGCAAGGGTTAAATCCCATGGAAGTTTGGCATTAAAAAAACCGGCAAAGGCATCGTCTTTCTCTTCATCATCATCTTCAAACTGGCTTTCCCTGCGGTCACTAAAATCGGTATTTGTACCAAATAAATCATCTTCCCTGCCGCCGTTTCTTAACCCTTGTTCATTCGTCTTTTTATCATCTTTCTCCCCGTCTTTACTAGACAAAGAATAATTTAGGGTAAGATTGGCACTCGTAAGCCTGAAAAGGCTCCCTCCATTATTAATATTGTAAATTTGTATTCTTCTTCCGGAATTATCAATAGCATAAGGATCAAGTGTAGCACCAAAATTGACATTCATTTTATCTTTAAACAATAATGTTCCCCCACTTATTCTTACCGGGGACCATGGCAATGAGTCGGCGGCTATATTATAGCTGGTAGAGAAATTTAAGTTGTTAAGCAACATGATCTTCTTTGGTTCCGTCTTAGTAGTATCACGATCGGTAACTTTTGCTTCAAAAGTATTGCTTAAACTAAATCCGATATTGTTGGAATAGTTTTTTCCGGGAGCACCAAATATCCCTTGTTCAAATCGGGAATAATCCATCTGCATGGTACCGCTGGCATTAGTGGCATAGGTATCATAATATTTTTCAAAACTCGGGGTATAACTATGTGATATCGATGGCCTCATGACATGCCGGATCACTTTGATCCTTTTATCTTCACCAAAATTAAAGGTACCGTAAATTGTTGTTCCTATGCTACTCGAAAAAGAATAGGTCCTAAACGCATCAAAACCGCTGACTTCTTTAGTAATTACTTTATCCGCCACATCATCAAATTCTTTACGGATTGTTTTCAGGTACCATACCTCATTATAATTTGCACCGGTAGTGACACTAAAATGTTTTAATATTTTAAAGTTGGTACTCAAAGGAATAGAATGCTGAAAACCTGTTTGGGCATCCCTGAACATTTGCGGTTTAAAGAATAAAGAATCAGTAGTGGTAATCCTGTTTTCTCCACGGACACTATATTGTAAATTAATATTTTTAAAAAAACCTTTCTTAGGAGCATCTTCCCGTGCAAAAGGGAAAATACGGTCTACACTTGCCTGGAACGTAGGCAGGGTCATATTGATTTGTTGTGTCTGCGTATTTTGTGAATGCGTTGCCGTTAATGACATATTCACTACTGGAATAGAAGGGAATGTTTTAGAATAAGAAATAGAAGAACTTAATGTATTATTAAGCCTGGAGCCAACATTAACCTGATTCAATGAATTCTGGAAATACGTACTACTCCCTAAATTGACAGAGGCAGAAAACCTGGAATTCGGATTAGATTTAGCATCCTGTGAGTGCGACCATTGAATGTTATATTCATTAGACCTTGCATAATCCGGAAAACCTCTTTCACTGGTAATCTGGTTTTCGAAACGCACATTTAAATTACCGTTAAAACGATATCTTTTCGCATAAGCAGTCTCAAACCGTAGGGCATAACTTCCGTTAGTATAGTAATCCCCGAGAATGGTAAGATCATAATTATCGCTCAAGGCAAGATAGTAGCCACCGTTCTGAAGGGAATAGCCTTGTCGTCGCGTGTCCTGAAAAGTCGGGATAATAACACCAGACTGGCTTTTCTGTGTAATAGGGAAAAATGCAAAAGGAAGCCCGATAGGAGTAGGGACTTCAGCAATATACATATTAGTCAGGCCGACCACCACTTTTTTCCCCGGAACAAATTTGGCTTTTCGGGCTAAAAAATAATACTCCGGATTATTAATGTCTTTTGAAGTAGTGATTTTAGCATTCTTCATAAAATAAACGGAGTCGTTTTCTTTTTTTGAAACTTCAGCTATAACATTAAGGTCACCCTGTTTCGTCCTTGAATTAAATACCAGTGCCTTTTTAGTATCAAAATTAAAGCGGATAGAATCCGGTTCTACCAGGTTATTACCCTGTTTAAACTTAGGATACTGTGTATATTTACCTGTAGAATCTTTAATACGGCCCGCATATACCTCGTTTTTGGAATAATCAAGGACAATAATACCCGCTTTAAGTTCAATATCCTCATAATACACTTCGGCTTGATTGTATAAAGTAACGATTTTTGTCTGCTGGTCTATCTTTTCATAATCCACAGCCCTTCGTTTAACTATGCTTGTTAAAGCCCCCTTTTGAGACTTTATAGTATTTTTTTTAACGGCTGCCGTATCTTTCCCGATTACTGCACCAGGTTTGGTTTTTAAGCTATCCGATTGTTTCACAATAGGTTTTGTAGCTATTTTTTTAGGTAAATCCTGAGAATAGTTTAAACCAGTACCAAATAGTATAAAAGATACTGATAAAACGATATGAAATAAATTTGTCCGCAAAGGTTTAAATACTATTTTTGTAAAAATCTGGCTTATTATTTGAGGTGTCAAACTTACATATAATTTTGGCCAAAATAAACTGTTTTGAAAATTATAACAATTCGATTCTAATAATATTAACTTTTAAAGCAATATGGTTCTTATAAGCAAAATTAAAATTCTTTTTTTGATATTGGGATGTATGATAGCAGCAACTTCCTTTTCACAATCAGGAAAATTTAAAGTTGTTTTGGACGCCGGTCACGGAGGAAAAGATTTTGGAGCAGTCTATAACGGACATGTCGAAAAAAAGATTGCTCTGGGTGTGGTTTTGAAAGTGGGTAAATTATTAGAAAAAAATCCATCGGTTGCTGTTATTTATACCAGAAAATCAGATGTGTTTGTCGAATTGGACGAGCGGGCAAGGATTGCCAACAAAGCCCATGCATCCATATTTGTTTCTATACATTGTAATGCTAACAGAAATAGTGTGGCCGAAGGTTTTGAAACGTATATTATGGGGGTTGCCAGAAATGCTTCTAATCTCGAGGTGGCAAAAAACGAGAATGAAGTTATTACACTCGAAAAAGATTATAAGGAGAAGTACGAGGGTTACGACCCTGGTTCTCCTGAATCTATTATCGGGCTGGTAATGCAACAGGAAGTGTATATTGAAAACAGTATCGCTTTGGCTGTAAGGATACAGGATAACTTTGCATCGGGGACAAAGCGGAAAAACAGAAGTGTAAAAGAAGCAGGATTCCTGGTATTACGAAAAATTACTATGCCTCGGGTCCTGGTAGAAATGGGATTTATATCTAATCCCAGAGAAGGTGATTTTTTAGATTCAGAAGAAGGCCAGGATGAAATTGCCAGTCAGATTGCCGCCGCAATTATTAGTTATAAAAAAGAGTATTTTGGTTCAGAAGACAATGAGCCGGTAATTGAAAAAGTAAAAGCCAAACCAGTAGAAGAAAAAACAGAAGTAACACCACAACCCGAAGAAGTAAAAGCTCCTTCACAAGCATATTCTGATAATGATGTTGTATTTAAAGTCCAGATTTCTGCAAGCGGAAAAAAGTTAGCCTTAACGCCCAGTAATTTTAAAGGCCTTTCCAATATTTCTGTAATGACAGAAGATAACAGTAGCCTTTATAAATATTTGTACGGAGAAACAACAAGTTACAGCGAAGCACAAAAGAATTTAGCGGAAGCAAGGTCAAAAGGATTTACTTCTGCCTATTTGGTGGCGTTTAAAGCAGGTAAAAAAATAAATCTGCAAGATGTTATTAAATAACCCGAGAAATGTAAAAAATATTTAAATTTGTTAAAAAAAATTATTTTGAAATTAACTAGAGAAATTAAAACCGCAATATTAGTCATATCTTCCATTTTATTATTCATCTGGGGGTATAGTTTCCTAAGAGGAAGAGATTTATTTAATGACTACAAAACCTTATATGTTCAATATGATAATGTTGAAGGATTAGGAGTTTCATCACCTGTAACGCTCAATGGGCTTGTTATTGGAAAAATCGAAACAATTACCATTAACACCACTACCGGTAAATTAGTAGTACAGATCCAGATTAAAACTGATTTTCCAATTTCTAAAACCAGTATAGCACAAATTTATTCCCCCAGTCCTATTGGTGGAAAACAAATCGCCCTTGTACCGGATATGAACAATAAGGTATTAGTTGAAAATGGTGATTTCTTAAGATCAACAGTAAAACCGAGCCTTCTCGACAGTTTTTCAGGACAAATCGACCCTTTAAAAACAAAATTGGAAAGGGTACTTGATAATGCCGATGGATTATTAACGAATGTGAATGAGGTCCTGGACCCAAAAACAAAAGACAACCTGAAATCAAGTATTGAAAATTTGAATAAAACTTTAGCTGAATTTAGTGAGGCATCACAATCGGTCAACAGGTTGCTTTCAGATAACAAAGACAAATTGAACAGCTCTATTTCAAATTTTGAAAAAGTTTCCGGGAATTTCTCTAAACTTTCTGACACCTTGGCAAAGGCCAATATTGGAAGAGCTGTTAAAAATTTAGAGCGTACCCTTGCGAATGTAAACAGTATTGTAAACAATCTGGAATCCGGAAAAGGAACTATGGGTAAACTTTTAAAAGATGATAAACTTTACAATAATTTTACCAGGTCATCAAAAGAATTAGAGTTATTGCTTCAGGATGTGAGGTTAAATCCTACCCGTTATATTAACATCTCTGTCTTCGGGAAGAAAAATAAACCTTACAAAGCGCCTTCAGCGAGCGATACTATAACCAACTTCAAATAATCCATGGCTTATTTAGATAATATATTATTTGCTATACTTCTGGTGGCAGGAATTGGGTATTTTACTATTAACGTTAGAAAAATACTAAGAAATATCCGTCTGGGTCAGGATATAGACAGGAGAGATCAGCTGGGAAGCCGCTGGAAGAATATGGCCATGATCGCATTAGGGCAATCAAAAATGGTAAAACGCCCTGTAGCCGGTATCCTTCATATTATAGTGTATGTAGGTTTTATCATTATCAATATCGAAGTTTTAGAAATACTTATAGATGGTTTATTTGGTACACACCGGGTATTTTCTTTTTTAGGTACTTCCTATAATATTTTAATTGGTTCATTTGAAATCCTGGCATTTTTAGTGTTAGTATCCGTTATTATTTTTTGGATCAGGAGGAATATCATAAAATTAAAACGGTTTATACATTCTGATCTGAACGGTTGGCCAAAAGGCGATGCCAATTATATTATTTATTTTGAAGTAGTGTTGATGTGTTTATTCTTAATCATGAATGCTGCCGATTATCATTTGCAACAGCAGGGATTTTCTCATTATGCAACAGCAGGTTCGTTTCCGGTGTCACAACATCTTGCGGCTGTTTTCAATGGTATGGATAATCACACAGTTGAAATTATTGAAAGAGCAGCCTGGTGGTTACATATTACAGGAATCCTGATTTTTCTTAATTATCTTTATTTCTCTAAACATTTACATATCCTGTTGGCTTTTCCTAATACTTATTTTGCAAACCTTAGTCTAAAAGGAAAGTTTAATAATTTGGCATCCGTAACCAATGAAGTAAAATTGATGATGGATCCCAATGCAGATCCTTATGCAGCTGCACCCACGGATAAAGATGAAGTAGTTTCAAAATTTGGTGCCAACGATGTGCAGGATCTAAACTGGGTACAATTATTAAATGCCTATACCTGTACAGAATGTGGACGATGTACTGCATCCTGTCCGGCAAATATTACCGGTAAAAAGCTTTCTCCCCGTAAAATCATGATGGATACCAGGGACCGAATGGAAGAAGTAGGAAAAAATATAGACACTAACAAGGGTACTTTTGTCCCTGATAATAAAACATTGTTGCATGATTATATTACTCCCGAAGAAATTTGGGCATGTACATCGTGTACTGCATGTGTAGAAGCGTGTCCTGTGAGTATCGACCCGCTTTCTATCATTATGGATATGCGCCGCTATTTGGTTATGGAACAAAGTGCAGCTCCAATGCCGCTAAATAACATGATGACCAATATTGAGAATAATGGGGCACCATGGCAATACAACCAACAAGACAGGTTAAACTGGAAAAACGAAATTTAAGAACAATAATCTAAAAATTCTCTTATAAGTGAGGTTAAGGGTGTTTTTGATCTATAAATAATAGTAGAAACAAACACTATGAAAACGGAAGGTTTAGACAAGCAACTTATTGGTGCTACAGCGAATGGACAAACAATAAGTCCTGTTTTACCTGAGGGAATTAAAAATTATCTGATTGATATTGACGGGACAGTATGTGATGATATACCAAACGAAGAGCCGGAAAGAATGCTAACGGCAGAAGTGTATCCTGATGCATTAAGGACATTGAATAAATGGTATGATGAAGGCCATATTATTTTCTTTTTCACCTCCAGGACCGAAGCACATCGGGCGTATACAGAAACATGGTTGCAACAACATGGATTTAAATACCATGGTATCCTTTTCGGCAAACCAAGAGGCGGCAATTACCATTGGATTGATAATCATTTAGTCAAAGCTACCCGTTATAGAGGAAAATTTACAGATTAATAGTTAGTGGCAAGTGTTGAAAAACTGAATAAAAATAAAACAAACACAAAATAAAATTATAAAATGAAACATTTTTTTCTAATTACTATTATTATTTTTTCCATTACAACAGTATATGCACAAACTCCAGAATTGTTAATTGTCAGTGGAATTGAAAAGAAAAATAATGGAGATATTAAAGGTGCAATTGTAGAATTCAGTAAAGCAATTAAAATTAGTCCAAAAGCTAATTATTATTATTTTAGAGCAGACGCTAAAAACAGAATAAATGACTACTATGGAGCATTAGCAGATTCTAATAAAGCAATAGGATTATCACCTTCAACTTCAGTATTTTATTTTATACGTGGATATTCTAAACATATGCTAAAAAAATATAATGATGCTATTTTGGACTATACAAAATCAATAAGTTTATGCAAAAATGAAGATGAAAATGCCGAAAATTATCTTATGAGAGGATTGAGTAAAATTAATATTTCACAGAAAAATGAAGCTTGTTTAGATTTTAGTAAAGCGGGTGAATTAGGAAATGAAAAAAGTTATAATTTAATTGAAAAGTATTGCAGCAATTAAACTTGAAAATTTACACCTGCCACCAACACACGTTTGTAGCAATGGCTTGGGCTTGGTTGCGAAAAAACGCTGTTAACTCCAATCTTATTTGTATGTTTGTGATGGTCAGTCTTCAATCACAAGCCGCTGACTTCAAGCATGGGAACAATAAGAAGTGACCATTCAGGTCTTTGATGATGAGCATCATCAATAAGAATTAAGATAATTTAATTATCAAAAATATAATAACTATAATAGTATGTCAGAAAGTATAATAGTACCCACAATGGCTGAAATGCTTGCCGAAGGAAAACAACCGGAAGTCCTTTTTTGGGTAGGTTGCGCAGGTAGTTTTGATGATAGGGCAAAAAAGATAACCAAGGCATTCGTTAAAATCCTTAATCGTGCCAATGTACCTTTCGCCGTTTTAGGAACAGAAGAAAGCTGTACAGGTGATCCTGCAAAAAGAGCAGGAAATGAATTTCTGTTTCAAATGCAGGCTATGATGAATATAGAAGTACTAAATGCTTATGAAGCTAAAAAAATAGTAACAGCCTGCCCGCATTGCTTCAATACATTAAAAAATGAATATCCTGAACTGGGCGGGACATACGAAGTAATCCATCATACAGAATTTCTTAAATCATTACTTAATGACGGAAGGTTAACCATAGAAGGCGGGCAGTTCAAAGGCAAAAGAATTACGTTCCATGACCCTTGTTATTTAGGCAGGGCCAATAATATCTATGAAGCACCCAGAGAATTAATCCAAAAGCTGGACGCTGAACTGGTCGAAATGAAACGTTCTAAAGCAACTGGCTTATGCTGTGGTGCGGGTGGAGCACAGATGTTCAAAGATGCAGAACCCGGAAACAAAGAAGTTAATGTGGAGAGAACAGAAGATGCACTGGAAACACAACCACAAATTATTGCCGCAGGATGTCCTTTTTGCAACACTATGCTCACAGATGGTATTAAAAACAAAGAAAAAGAAGGAGAAGTAAAAGTAATGGACATTGCAGAACTTATTGCCAATGCACAGGATTTGTAATCATGATAATCTAATACTTCAATAGTTATAAAATATAATACCATGTATGTTCCTTTTGAAAGTTTACCTGAAGAATCTAAAGTCTGGATTTACCAGTCCAACAGAAAATTTTCTGATGAAGAAATCAATCAAATAAAAACTGATTTGACAGCATTTATTACCGATTGGTCTGCACACGGAACAAGTTTAGAAGCTTCATTTATACTAAAATACAATCGCTTTATCATTATAGCTGTAAATCAGGAAACACAAATAGCAACAGGTTGTTCTATTGATGCTTCTGTACAATTCATTCAGGAATTAGAAAAAAGATACAATGTAGATCTTTTAGATAAAATGAATGTGACTTTTAAATTAGGGGAACATATAGCCCATAAAACACTTATTGATTTTAAAAAAATGGCCAAAGAAAAGGCTGTGACGGAAAATACAATTGTGTTCAATAACCTTGTTAATAATATTGCCGAATTTAATGAGTCATGGGAAGTACCGGCAATGGACAGCTGGCATAGCCGCTTTTTTTAAAATAATTACAACTGATGAAATATTTCATTCTGATTTTATGCTTTGCAAGCCAGTTCTCTTTTGCACAAAAAACAACTTCAAATTCAAAAATAAAAAGAACAGAAGAAAAAGTTTGGGTAGATAGTGTCTACAACCAGATGACTTTTGATGAAAGAGTAGGGCAACTGTTCATGGTAGCAGCTTATTCTAACAAAGATACTGTTCATGCCAATGCCATCGAAAAGTTGATAGTAAAGTATAAAGTAGGAGGCATTTTATTTATGCAGGGTGGCCCGGTGCGTCAGGCAAAATTAACCAACAGGTTTCAGGCCAAATCAAAAGTCCCTTTATTTGTAGGTATCGATGCAGAATGGGGTTTGGCCATGCGATTGGATTCCGTTAAAAGATTTCCGTGGAATATGACACTTGGAGCTATTCAGGATTTAAATCTTATCGAAAAAGTAGGAGAGGCCTATGGCAGGCAAAGCAAAAGAATGGGCATACAGTTTAATTTTGCGCCGGTCTTAGATATTAATACTAATCCAAAAAATCCAATTATAGGAAACAGGTCTTTCGGCGAAAATAAACAAAATGTTACAGATCGTGCTTTAGCACTAATGAAAGGCCTTCAGAGTCAGGGAACATTGGCTACCGGAAAACATTTTCCGGGACACGGGGCAACAGAAACAGATTCACATCATACTTTACCATTGATTAATTTCACTAAAGAACAACTGGACGATGTGGAATTTTACCCGTATAAAAAATTATTTGCTGAAGGTTTAGCCTCAGTAATGGTAGCACATCTTGATGTCCCAAGTATTGAAACAAGGGCCAATTTTCCTTCTTCAATTTCTTACAATGTAGTTACCAATATCCTTCAAAAGCAACTGGGTTTTGAAGGGCTTATATTTACTGATGCTTTGAACATGAAGGGGGCAAGTAATTTTAAACAAGCAGGAGAGATTGATCTTCAGGCATTTTTAGCAGGAAACGATATTTTACTTTTTGCAGAGAATGTCCCTGTTGCACTGGAAAAAATTTGTGTAGCCTATCAGGACTCTATCATAAGTGAAGAACGGTTAGCTTTTTCAGTAAAGAAAATCCTTAAGTATAAATATAAATCAGGCTTTGATCAATACCAACCTATTGATATGAACAACCTGATAAATGACCTCAACCCACCATCTAGTGATGCCTTACAATATGAATTATATGAAAAAGCAGTTACCGTTTTAAAAAATAATGAAGCTATTTTACCTATCAAAAATTTTGAAGAGGAGAGAATTGCTTATGTAAAATTAGGGGATGACAGCAATACCACTTTTTTATCTACATTAAAACAATATACAGAAGTTACTGAAATAACAGAAAATAATATTGATACATTGCTGGTCCGGCTACAGCCTTATACAAAAGTTATTATAGGCTTTCATAAAGCAGATGGAGCCTGGAAAAAACATGATTTTAGTCCTGAAGACTTAAAAAAGCTCGACACTATCGCCAAAAATAAAAAAGTAATTTTAGATGTATTTGCCAAGCCATACAGTTTACTGCCAATAACAAATTTTAATGATATCGAAGGATTGGTAGTTTCTTATCAAAACTCAGAAGTGGCTCAAAATGTATCAGCACAACTTATATTTGGTGCTGTTGCAGCACAAGGTAAACTGCCTGTTTCTATTAATACTAATTTTGCAGTTAATGATGGATTAAAGACAGAAAAACTAAATGTATTAGGTTTTTCCGCTCCCGAAAATGTGAGCATGAATACAGCTACGCTTAATACCATTGATCTCTTAGCACAAAAAGCTATCAATGCTAAAATGACACCGGGAATACAAATCCTTGTCGCCAGAAAAGGCAAGGTAGTCTATCATAAATCCTTTGGGTACCATACCTATAATCCCGACAGAGCAGTAAAAAACAGTGATATTTATGATGTTGCCTCACTAACAAAAATACTTTCTACATTACCTAACGTCATGCAATTATATGATAAGGGTGTAGTAAACTTGGATACCAAATTAGGGAAAATGCTTCCTATTTTTGATAATACGGACAAAAAGAACATATCTTTTAAAGAGTTATTGTCCCATTATGCCCGATTTCAGGCCTGGACCCCATTCTACAAATCTACATTAGACAAAGATCAAAAGCCTTCGTCTAAATATTATAGCACTACCTTTAATGATACTTTTTCTAAGCAAGTGGCTGATAGCCTTTTTATCCGCAATGATTATCATGACACGATTATGAAAGCTATTGCAGAAAGCAAGCTTTTACCTAAAAGGGAATACAAATACAGTGATTTTACCTTTATCATTCTAAAAGAGTATTTAGAAAGAACAACCCATAAAACCCTTAACGTTTTGGCTTTTGAGAATTTTTATAAACCATTAGGTGCCAATAACACGTTGTATAACCCATTGCAAAAATTTAAGAAATCGGATATCCCACCCACAGAAATCGATACGTATTTCAGGCACCAGACCATCCAGGGTTATGTACACGACATGGAGGCCGCTATGGAAGGCGGTATTGGCGGACATGCAGGGATTTTTTCTAATAGTATCGATATCGCCAAAATAATGCAACTGTATTTACAGAAAGGGAATTACGGAGGGCACAAATATTTTTCAGCTAAAACTTTTGATGATTTCAATACCTGCCATTTTTGTAAGGAACAAAACAGAAGAGGGCTGGGATTTGATAAGCCACAACTTCCAGGCACTGCAGGCTCGGTTTATAATGGTGTACCGATGTCAAGTTTTGGCCATACCGGATTTACAGGTACCATAGCCTGGGCAGATCCCGAAACAGAAATTATTTATATTTTCCTTTCTAACAGGACCTATCCGGATGCTACTGTAAATACCCTTTCTAAAGCAAATGTCAGGGAAGATATTCAAAAAGTAATTTACAATTCCTTGCTGAAGCAATAATTAGTTAAGATTTCTAATATATATTTAACCTAATTTATAGATTCAATAAATGTTAATTTCTGTAACTTCGTAGCACAAATAATTTCAAATGAAAATAGCCATAGTTTGTTATCCGACATTTGGGGGGAGTGGTGTAGTGGCTACAGAGTTGGGTTTAGAACTTGCCAGGAGAGGGCATGAAATACATTTCATTACCTATAGCCAGCCGGTACGCCTCGCGCTTTTAAACCCTAATGTTCATTATCATGAAGTAAATGTGCCGGAATATCCGTTGTTTCATTATCAGCCATACGAGTTGGCATTGTCCAGCAAACTAGTGGATATGGTAAAATTGCATAAAATTGAATTATTACATGTTCATTATGCCATCCCTCATGCCTATGCCGGTTATATGGCCAAGCAAATGTTAAAGCAGGAAGGTATAGATATTCCTATGGTAACCACATTACATGGAACAGATATTACACTGGTAGGAAACCACCCTTTTTATAAACCGGCGGTAACCTTTAGCATTAATAAATCAGATTTTGTTACTTCAGTATCGCAAAGCCTTAAAGAAGAAACCAATAAATTGTTCAATATCACCAATGAAATTGTAGTAATACCTAATTTTATTGAATTGAATAAAAATGTTAATGATCCTAATATTCCATGTTACCGCTCTGTTATTGCAAAAAAAGAGGAACGTATTATTACACACATTAGTAATTTCAGAAGGGTCAAACGCATTCCTGATATTATAAAAATATTTTTCCAGATACAATTAGCAATGCCGGCAAAATTAATGATGGTAGGAGATGGGCCGGAAAAAGAAAAAGCAGAAAATTTATGTGCAGAACTCGGAATTGCTGATAAAGTAATTTTCTTTGGCAATAGTAATGAAATAGACAGGATATTAAGTTATACCGATTTATTCCTGCTTCCGTCACAAACAGAAAGTTTCGGGCTTGCCGCACTAGAAGCTATGGCATGCGGCGTTCCTGTAATATCAAGTAATTCCGGTGGGCTTCCCGAAGTAAATTTTCACGGTATTTCAGGATATTTAAGTAATGTAGGGGACATAGACGAGATGGCAGGAAACGCCATAAAAATTTTGCAAGACAATGCTATACTGGCTCAATTTAAAGCCAATGCATTGGAAGTAGCTAAAAAATTCGATATTAAAAATATACTGCCTCTTTATGAAGAGTTGTATGAAAAAGCAATCAAAAATGTAACTATATGAAAAGAGTAATTTTTATTTGTCTTATGTGTTTTTTGTGTTCCTGCGCCAATAAGAAACTTGTGGCTACGGAGAAAAAACCATTGTATGAAATTATCGCCCAAAAACAATATGGAGGCGCAAAAATTCGTTTTTTTGAAATCATATCTAACCCGCAAGAATTTGGTATGATTAAGAATGATCCGGATTTAAAAAACAAAGTGAAACCTGATGATATTTTAAATGCCAATTTCTTACTATTGAATATGGGTGAAAAATTATCTGGCGGGTATTCTATAAGTATTGATAAAGTAGAAGAAACTGGCAAAAATATAATTGTTACCATAAAAGAAAAAGGGCCAGCTCCGGATGCAATAGTTACCACTGCTTTAACAAACCCTTATACTGTAGTAAAGATAAACTCTAAAAAAGAAATTATCATAAAATAATAAAGGTCCTGCTGCACATTAAAACAAGCCTTTTCGTAGTTGAATATTGGAATGGCACTATCCCATAAGTGTGTAAGTTAAAAAGTTAGGCTTGGATTTTATAATCTGAGCCTTTCTTCAATATAAGATAAACTAATTTAAAACAACACCTTAATTTTTATTAGCATTAAACATTTTCTGGTGGCTTCTTTTAATAACAGATAAATTGACTTTAATACAGCGTCATCTGTAGGGAATGACATTTTGTTTTTGATGTATTTTTAATTTCATCAATTAATTTACTCCAAATTGGTACACCAGCATCATTGAAATTCCAGCACCTGCAAACACAACAAGTTTTTGGTATTTAATATTTTAGTTGGCTTAGGGTCAGTTTAAATCTAAATACAAAATTCAGCTTAGCGAATAGAGGGCTGATTAGTTATTCGCAATGATAGTACAAGTATATTTATATGTATCGTTTCTCCTGCAAGGTTTTTTTAACCTTGTAGGTATAATTAAAATACTTGTAGGTATAATTAAATAATAGTAATAAAATAAATAATACCTACAAGGTTAAAAAAACCTTGCAGGATTGCAGCTAGTACTACCCGAATGTATGTTTTTGTGTTTGTTCATTCTTTAAACTTATAAAATGGTATGACTTGATTATGCTTATTTTATTTCTTGATTTATAAGCAAATTATAAAACACTTTTGAGCAGTCTTTTTTGTAACAAAAAGCTCAGAAAATGAATTTTTAAATTTCGAATATAAAAGTTATTTTTGCACATGCAACACAACGTACTTATTTTAGATTTCGGGTCTCAATACACACAACTTATTGCCAGACGCGTTCGTGAATTAAACATATTTTGCGAAATTTTTCCTTTCAATCATTTTCCTGAAGATTTATCAAGTTATAAAGCGGTCATCCTTTCCGGAAGCCCTTTTTCTGTTCGTGGAGAAGATGCGCCACATCCGGATTTGTCTCAAATTCGTGGTAAATTACCTTTATTGGCTGTTTGTTATGGTGCCCAGTACCTGGCCCACTTTAGCGGTGGAGAAGTGGCTTCTTCGAATAACAGGGAATACGGCCGGGCCAACTTATCATTCATTAAAGAAAATGAGACTTTTTTTGATGGTATAGCTTCTCATTCACAAGTATGGATGAGCCACAGCGATACTATAAAAACATTACCCACACACGGTGTGAAGCTGGCCAGTACACATGATGTAGAAATTGCCGCTTATAAAATAGAAGGGGAGACCACTTTCGGCATACAGTTTCATCCGGAAGTATACCATTCTACTGACGGTAAGCAATTACTGGAAAACTTTTTAGTAAAAATTGCGCATGTCCCTCAGAATTTTACACCCAATGCTTTTGTAGAAGAAATGGTTGGCGAACTAAAAGAGAAACTACAAAATGACAAAGTCGTACTTGGGCTTTCCGGTGGTGTAGACTCTACTGTAGCGGCCGTATTATTACACAAAGCTATTGGTAAAAACCTCTACTGTATTTTTGTCAATAATGGTCTGTTACGTAAAAATGAATTTCAAAATGTCTTAGACCAATATAAAGGTATGGGGCTAAATGTAAAAGGCGTCGATGCTTCGGCACAATTCCTTGGCGCATTGGCAGGTATATCAGACCCTGAAACCAAACGTAAAACTATCGGGCGTGTTTTTATAGAAGTTTTTGATCAGGAATCAAAAATTATAGAAGACGTAAAATGGCTGGCACAGGGCACTATTTATCCCGATGTTATTGAATCGGTTTCAGTCAATGGCCCGTCGGCTACGATCAAATCACATCATAACGTAGGCGGTTTGCCGGATTATATGAAATTGAAAATTGTGGAACCGCTTCGTATGCTGTTTAAAGATGAGGTACGAAGGGTAGGGGCAACCTTGGGAATTGATGCAGGGTTGTTAGGCAGGCATCCGTTTCCCGGGCCGGGGTTGTCGATTAGAATTCTGGGAGATATTACACCTGAAAAAGTACAGATCCTTCAGGATGTAGATGCTGTTTTCATCGACGGGCTAAAATCATGGGGCTTGTATGATAAAGTATGGCAGGCAGGCGCTATTTTGCTTCCCGTAAACAGTGTGGGTGTGATGGGGGATGAACGTACGTATGAAAAAGTAGTCGCCTTAAGGGCGGTAGAATCTACCGACGGAATGACGGCAGACTGGGTACATTTACCCTATGACTTCCTGATGAAAATATCTAACGATATCATCAACAAAGTACGGGGTGTTAACAGAGTAGTATATGATATTAGCTCTAAACCGCCTGCAACTATTGAGTGGGAATAAAAAAAGGATTAAAATGAACATTATGTGGACAAAATAAATAAATTTGCAGGTACCTAAATCTTTAAAACCTGCTCAATGAAACGATCCTACCGGTTATTTGTATTCGTGTTACTGCTATCCAATACCGTTTTTTCACAGGAATCATTCATTAAACATAAAGTAGAGAAAGGGGAAACAATTACTCAGATCGCTAAGAAATATAGCATTAGTAAAAATGAAATTGTTAAATTAAATGCAGTGCCACAGGATGTCCTAAAAGAGAATGAAATCATTTTTATACCTAATAACGATCTTTACCGGATACATCATGTTAAACCTAAAGAAACCCTGTTTAGTATAACATCAT
>DASVUQ010000154.1:0-17382 GCA_036386975.1 Flavobacterium sp. | reverse complement strand
AACACGTTCTACAATATCTTGTTCTATTTCCTGGATTTCCCCACCTTCTGTACCTTCTTTAATGATCGCTTTAATTTCTTCTTCGGTTACTTTACCATCTGAAGAAGGTTTTATCATTAAAATTTTTAAAAGGAATTCTGTCGATATCGTTAACAACCAGATAAATGGTGCCGTAATAACCGAAACTACTTTCATAGGAAGTGCTACTGCTTTTGCAATAGCTTCCGGATGATTAAGCCCGATTCTTTTAGGTAACAATTCGCCCAGGACAAGCGAAAAAAAAGTCAATACTACCACTACAATACCAACAGCTATAGTATTGGCATAAGGCTTTAAGCTATCAAATGTATATACAATAGCCTGTACATCAGAGGTTATTTTGTCCCCGCTAAAAATACCTGTAAGTATACCTATGAGTGTAATACCTATTTGTACCGTCGATAAAAACTTATTAGGGGAATTGGCCAGTTCTAATGCTGCTTTTGAACTGGCATTGCCCTTTTTTGCTGCATTCTCTAAGCGGTTCTTACGCGCAGAAATCAAAGCTATTTCCGACATTGAAAAAACGCCGTTGAGTATAATCAAAAAAAGAATTATTATTATTTCCATTTATTTTGGCGTTGATCGCATTTATTACGCTACACAGCACATCAACTGCAACCGGATTATAGACTGTCTATTACTTTACTTAACCGTTGGGTTACTTCTTCTACTTTTCCTACGCCATCAACGGCATAAAATTTACCCTGCTCTTTATAAAAATCGATAAGAGGAGCCGTTTTTTCATTGTATTCCTTATTCCGGTTCCTTATTTTTTCTTCGTCCTGGTCATCTGTCCTGCCACTGGTTTTACCTCTTTCCAAAAGGCGCTGTATTAATAACTCATCTTCTGCGTCAAGAGCTATGGTAGCGGTTATTTTTTGGTTTTTTGCCGCTAAAAAAGCATCAAGGGCATTAGCCTGCGCTAAGGTTCGTGGAAAACCATCAAACAGAAAGCCTTTCGTATCCGGATGTTTATCTGTTTCATCCTGCAACATTTGAATAGTTACATCATCCGGAACCAGATCACCATTATCCATATAGGTTTTAGCCAGTGTGCCTAATGCAGTCCGGTTACTAATATTGTACCTGAAAATATCCCCTGTTGATAAGTGCGTCAGCTGGTATTTTTCTTTTAAAAATGCTGCTTGTGTCCCTTTTCCGGCTCCCGGCTTTCCGAATAAAACAATATTGATCATTTAGAGTAATTAAAAAATTATGTTACTGTGTATTTTTTTGATAGCTATTAATCCTGTAATTGATAAACTTCCGACAGGTTCCTTCCCAAACCATCATAGTCCAGTCCATAGCCTACAATGAATTTATCAGGGATCCTGATCCCGACATAATCTATTTTGATATCTTTTTTATAAGCATCCGGTTTTAAAAAAAGTGTAGCAATTTTAAAATGTCTTACATTTTGTTTTTTAAACAATGCTTTTAATTCAACAAGGGTATTCCCGGTATCTACAATATCTTCTATCACAATTACTGTTTTTCCGGTCAGGTCCTGATTAATACCAATGAGTTGCTTTACCTCATTTGTTGTAGATGTACCTTCATACGAAGCCAGTTTTATAAAGCTTACTTCACAGGGTTTGCTGTAATGTTTCATAAAATCGGAAACCACCATAAAAGCACCATTAAGTACGCCAACAAAAACCGGGATTTCATCTGCAAAATCAGCTTCTACCTGAGCTGCCATAGTGGCTATTGCAAAATCGATTTCCTGGGCAGAAATAAACGGGACAAATTGTTTATCGTGGAGTTGTATCACTTTGTTTGGGTTTAAAATAATTTACAAATATAGGAAAATAGAATGGAGTAATATCTACTAAAAAAAGAGTAAAATAAGCAGTACTAATTGCTCATGGAAAAAACAACAGTAGTTAGTAACTCATTTATAAATTATAACGTAAAAAAGCCCGGCGTATTGGTCGGGCTTTTTAAAATCGTGAAATGTGAATATATTGTTACTGATTTTCTGCTTTTAGGAATATCTCTCTGTTTCCTTCTCCTATTAAATGAAGTTTTGTTTTGGAAACAGCATTTATGGTATATTTCTTTTCTGGTTTATCCCCTGCCTTGGTGGTCAGTTCTTTTTCATTTACACTTAACGTCCAGCTACCTGTTGTATTACTTCCATCTGGGTTTGATCCTGTAAAAGTACCATCTTTCCTGTATTCTAGTTTAACACCTGATATCTGGTCTAATATTGCATTAATATTTGCTTCTTTACCTGCCGCATCCAGCGCTGCAGCTTGAGGACTAGATGCCAACATTATTGTAATAACTGGTTTCATTGCTTCTTTATCAATAACCCATTTATTGATGAGCAAATTTTTTGTCTCGCCGGATTGGGCAAAAGCTCCTGTTAATGTAAGCGTGAATAGTACCAGTACTATTACATTTTTGATTGTTTTCATAATTTATGGTATTTAAGGTTAAAATAATTTCTATTTTAAGGTTAGACTTTTTAAAGGTTTTTTTGTTACACAATAGTTGCGGATTATTTTAAAAATTAACTTTTGTTAGAAGAAACAGCGCTATGATGTTAAAAATTATGTAATATTGATTATACCTGAGAAAATAAAAACTACTTTCATCATCCCTGCAATTAATTATAAACAAACTGAAATCTTATGAGGAAGAACACTTTATTATTATTGGGCATATTTCAAATTATCTCCAGTAACGGCCAAATTACAAAAGACGAGAAAAAAGCTGCGGCACAACAAGGCAGTACTACTGTTACGACTGCTGTTGGCAATATTACACTTCCTGCGCCTTATTCTTCTGAATCGATATCTAAAAATAGCCGAATGACCGATTGGCCGGAAGGCACTACCCCCAAAGCACCGGAAGGATTTACGGTTACTAAATTTGCCACTGATTTAAAAAACCCTCGATGGACATACATTGCACCTAACAATGATATTTTTGTTGTAGAAAGCAACACTTTTAAAAGTGCCAATCGTATTACTGTTTTTAGGGACAAGGATAAAGACGGCGTTTTTGAAACACGGGAAATTTTTAAAGAAGGCCTGAATATGCCTTTTGGAATGCTGATCCTCAACAATTATTTTTATATTGCCAATACTGACGGTTTACTCCGCTTTCCATACAAACAAGGTGCCTTAAAGTTGGAAGGAAAAGCAGAAAAAATACTGGAGCTTCCTGCAGGCGGTTATAACAATCACTGGACACGGAATTTAGTAGCGAATGCTAACGGGACTAAAATTTATATTTCTGTTGGCTCCGGAAGCAATAACGGAGAAAACGGCATGGACAAAGAAGTACGGCGTGCCAATATCCTGGAAGTCAATCCTGACGGGACCGGCGAAATTATTTATGCTGCCGGACTACGGAATCCTGTGGGCATGGACTGGAACCCTGTAAATAATGAACTATGGACTGCTGTTAATGAGCGTGATGAACTGGGCGATGAACTGGTTCCCGATTATGTTACCCGTGTTAAAAAAGGTGGATTTTACGGTTGGCCTTACTCTTATTTTGGTGCTGTTCCGGATCCCCGAATGAAAGGCCAGCGCAAAGACCTCATCGCAAAAGCTATTGTCCCGGATGTTTCCGTAGGCGCACATACAGCATCACTGGGTTTTGTTTTTTATACTAAAAATGCTTTTCCTGCACAATATAAAAATGGTGCTTTTGTAGGGCAACACGGCTCCTGGAACCGCTCTAAATTAAGCGGTTATAAAGTACTTTTTATCCCTTTTAAAGACGGTAAGCCTTCCGGTAAACCACAAGATTTCCTCACTGGTTTTATAGGCGATGAAGAAAAAGCAAAAGTATACGGCCGCCCGGTAGGTGTTACTGTTATGCAGGACGGTTCACTTCTTGTGAATGATGACAGTGGCCACACCATCTGGAAAGTAACCGCTAATAAATCATAAATCTTATCATGTGCCGACTAATGCTTTATCCGTTAAATACATAAAGTATTTTAATTTAAAATATAAAGAACAGTGCCTTCACCTCTAAAAAAAGTATATTTTATACTGCTGTTATTTTCTTCTCTACATTTGGTGGCACAACAGCAAAAAGATTCCTTACCGGTAAAGAATGTACTTAATGAAGTCATTATTAGTTCCTTTCATATTAATGACAGCCTGTTGCAGGCACCTGCTTCTATAGGTATTTTGTCTATCAGCGATTTACAGGCCAACAACAGTACTGATATTGCTGTGGCAATGAACCGTATTCCTGGCGTTTATATGCAAACTTCGGGCCTTACAACCAACAGGATTACGGTTCGGGGCATCGGTGCAAGGACACCTTACGGAACCAATAAAATCCGTGCTTTTTACGGAAATATTCCGCTAACATCCGGTAATAGTGAAACCACAATTGAAGATATTGACCTTGAGAATATCAGCCAGGTTGAAGTAATCAAAGGGCCGCTTTCCAGTGTATATGGAGCAGGTTTAGGTGGCGCTATATTACTTAAGCCAATGTTATTTAGCCCATCTGGAAATACAGCTGCTATAAGTACCGTTCACGGTTCTTATGGACTGATGAAAAATACGCTTGCGTATGCATCCAATAGGCGTTCTTCCAGCTTCAATATCAGTTACCATAAGCTGGAAACCGATGGCTGGCGTGAAAACAGTGCTTACAATCGGGAAGGTATTACTGTAGCGGGAGATGCCTTACGCAAAGAAAATAGCCGGCTGGACTATTTCTTTAACCATACCCATTTAAAAGCGTTTATTCCCAGTTCTATTGACAAAACTACTTTTGAAAATAACCCTAAAGCTGGTGCCCCAATATGGGTAGCAGCCAAAGGATTTAAAGAATATACATCTGTTTTAGGAGGATTAGGATATAATTTTAAACTTTCAGAACATATTACAAATGCAACTTCTGTTTTTATCAATTATAAAGATAATAATGAGCCGAGGCCTTTTGATATACTCCGCCAATATACCTTT
Organism: Flavobacterium sp.; assembly: GCA_036386975.1. Lineage (GTDB taxonomy): Bacteria > Bacteroidota > Bacteroidia > Flavobacteriales > Flavobacteriaceae > Flavobacterium. Next base: position 12,391 of record DASVUQ010000154.1, on the reverse strand, counting down.
GCTTATGGTGCCAGAACACAATTTTCAGCAGATTTTCCTGTTGCAGGCTTTCCTTTAAAAATGAACGCGGGGGTAGAATATTTTCATGATGATTATTCCGGTGAGACATTAGAAAATTTGTACCGGCAAAACAATGGCCTGGGCAGCCTCGAAGGAAATACGCTTACTAAAACCAATCAGCAACGGGAATTTTACAATGCCTTCATACAAATGCGGGTATTGCTTTCGCGGAAGTTTGAAATACAAGCCGGCATGAATATAAATGCAACTGCTTTTAAATTAGAAAATACTTTTCCTGCTGAAGATGTTTATACAGGTCATTATAGTTATAACACAATAGCATCGCCACAAGTATCGTTGCTTTTTCAACCTAAGGCTTTACAAACGATTTATCTTTCTGTTAGCCGTGGCTTTTCGCTTCCCAGTGTTGAAGAAACACTTACAGCAAACGGCACTATTAACCCGGCTATTAAACCGGAAAATGGATATAATTTAGAAGTGGGCGGAAAGTGCTATTGGTTAAATAAAAAATTCTATACAGAAATTGCCGTGTACCGTATGCAGATTAATGATCTTCTGGTCGCACAACGTGTTGGCGATGATCAGTATGTGGGGATCAATGCCGGCAAGACATTGCATCAGGGAATGGAATTATCTTTAAATTATAATTTCAGGGTGGCTACTTTAAGTATCAATCCTTTTATTGGCGTTTCAGCAGGAAATTACACTTTTAGCAAATTCATAGATAAGGACACTGATTTTTCAGGAAATAAATTAACCGGGGTGCCTGCCACTAAAGTTAATTCAGGCATTACACTTACTACTGATTCCGGTTTTTATCTTGCGGCCGATTATCAATTTACAGACAAGATTCCATTAAACGATGCCAATACGATTTATTCCGACAGTTATACTATCATTAATCTTAAAACAGGATATAAATTTAAGGTATTCCCTGGTTTTACTTCTCATATTGCTACAGGAATTAACAATGCGGCTAATGAAAAATATGCGTCAATGGTTTTAGTTAACGCGACTGCTTTTGGCAATGCAACACCACGGTATTATTATCCGGGGCTACCTGTTAATTATTATGCGACCGTTTCTTTCAATTATTTATTTTAGATGAACATCCTAATGCCGCTACAGCATTGCTTTTTTGGCCAGCGAACCTAACATCTGTAACGCTTTCTCCGTATTATCATTCCATTCCAGGCCATAACTAAGTCGCATACAATTGTTAAACTGATCTTGTAATGTAAACATTTTACCTGGAGAAATAACAATTTTATGAGCAATAGCCGCATTATAAAGCGTTATAGTATCAATTTGTGGCGGTAGCTCTACCCAAAGTGACAATCCCCCTTGTGGCCGGCTGATTTTTGTACCTTCCGGAAAACAATCCGTAATTGTCCTTACATAATGCAGATAATTAGAATACAACGTTTTTCGCAAAGTTCGCAGGTGCTTCTCATACCTTCCATTTTCCAGAAAATCACCTACAACTTCCTGGGTTATAGGAGTGCCGGATAAGGAATGAAAAAGTTTTACTTTGCTCACTTCTGCCATAAACTTTCCAGGCGCTACCCACCCTACACGATAAGCCGGTGCCAGGGTCTTAGACACAGAACCGCACCATAAAACAATACCACTTTCATCAAACGACTTGCAGCAAACGGGTCTTTGGTTTCCAAAATACAAATCGCCATAAATATCATCTTCAATTAGCGGTACGTTGTATTTCTCTAATAATCGTACAGCTTCCTTTTTATGGGCTTCCGGCATAAGGCTGCCAAAAGGATTATTGAAATTGCTTACAAAAAGGCAGGCGGCCAGTTTTGTAGTAGCCAATACTTTTTCAAATGATTCCATTTCAATTCCTGTCTGCGGATGGGTTTGCAATTCTAATACATTTAGTCCAAGACTTTGCGCCAAATGTAAAGTTGTATAATAGGACGGGCTTTCTACGGCAATCGTATCACCTCTTTTAGTAAGTGCCATAAGGCAATACGATATAGCCGAGATACAACCGGGAGTTGTCAGGATATCATTTGCCGAAAGGTTACCATTCCAGCTATAAGCACTTTTCGCAACTGCAGCACGTAATTTTTCGTTACCCTTTAACGATTCGTATCCTGTACCGCCACCGGGCAATGATTTTACAGCCCGGGCAATCCCTTTATTTAATTTTGCAACCGGCAGTAATGAAGTAGCAGGAACCCCTCTTGAAAATAACATAAAATCCTTACCAACACCATCATTTACTGTATTATCAAAAATATCCATAACCGCCTTTACAGGAATTACTTTCGGACGGCTTACTGTAGGTATACCGAGTTTGTTATTTGTGGTATAACTCACATAATAACCCGATTGTGGCCTCGATAAAATAAGTGATTTTGATTCCAGTTCCTGATAGGCCAGCTGAGCCGTACTCATGCTAACTCCGTGCTGACTACAAATCATTCGGATAGAAGGAAGTTTATCTCCAAATTTTAATATTCCAAGCCGTATTTGATTTTCAAGGCTTTTAGCGATTTCCAGATAAAGAAATTCTTTTTTTATTTCTGACTCCATATTTAAACTGTATTGGTCAAAAATACAAAAATTGTATCTGTATTACATAATTATTTTGGAAGACATTTGAGCCATAAAAATAGGCTATTAATATTTAGTCAATGTTGGATTATCTTCTTCTAAAACATTTGTTATAAACTTAATTTAAATAATCATGCCATCATTAAACATTCCTTTTCAGACTATTAACTGGGCTGAAACAGCGCAAACCAATCATCAGGGGATATCAGGTTCAGCACTATGGCAAACAGCCACATTTGAAGGGTTACGCATAAGAAAAGTAAGCTATTCTCCTGGATACCTGGCAGATCATTGGTGCAGTAAAGGGCATATTGTTCATTGTTTGAGTGGACAATTAGATAGTGAACTAAAAGACGGAACTATGTATGTGTTGAAAGAAGGAATGACTTATATCGCTTCGGATAATACAAGTTTACACAGGTCTTCAACCGAACATGGAGTATCACTTTTAATTATTGATGGGGATTTTTTAAAATAACATAAATTATGAGAAAAGCAGTAATCGTAGCCTTTGACCAATTTACCGATATTGATGTTTTTCTGCCATGGGATTTATTAAATCGGGTACGGCCGATACACAAAGATTTTGAAGTAATTATTACAAATTAAAAATAACAATCTGAAATGGAAAAAATAACAATAATTACCAGTACCGAAACTTTTTCAGTCCGCCATCCAGTACTAAGGGCTGGAAAACCTATTGAAAGTTGCCGTTTTGAAGGCGACGATTTAGCAACAACTACTCATCTGGGTTTATTTAAAGATAATCATCTCATAGGTATGATTTCGATATTTGAAGTAAAGTCACCTCTTTTTAATGATGAAAGACAATTTCAGCTAAGAGGAATGGCTATATTAGAAGAATATCAGAAAAAAGGGTTTGGAGAGAAACTAGTACGCCACGCAGAGCATTATCTAAAATCAAAAAATGCCTCTCTGTTATGGTTTAATGCAAGATTAATTGCTGTTGAATTTTATAAGAAACTCGGGTATACAATTATTGGAGAAGCTTTTATAATTGAAAATATTGGTACGCATTATATAATGTTTAAAAAAATATAAAAAAGGTGTAACTTTTTTCTTTAACAATAAAGCTAAGTTACAAGGCGCAAAGTTGAAACACTATAATCCAAAATTATTTACTGTTGGTTTTTTGAAAAATGTCCCGAACTTGCTAATTTTTATATGTGGTTTTTCCGCATTTATTAAATTTGAGTATGGTTCAATATTAATGCAAAGCTTAAAACTTGGATTTACTCATTATTAGTAAGCTTTGGTATCCACTTGTTTATCATTTCGACAGCATTACAATTCGCAGTATTTTTATACGAAAATAAATTTTGATCAAAGTATATAATGGTTTATGACCAATATTTTAACAATAAAAAATTCGTTTTTATTTTGATTTCATAATTCAACTGTATTGGTCAAAATTACAAAAATTGTATCTGTATTACATAATTATTTTGAATGAAATTTGAAAAAAATTATTCAACATGAAAAAAGCAGTAATCGTAGCCTTTGACCAATTTACTGATATTGATGTTTTTCTGCCATGGGATTTATTAAATCGCGTACGGCTGATACACAAAGATTTTGAAGTAAAAATTATCGGCACAAAGCCAAGCCATAAATCCGTATGTGGTATCCGGTTGGATATGCAAGGTACTATTGAAGAATCCAAGAATGCCGATCTGGTATTTTTTGCCAGCGGACCGGGAACACTTACTTTATATAAAAATGAAGCCTATCTTAATGCATTTCAGCTGGATCCGAAAAAGCAGTTGATCTGTTCAATGTGTTCCGGTGCTCTACTAATTGCAGCATTGGGACACCTTAAAGGACTTACAGCCACAACGTATCCAACAGCATTTAACACTCTGTGCGAACTAGGTGTTGAGGTAGTAGAAAACCAACACCTCGTGGTACATGATACTATTGCTACAGCGGCAGGATGCCTGGCAGCAGTAGATCTCATAGGATGGGCGATAGCCAAATTATATGATGAAAAGACCAAACAGGAAGTCATTGCTTCCGTATTGCCTATAGGCCAAGGACAAGTTTGTATTTACTAAAATTACTACACCATTTACACTTACTTAATTAAACAAGGAAATAATTTTTATAGAAATATAATGAGTAAAAAATATATAGTTTATCAAATTAATTCATTTACAGAAAGAAAATTTAGTGGAAATCCTGCAGGTGTTGTTCTTGATGCAACAGGGCTTTCTGACACTGAAATGCTCTTAATTGCAAGAGAAATAAATTGTTCTGAAACAGCATTTATTTTTCCATTGGATAATAATACAGATTGTAAAGTAGAAATTCGATTTTTCACACCAACTGTCGAAGTTCCAATTTGTGGTCACGCCACAATTGCAGCTCATTACGTAAGAGCATTAAATTATTCTGAACAATTTGAATGTTTAAACTACTCTCAAAAAACTAAAGTAGGTATTTTACCAATTCAAGTGATAAAAAGTGAAAACAAAATTTTTGTTAAGATGACACAAGGTAAAATAAACTTTGAACCAATCTCTGAAAATAATCAACAGAAAATAATGGAGGCATTGGGAATTAACGCAAACGATTTATTAGATAAATATCCAATTGAGATAGCATCAACAGGGCATTCAAAAGTAATGATTGGCATTAAGTCAAACGGAAAATTAAATACTTTAAAACCTGATTTAAATAGTTTAGTAAATATAAGTAATAAAGTAGGTTGCAATGGTTACTTTGTTTTTTGTGTAAGTAATAAAGATAATGAATTCTCAACTAATGGTAGAATGTTTGCTCCAGCTATAGGAATAAACGAAGACCCTGTTACAGGAAATGCAAATGGTCCATTAGGTGCTTATTTAGTAAAGAATAAGTTAGTAAATAGTATTAATAACGAATTTAAATTCGTTGCAAATCAAGGTGAAGCAATTAATAGATTCGGAAGTATGAATGTTGAAGTACTTATAGAAAATAATTATCCTATAGAAGTAAACATACAAGGAACAGCAGTTGAAATTTTCAAAACAGAAATAGAGATTTAACTAGTAACTTAAATTAATTATAACATAAATATACAATGAATAAACAACTTGAAAACGATCTGAAACAGTTTAATAACATACTTGAAAAAGTAAAATCACAAGGGCTGGATTATTTAAATACAATAACTAACAGGCCTACATCTACACCCTATACCGTTGATCAAAATAATGTATTAGATGAAAACGGTATAGGCACTTTAGGCGCTTTAGAAAATTTTAATTCCAGGCTGGAGCCATTGATGGTGGCTTCTTCCGGCCCGCGGTATTGGGGTTTTGTCACCGGCGGTACCACTCCTGCAGCGATTGCCGGAGATTGGCTGACCAGTGTTTATGACCAAAATACTAGAGGCACACAAGGACAGGGCGGCACATGTGCTGTTATAGAAACGGAAACCATACAATTGCTTCTTGATCTGTTCCAGCTGCCTAGGGATTATTTTGGCGGGTTCGTTACCGGAGCAACGATGTCTAATTTTACATGTCTGGCCGTAGCGCGGCAGTGGCTGGGCAAAATAATGGGAAGAGATGTTGCCAGGGACGGACTTTCTCACAGTATAAAAATCCTGACGGCAACACCCCATTCTTCAGTATTAAAATCCTTGTCTTTGTTAGGTATTGGAAGCAACAATATTATATCAGTAAAAACAATGCCTGGTAATAGGGAAGCTATTGATATAGCCGATTTCGAAGAAAAAATACTGGCACTATACGGAGAACCTTTTATATTTATAGGAAGCGGCGGTACGGTAAATACGGTTGATTTTGATGATTTTGAAGCTATCGCAAAGCTGAAACAACAGCATGAATTCTGGTGGCATATTGATGCGGCTTTTGGAGGATTTGCCGTATGTTCGCCAACACATCAGCATTTAGTAAACGGATGGGAATTTGCAGACAGTATCACTGTTGATTGTCATAAATGGCTCAATGTCCCGTATGAAAGTGCCGTATTTTTTGTAAAAGAAAAATACAGTCGCCTACAGGTGGCTACTTTTCAAAATGCTAACGCGCCCTATCTTGGCGATCCCATGGAGAATTTTAGCTACCTCAACTTTTTACCCGAAAATTCCAGGCGCCTAAAAGCCCTGCCCACATGGTTCACTTTAACGGCCTATGGCAAAAAAGGGATTCGTGATATTGTAGAAAATAATATTAAGCTGGCACAGGAGTTTGGCCAGTTTATAACACAAAGCATAGCGTTCGAATTATTAGCGCCTGTAAGGCTCAATACGGTTTGCTTCACACTTACTGGTGCAGAAAACCAGGATAAAGTATACAACTTTCTGGAAGAATTAAATAAAACCGGGAACGTATTTATGACGCCAACCATGTATCGGGAACAAAAAGGTATACGGGCAGGTTTTGTAAACTGGAGAACTACAGCAGAAGATGTACAGCAAGTCACTACATTGATGAATACTATATATAACAAATTAAATACTATAATCTAAATGGTGACTATTGAATTAATAAATAAGCAAAACCCTTTTTATCAGGGAGAAATAGAACTAAGAAATAAAATTTTGCTACGTCCCATTGGTCTTCCTGACCATGCCTGGGAAATGAACGATAAAAAGTCATGGCATTTTATAGCACTGGAAAACAATAATGTCATAGGATGTGTTGTTTTATTTCCGCTTGATGAACAACAATCCTGTGCACAATTAATGCAAATGGCTGTAGAAGATGATTATCAGGGAAAAGGCATCGGAAAATTATTAGTGCTCGAATTATTACTGTTTTGCAGGTCGCAAGGGATTAAGGAAGTGGTCTGCCATTCCCGGGATACTGCAGTACCCTTTTATCTTAAACTTGGTTTTGAAATTTATGATAATCCTTTTATTGAAGTAGGCATTCAGCATTACCATATGAAGATTGTTTTGTAACATTATTTTAAATGATAGTATCCTAAGAACCAATTAAACGGTTATCATTTATAATGTTAAATCTTATAAGCTAATCATCATTTTAACCCTGATAAATACTGGCTAAATAAAAACAATCCCGACGCATTAAACCAAATTACTAATAATACTTCACTTTTTTCTAATCTTACAGCAATGAAATAAAGTTAATGCAAATCAATCTGTAGCTAATGTAAATAGTTATTACTAAATGTCTGTGGTATTTTTTAATCACATTACATATAATTCTTCATTCAATAAGTATATTTGCAACACACAACGATTATTGCAATGAACTATTTTTCTTCTGATTTTAAATTGGGTATCCTGGGCGGGGGCCAGCTCGGCAAAATGCTTTTAAATGACACGCGTAAATTTGACATTCAGACCTATGTTTTAGATCCCGATGCCAATGCCCCAGCCCGTATAGCTTGCAATACATTTTTTCAGGGCAGCCTGATGGATTTTGATACCGTATATAACTTCGGCAAACAGGTCGATGTACTTACTTTCGAAATCGAACTCGTAAACATCGAAGCACTCGAAAAATTAGAATCCGAAGGCGTTAAAGTATATCCCTCACCGGCAACATTAAGAAGCATCCAGAATAAAGCAAGACAAAAACAATTTTATTTAGACCATAACATTCCCACAGCTCCTTTCAAAAGATTTGATACTGTAAAAGAATTGGTTGTTGAATCCCTCGACGGAAAATTGACACTTCCTTTCGTATGGAAAAGTGCTGAATTTGGTTATGATGGCAATGGTGTAAAGATCATCCGTACTGCCGAAGATTTAAAAAACCTGCCCGATGTAGAGTGTATTGCCGAAGCTATGGTACCTTTCAAAAATGAATTGGCTGTTATTGTAGTACGAAATCCAAAAGGAGAAATCAGGACCTACCCGGTGGTAGAAATGGAATTCCATCCCGAAGCCAATCAGGTAGAATATGTAATTTGCCCTGCCCGTATCGATGATAAAGTAGCTTTAAAAGCCAGGACCATTGCGTTAGAGGTTTCTAAAGCTTTCAATCATACCGGACTTCTCGCTGTCGAAATGTTCCAGACCCAGGAGGACCAGATTTTAATTAACGAAGTAGCGCCACGGCCACACAATTCAGGCCATTACAGTATCGAAGCCAGCTACACCTCCCAATTCGAAAACCACTTACGGGCAATTCTCGATCTGCCTTTAGGAAATACCGACAGTAAAGTGGCCGGCATTATGGTAAACCTGGTAGGTGAAGAAGGCTATACAGGAGATGTCGTATATGAAAATATAGAAAAAATTATGGGTATCGATGGCGTAACACCACATATCTATGGTAAGCGTGAAACCAGGCCCTTTCGTAAAATGGGACATGTCACGATTGTAAATACCGATATCAATAAAGCCCGGGTAATTGCAGCAGAAGTAAAAAATAGTATTAGAGTAATCAGTTAAAAATCATTTTAAATTATGAATTTTAAATTTAAAATGAAATCAGTTGCGATCATTTAAAATTTAAAATTTAAAATTCAACATATCCATATGAGTAAAGTAGCCATAATAATGGGTTCCATTTCAGATCTTCCGGTTATGCAGGAAGCCATCGACATCCTAAAGGAATTTAACATAGATACCGAAGTTGATATTGTTTCGGCACACAGGACACCCGAAAAATTATTTGATTTTAGTAAAAATGCCCACACCAGAGGCATTTCGGTTATTATTGCCGGTGCCGGCGGTGCAGCACATTTACCCGGAATGGTAGCTTCCATGTCGCCTTTGCCCGTTATTGGTGTACCCGTAAAATCCAGTAACTCTATCGACGGTTGGGACAGCATCCTGTCTATCCTGCAAATGCCTGGCGGGGTTCCCGTTGCAACTGTCGCTTTAAACGGAGCCAAAAATGCCGGAATACTAGCCGCTCAAATTATCGGAAGCCACGACAAATCCGTTATGGAAAAAATTATAATGTATAAAGAGAGCCTTAAAACTACAGTTCATAATTCGTCTAAAGAAATTAGGAAATAATTTTATAAGGAGCTATTCCTGCTATCCGTTGCAATCTTTACTTTTTTAAAGAAAAAAAGCAAAGGATTTCCACTACTATCAGGGCTAGGAAATCTGCCTAAAAAACAAAATATATTTAAAAATCATGAATGAATCGCAATCTCAATCATCAGTACGGACAAGTCGCGACTTGTCCCTATCCCTGACAAAAAAATTCAATACCAAACACAATACCGCCCCTTTTTCTCAAATAAAATTAGAAGATTACCAGCCCGCATTTGAAGAAAACATCGCAAGTGCCCGGGCAGAAATCGACGCCATAACAAACAATCCCGAAGCACCCACATTCGAAAATACCATTGTGGCATTAGAATTTTCAGGCGAAATATTAGACCGTTTATCGTCTGTATTTTTCAATCTGAATGCAGCAGAAACCAGTGACGAAATGCAAAAAATCGCACAAGACGTATCGCCTTTGCTTACGGCTTTTAGCAATGACATTACACTAAATGAAGCACTGTTCAAAAGAGTAAAAACCGTTCACGACCAAAAAGATACTCTAAGATTAACCACTGAACAAGCCACTTTACTCGACAAAAAATACAAAAGTTTTGCCCGAAATGGGGCATTGCTTCCTGAAGATAAAAAAACACGCCTACGCGAAATCGATACAGAACTGTCGAAGCTTAAACTTACCTACGGAGAAAATGTCCTGGCAGAAACCAACAATTACCAATTGCATATTACCAATGAAGCCGATTTGAAAGGATTGCCGGATGGTGCAAAAGAAGCAGCTTTAGCTTTAGCCCAATCCAAAAATTTGGAAGGTTGGGTATTTACACTCGATTTCCCAAGTTACCTCCCTTTTGTAACCTACGCCGATAACCGGGAACTACGAAAAGAAATTACTATCGCAGCAGGCAAAAAAGGATTTCAGGATAATGCCTTCGACAACAAAGAAATTACCCTAAATATTGCACGGCTACGCCACGAAAGGGCCAATTTATTAGGCTATGAAACACATGCCCATTTTGTCCTCGAAGAACGTATGGCACAACATCCGGATAAAGTAAAATCGTTCCTGAATGATTTACTGACTAAAGCCAAACCTGCTGCCGAAAAAGAATTTGCGCAATTAACGGCTTTTGCCAAAGAATTAGATGGAATCGAACAACTCGAAAAATGGGATGGTGCCTACTATTCAGAAAAACTAAAACAGCAACTATTCGATTTTGATGATGAAAAACTAAAACCGTATTTTGAATTAGAAAAAGTGTTGCAAGGCGCTTTTACCATTGCAGAGAAGTTATTCGGTATCACATTCAAAGAAGTTTTTGATATTGACAAATACCATCAGGATGTACAGACTTTTGAAGTTGTAGATTTTGAAGGAACGCTAGTTGCTGTATTTTATGCTGACTTTTTTCCAAGGAAAGGGAAACGCAACGGTGCCTGGATGACCTCATATAAATCACAATATATAAAAAATGGAATTAATGAGAGACCGCATGTTTCTATCGTTTGCAATTTCACGCCGCCTACTCCAACCAAACCTTCCCTACTGACTTTTAATGAAGTAACCACTTTATTTCATGAATTCGGCCATGCACTACACGGTATACTCGCCAATACTACATATCCGAGTTTATCAGGCACATCCGTATACTGGGATTTTGTAGAATTGCCAAGCCAGATAATGGAAAATTGGTGCTACGAACCCGAAGCGTTGGCTTTGTTTGCCAGGCATTACCAAACGGGAGCAATTATCCCGCAGGAATATGTAGAAAAAATCAAAGCAAGTGCCAGCTTCCTCGAAGGTGTGGCCACATTGCGCCAGATCAGTTTCGGGCTTCTCGACATGGCTTTCCACAGCAATAATCCCAATGGGATTACCAATATTAAAGCGTTTGAAAAAACCGTTTTCGATGACACCAGCTTATATCCCGATGTAGTCGAAAACTGTATGAGCGTTTCTTTCTCCCATATTTTTCAGGGTGGTTATTCTTCCGGGTATTACAGCTACAAATGGGCCGAAGTCCTCGATGCCGATGCCTTTGCCTACTTTCAGGAAAAAGGGATTTTTGATAAAGAAGTCGCTACGAAATTTAAAGAAAATATACTTTCCCAGGGCGGAACAGAACATCCTATGACTTTATACAAACGGTTTAGAGGGCAGGAACCTCAACCGGAAGCGTTGTTAAAACGTGCCGGATTAGTTTAAGTATCAGACCCGAAGTGAGAGCTTCGGGTTTTTTTAGTAAAATAATTATTTATGCTAGATCAAAATAACTTTCATTTATTATTGAAAATTTAAAAACTTTTACTTAGCTTTGTACTATGGAATTCAAAGAAGCAAAAAATAAATTCGTTCAAACCTGGGGTGCATTAGGGTCCCAATGGGGAATTAATAAAACAATGGCCCAGATTCATGCACTACTTATGGTGTCTAATGAAGCGATTTCTATGGAAGACATTATGGAAGAGTTACAAATTTCCAGAGGCAATGCCAGTATGAATTTGCGTGGGTTAATGGAATGGGGCATCGTTTATAAAGAATACAAAACAGGGGAACGCAGGGAATTCTTTACTGCCGAAAAAGACCTGGATGAACTGGCAGTTAAAATTTCGAGGGAGCGTAGCAAACGCGAAATCAAACCCGCTTTAAAAGTATTAAAAGAAGTATCATCGATAGCACCGGGTAATAATGCAGAAGAAAAACATTTTATAGACCAAACGACTAAACTATATGATTTTGTTTTAAAAGCAGATAATGTCTTAGATAAAATTACGGAATATAAAGACAATTGGCTCGCAAAACTGATTGTAAAGATTATGAAATAGTAAAAA
>DASVUQ010000153.1:0-27548 GCA_036386975.1 Flavobacterium sp. | reverse complement strand
CCATCGGAACTGACATTATTTCGCTATTAGTCATTGGGGTATAAGTAGAAGTAGATATTGTACTATTTCTATTTTGAGAGTATGTCGTTATGAACGATATTACTAGTAAGAATGTGAGTATTTTTTTCATTTTCATTTTCTATTATTTTTGGATAATTAAATTTTCAGTGTAATCTTTTTTGTAGGCGCCAAGTACATTCCTTATTATCTTTTTGCCATATTCATCTTTAGTAACAGTATTTCAGAATAATCTTTTGAGTAGCTTATATCTTGTAATTTTGACAAAAACTTAAAGTTGCTACTAATGAAGGTTATGTAAAAATTAATTATCACATGATAAGTAAAGATGCTCCTGATAAAACAAGAGCATCTAGTTTAAAACTATTTATAATGCATTATCAATAACATTCATTTTGTGTTCTTCAATTTTATAAACTCCATTTTTAAGAAAGTTTTTTGCAATCTTTTCTTGTTCGAACAAACTCAGATTTCTTACATTCTCATATCTTTTTGAATGTACTATTTCCTTTTGAAAGTATTTATACCTCCAGTCTATAGTTAGCTGCCCAGTACTATATTGAAATTTGATTAATTGATTACTTCCAATTTCATATAGATTAAATTCACGATTATCTAATCTTTCAATTACTCCTTTACCCTGATAAACATATTCGTTAATCATATTGGTTATTACATTAAATTTTTTATCTAATGTTTGTCCTTGTAGATCATCTTTATCTTTACTTAATGCAATAAAAAATTTTATGAGGATATAAAGAACTGCTACAATTACTATTGCCCAAATCATATTTTCTCGTTGTTAAATTCTACACTTTTTTTTCATATTAATAATTCGGTTTTAATCCTTTAATGGTAATAATAATACTGCTTTGATGGTTCTTTAATTTTCATATTTTTTGATTTTGGTTAATTTTTCTCACTTTGAGATACATACAAATTTAAATTAATTTTCGACTTATAAGTCGAGATTAGAAAATTTTTTTAGTTTATCCATTTGTTTTCTTTGTTTAATGTTGCAACAAACAGAATTAATAGAAGCTGAACTAGTTAAAATTCTATATAAAGCTTTCCTTGTAAAATTCAATGGAAATAAATCTGATTTTGCAAGAAAGGCTTTATGTTCAGAGACTACTGTTAGAAGAGTTTTTAGAAATGAACAAAGAATGACTGTTAGTTTATTATTAAGATTCTGTATAGCTCTAGATAAAGATTTTAAAGAAATTTTTTCAGAAGTAAATCTTTAATTAATATTGAATAAATTTCTATAGAATTTAATGAGCTTCTTTATTTTAATTTATTTGTAAGTTTTGTCATTGCATCACTAACTTTTTTTTGAACAATTTTTCCATAACTTTCTTGAGTTATATTCATGTTTGAATGTCCAAGTAGTTCAGAAACAATTTCCATTGGAACATCATTATAAAGTAGAACAGTAGATGCAAATGTTTTTCTTGCAATATGATGGGTAAGTGTTTTTTCTATCCCAAGAATATATGCAATTTCTTTAAGATAAGAATTGAATTTTTGGTTACTAATAACAGGGAAGATTTGATTACTCTCGCTAGAATATTTTTTAATAATTTCTTGTGCTTTTGGTAAAATTGGAATAGAAATTTGTCTTTGTGTTTTTTCACGTTTCATTTGAATCCAATCCATACCGTCAAATCCTGTTTGAATATTTTGTTTTTCAAGATTAGACATTTCGTTATAAGCCAAACCAGTATAACAACAGAAAATAAATAAATCCTGAATTGTAGTTAATCTTTTTTGTTTGAGCACTGTTTCTTCAAGTATTTTGAGTTCATCTGTAGTTAAAAATACCACTGTTTTGCGAACAGTCTTAGCCTTATAAAGTAAAAACGGATCTCTATCTAAATAGCCCTCTGATATAGCTTGCTTATAGGCGCTCTAAGTCTTTGAATAGTTTTATTGATGGTGATTTGCAGTTGCTTCTTTTCTACCTTTAAATAGTACTCAAAATCATTTAGAAATTGTAGATTTAATTCTTCAAGAGAAAAATCTGTTTTCTTAAACTTCCATTTCAAAAATGCTTCAAGATGATTGCCCACATAAACAAACTTGGTATAGGTAGTTTCTTTGAGCTCTATACCTATTAACTTCTTAATTTTAAAAAGATATTGGTTGTAATATGATAGTATAGACTCTTTGCTCTTTATTTCTTTACCAATGTATTTATTATAGATGTCATCAACAGAAAAAGGATTTTCCTGCAATTTCAAAATCATATAGATATTATTAATTTTTGATTTTATTACGTCAAGTTGAGAATTAAGTAAAATTGCATTTTCATAAGATTTTAGAACTGTTTGGGTTTTTGAATCCCAATATTCAGATTCTATTTGAATTCCTGTATTAAGCTGTTTCCTGTCTCCATTTAATGTGATTCTACAATACAATGGGGATTGATTCGTCCTGTTTGTTCTGTTCTTTGCTTGAACAAATAAAATTTTTAATTTTTTTTCTGTTGTCATAACTTTAGATTTAAGTTAGACATACAATTCAGTAGTGTAAAAGTGTTACCTATTTAAAAAAGTGTTACCTGGTATGTTACCTTTTTCTTCAAAAAACTTGTCAAAATGTCAAATATCAGATTTTACAGTTTGCAACAAATTAACTTGAAGTACTTATTTTACTGAGTTTAGTAAAAACAAAAAAAGCCCGACATTGCTGTCAGGCTTTTTAAAGCTCCCCCTCTTGGGCTCGAACCAAGGACCCTCTGATTAACAGGGAGGATATTATCGAAAGCAAAAGCATAACTATTTGATTTTTAAGCTACAAAATTGTTTAGAAATACGATTATTTATAAAATTTATTAACTCTAATTATTTTTTTATTAACGGTTGGTTAGATTCAAAATCTTCAATATCGTCAAGGATTTCAGAATTAAATATGTTCTCGCTATCATTGAAAATCCAATTTGCATTCACATCAAATTTTCTGCAAATGGATTCTATGTGCAATGTAGTAAAATGAGCTTTTCCGTTTTTAATTTTAGAAATTGTTTGCTCTAGCATTTCAACCTCAGAGCAAAAGTGCTTAACAGCTCGTACATGCTTATTATAAATCATGTAATCAATCAATTCTAAAATTTTTTTGTCAATTGTATTCACTATTATGATAATTGGGTAGTTTCTGCTACTGATTTTTGATTATATAATTTTTGTCAATTAATCTTATTCTATTATAAAAGGAAAGAATAAATGGAATTGCAAATTGATAAGCACTTAATTTATATAATTTGTTTTAACCTTTATATAAATTTATCGACTAAGGAAACAATAGAATTTATTATTGAAACGCTAGTATTTGCTCCTGTTAAAGTGTTTTTTAAAGTAGTCTTAAAATCTTCTTTCTTCTTCCAAAAAGCGGTAAATCCACCCTTCTCCAGTTCAGTTTTCCAAATTTCTTTATGTTCACCCATTTCAATGCAATATCCATAAATATCACTATTTTCTGCATATTCTAACAAATCCTTGTGATTTTCAATAAGATATTTAAAAATTGTCTTAATCTTTAATACTTGCCAGTCTTTAAAATAAAGTTTTTGAAAATCAATAGAATAATATGGCTTATTAGTTTCTATAAGCTTTTCTATGACTAAATCTATTTCACTTGCTTTAAATTCCATAATTACTAGTTTTGGGCTTTTAGAAATATTTTTTTTGCTTTATTTCGTTCAATTATCTTCTATTTTTTTTTCTTTGAATATCTACAATATTCAATATCTGTTCAATATCATTTATGTTGACTTCATAATCTTCATAAAAATCATTAAGAGAATGGAGTGTTAAAATTCCATTCTCTACATCATGTTTTATTATTCTCTTTATAACAATACCTCTTTCTTTATGTACTATTACAAAATCCCATTTGTTAATATGAAGCTTACTTTTCCAATATTCTTTATTAACATCCCTGCAAAGTAAAATATCACGCTCCTTTATAGCTTCATCAGTTCCGTCGTCCATACTGTCTCCTTTGGCTTCAAAGCAAATATACTTGCCCTTATGTTCCTGGTCAGCTGCAAAAGGAATTTTTGGTAATTCTTCTATAAACTCTGGATCTCCAAATCCACTCAAATACCCACCATAAGCGAATTGATTAACTAACGGAACATACATGACATTCATGATGTTGTAATTAACCCTAATAGCTTCAACTTCTTTGTTTATTTTGCTATTATCAATAAGCATACTTTCTAAACTTACTCCATCCGGCACTTCAAGTTCGAGTTCTCTATATATTTTAGTGAGTTTATCTAATGGTATTTTGTTTTGATCCGCTTCGTAATTCTGAACAGTTCTTAAAGAAACATTTAGCTTTTGCGCTAACGCACTTTGCGAAATTTTTTTTCTCTCTCTTAATTCTTTGATTGTCAACATTATAAATAAATTATGAAATATTATTGCGTATTTATTATGAAATAAATTTGCATATACGAAATATTATTGCGTATATTTGTACTATCAAAATTGATATATCAAAAATATATAAAAAAATGAGACTTACAGCAAAAGCAAAAGAAAAACTGAAAAATGATAGGGTTAAAATGGAAATAGCCTTGGAATTAGGAAAGTCTTATCTAACCTTAAGAAGGTGGATTAATACGAAAGAAGAAGAAGTGCATGATAACATTACTACTAAAAGATCAATAGAGGCTATTATGAAACACACAGGGTTGAAAGAAAACGAAATATTTGAAGAAGCGTCAGTTGAATCAATTATTCCTAAAAATTAAAAAAATGAATCAAACAAAAATACTTAAACGATTGGACCAGCTGGAAATACTAGGCGGTTTAATGCTACAAGAAGCTACGATGCTGAAGCAGGAGTTACTGGGTGTGGTGCCTGGTAACTCCACCCGAAAGGGGTTAAGTGCTGTTGAGGTAATGAAAATAAAAGCGAAAGCTGAAAAAAGAAGACAGGGAAAATAAAAAAACCGACTGCGGAAACAATCGGTTTAGAAAATTAAATTTTAATCAGGGTGAGTAAACCCATAAATTCAATGACAATGGCAAATTTAGAACAAAAATTATCAAACAACAAACGTTTAGCAGTTTTAAATGCTAGATATGAAAGACTGATCGAGCTGAACCAAAACCATCAATATACTTCGATGGTATTTACTAAAAATGGTTTAAAACCGAATCCAAAAGCGAAACAGTACACAAAGCTTTTAAAAAGGATTTATCAAGAGAAAGCAAGCATCTGGATTTCCAATAGAAAAGACAATAAAGTGTATGCTGAAAATCTTGAGACTGCAAAGACTGCAATAGTTTCAATGACACGTGACCATTTATTCCACTTGACTGCACCATTAACCTTAATGAAATAAGATTATGAAAAACAAGATCGAAATTGAATTACGAAATGGTAAGTGGCTGGTAAATGGTAAAGCTTACCAGGACTTATCCGATGTAGAGAAAGAATTTTTTAATGAATTTCTCATTGCGATGAGAATGGCAACTAAATCTGTCCCTGATCATGCTTATTATTAAGTGGTTTATTAAACAACCGAAAGCAGACAAAGCAATGATCCTTTTTCTACTACTGTCATTAAGCTATTTCGCAGCTGGAGTAATCAAAACAACAATTAAACTTTAATCAAAATGAGTAAAACAAACACGCTAGAATTAATCAATAGTACTGCACCAGGTAAGATTGCAGAACTTGAAATGGTAAAAGAAAAATTCATTACGAACTATAACCTGGCCAACGGAAGCAACCAGGGCGATTTGATGTACCATCGCCAGTTGGTGTACTTCAATCAGAACATTTCAAATGTACCGGCACTTCAGAACAGCGACAAGTTTTCATTATATGCCTGTTTTATAACGGCTGCAGTAAATGGGTACTCTTTCGACCCGGAAGACAATGAAGTTTATTTAGTAGCATACAAAGGAAAAGCAACTTTAATGCGCCAAGCTGGCGCACACGTTCGTCGACTAATCAGGACCAAACAAATACAATTTGTAGAGCAAGCGAAATTGGTATATGAGGGTGATCTGTTTGAGGTTGAAAATGGCAGGGTAAAACGACATATTGAGACCTTTCAATCTGAAAAGGTAGTAGCTGGATATGCCCGGTTCGTACTTGACGTAAATGGTGCAGATCGTTATTTTATCTACCGCAAATCAGATTTTGAAGCTTGGAGAAAAAAATCGCCTAATCCAAGAACCATTGAAAAAGCAGGGCAAAACGGTACCAAATACCTAGCGGAATCATTATGGGACAATGGTGTCTTAAATGGAACCGAATCGGATCCTGGTTTCTTAAGGACAAAAATAATCAAACATGCCTGTAAAGAGAAATGTTGGGCCACAGGTTCCACTCCTGCCGGTGCAGAAACTTTTTCAGGTGTTGAGGTTGAGGAAGAAGAATTCGCTCCTGAAGCAGAACCTGCACCACCTACACCACCGGTCCGAGAATATTCCAAATTCGAAGATGTACCAGAAGGTACGAGTGTGGAGGAAGTAGACGAAGAAGCATTTTAATTATCAAATTTCTATCAAATGAGTACACAAATAGCAACGCAAAACCAGTTACAGGAAGTAATTGTAAGCGGATCGGAGATTCTGCAAAAAAGTGAATTAAGGGTATCGAGAGCATTAACGGTTGGGGAAAAACTAATAGTGGAAATAGAAGCCAATGGCATGAGTGCTGAAATGGACGAAAGAGCAAATAAGTTTTTAGTGAATTGCCGCAACGCAAAGTCTGAAATTGAAGCACAAAGAAAACCCATTACTACTTTTTTTGATACCATCAGAAAACAGTTCACGGAAATTGAGGGCAACCTGGACCCGAAAAAAGCGGATACGTATCCTGCAAAAATACAAACACATCGTGATGCTTATGTAAAAAAACTGCGTGACGAAGAGGAAAGAAGAAAGCGTGAAGCACAGGCAAAATTGGACAAAGACAATGAAATCATCTCAATCAGGGCCGCTATTGATGCTCAATTGTCAGAGTATGTTCAAGCTCATGTTCTGGAACGCAAACAAAAACTTCAATATACTTTTAATGCAATTACACTGGAGACTTTTGAAGCCAAGCAGAAAGCATTGAAGACGCTGGCTATTTCTTATGACAGGGCACACTTCAATTCGTTCTTCCCAATCTGCCAGAGGAAGCACGTTTCACAAGAAGAAGTCATTGAAATAATGAGAGAAGTGACAGGTACCAAGGATTTTGACTTAATAGCGGCGGTTATTGTAAGCGAATTGCAAAAATTCAAATCAGAACTTATCGACAAATTGCCATCCTTAAAGACTTCATTGGAAGAAATGGCAAAAGCCGGGGCAGAAGAAAAAGAACGCCTTGCAGCAGAAAAAGCCAAACGTGAAGCCGAAGCCGAAGAAAAAATGAAAGCGGAAGCCGATGCCAAAGCCAAAGCGGAAGCGGAAGCGGTAGAGCGTAAAAAAGTGGCAGAACAAACCAACGCCTTAATGGATAATACAATGTTGATCAACTCTGTTGCGCCCGAGACGCGGGACGGTTTTAAACTCAACATACTAAATATTAGTGGTGTGGCTGAGGTGTTTACATTCTGGCTTCAAAATGAAGGGATAAACATGACTATTGAAGATATGGAGAAAAAAACAATAGCACAGATGAAGGCATTCTGCGAAAAAGTAGGCCATAAGTCAGGTAATATGATTGTGAGTAAAAACGTAAACTATGAACCGGTGTATAAAGCCGTAAACAGGAAATAGTATGGGACAGATAGCAAACGATATGGTCAATGGGTTTAGTTGTTCGGAATGTGGAATTTATTTTGAAAAGGCACATGGTTATCCTGTGTTATGTGAATATTGTTTTGAAGACATTGATCAGGATGATGAATGCTTTTTACCAAGAGCAACCGAAGAAGAATTATAAGATGGAGGGGTACTATGAAAGGAACGAAGTAAGCAACTCGGATTTGTCCTGGCTCAATTCTTATTGGCAACCTGAAATGGATGAGGTTGTAAAACAGAAAGCTTACAAATTTGGTTCACTAATCGATGCCATTATAACCGAGCCTGAAACGGTAGACTATTTCAAATATATGGTAGGTAAGGTACAGTACTCACAGGAAGATTTTGAAAGGGCTATCGAGATGAAAAAATCATTTATGAAAGATGATTTGGCAAAGCACATCCTGCAGCAATCGGAAACTCAAAAAGTAATGATTACTAACCGTTCCTTTCATTATGATGGTGTAGATTTTAAACTGGATGTCAGGTGCAAGTGGGATTTGTGGATGCCCAATTTAGGTTGGGGCGGTGACTTAAAAAGCACTACCGCAACCACACAAAAGCAATTTGAGGAAGCCGTCAGGTTCTTTGATTATGACAGGCAGCGGGCGTGGTATATGGATATCGCCGACAGCAGACAGGATATATTAATTGGAGTTTCTAAAGTAAACTTCAAAGTGTTTAAAGTGCCGGTTCGTAGAGACGATGAACTTTATAAAAATGGATTTAAGAAGTATAATGAGCTTGCTTTTAAATGGTGGGCATTATTTGAATAACAAATGAAATATAAAATTTCACTTGAAGAGATTAAAGAGATATCAGAGAAATATGGATATTATTTAATTGACTATCAAGAAAATATAGGGTTAATTTCATTCGGAATTAAAGATGTGAGGATCAACATATACCTTACTAAAATGACAGTTTCAACATGTATTAATCATCCAAAAAAAGGAAAGACACAACTCTTCAGAAAAAATGTTACAAAAGACCTTCTTGAAGAATTATTTGCAAAACCAAGAAAGCACACTGGCAAAGGTTATTATACTAAAAATTAAAATATGAATAATACAATAGCAACACACTCAGAAATCAAAGCAGAACTAATTCAAATGCAGAAATTTCTGGAAATAGAATTAAGCGAAGATGCACAGGAAGCAGTAGTAAGAGGCAACACGCTAACAGTTTATATGGCACGTTCCGGAAAGCTTTTGGCAGATGCAAAAATATTGCACGATAGAAAATTACGAAGTGACATCATCGAACAGATCAAGAGTATCAATTCAATGGCACCAAGTGTGGCGGTAAAGTTTACCAACACTTTAGTTGAAAATGAAAGCTACCTGGTCAACTGGGCCACCAGGATCAATGCAAGCTGTACCCACCAGTTAGACTGGTGCCGTACACTCATAAGCAAAGCAAAAGCAGAAATGCAGGCGTTTAATAATTAGATAAAAATAAAATGGGATACAACACAGATTTTTTAGGAGAATTAAAATTTACGACAGAATTAACTGGTAAAGCATTAGCAAAAGTAAAATCTTTTTTAGGAGAAAATTGCCGGGACCACCCAGAATGGAATAGTAACGGTTCTTATATACAGCTAGAGTTCAATGATGACTTTACAGGTTTGAAATGGGACGGTAACGAAAAGACTTATGGAATGACAGAATCTGTAAATCTTATTATTAGAGAAACCAAAAAAGAGTTTCCAGACTTTGGATTACAAGGTCAATTTATTTGTCAAGGAGAAGATATAGAAGATAGATGGTTATTAAAAATAGAAAACGGAATTGCCATCGAAAAGAAAATTGAAATCAAAGGTGAAAAAATAAGATGTCCTCATTGTGAGGAAGAGTTTCTATTAGAAACAGAGGAATAACCAATTAAAAACTATAAAAATGGATATTACAATCAAAAATGCCAGCATTAAAAGGATCCTATTCCTAAAGTATGGCTATGACCACTTTGTTAACAGTACAAAGTACACTCACAACTCATCGGGCGATGCGCCTATTCACAACGACTTACGGGAAGCATTTCAAAACCTCATCCCTCATTTCGCTTTTATCTGCGAGGAGATAAACGAAAGTGTTTGCAGACAAGCGATCAATGACATTAAGAAGGGGGTTATCCAGGATCCTGAAACTGACCCATTACGCAAATATGATGTAACTGGATTTACTTTAGGAAAGGACAGCGAAGGTGTTACAATTTCGGGCAGCAAAAGCTTAGAAAGTAGAAAATCGATACACATTAATACGCCATTTATAAAATGGGATGATGATACGTATCCTTTTATGACTGAACTACTGGAGGCTGTGGATTTATTAAAGTCAGAAGTGTATGAATATATCGAAGGTAAACGCGCCCCGGTTAAGCATCAGACCATTGATATGTTTGAGCAACAAGAGGACGATGAAGACGAAGGCCCAAGTCTAAAACACTTTGCAGACGTGGAGATATAAGCAGTACTTAATAAATCAGAATAAATGCAAATAGTTGAATTTTTAAACGAGTTTCATATCACTACAGGCTTTGGCAGGTTCAAAGACAAAGAAAAGGATATGATTAAAAACCTGCACTATCCAGACGGGAATAAAGCCTACCGTTGGAACAATGAGAAGAAGGTCTGGATAGTGCCTATTTCATTTAAGGAAAAAGTGTACCATATCGGTAGGACATGCCGGGCTTCACACATTCAGATTAAAGACAACCTACCTGAAAGGGTAGATACCATTCCGGCGCTTCCCAAACTTGATATAGCTATTCCTTTGAAAAAAGGCGCGATGCGTAATTATCAGGAGGAGGGTGTGGCCCGTGGGCTACAACTCAAAAGGTTTATTAACGGAGATCAGCCTGGATTGGGAAAGACCTTACAGAGCATTGCCACGCTCGCTGGTGCAGAAATTAAAGGCGATATAACATTTCCTGTATTGGTTATTTGCCCTTCAGCATTAAAGATCAACTGGAGCCGTGAGTTTGAAATGTGGACGGATAAAAAAGCTATTGTACTACACGACGGAATTAAAGATACATGGCAACGCTGGTGGGAGATGGACCTGGCCGATGTATTCATAGTGAATTATGAGTCCATGAAAAAGTATTTTGTTACCGATATGCCGACTAAGAAAAATTTAAGTCACAGCAGTCAGATTATAATGGATCCGCGGGTCAATATGTTTAAATCAGTAATCATTGATGAGAGCCATAGGTTAAAGGACCCGAATTCCATAACCGCGAAAATCTGTATCAATGTGACGAAAAATAAAGAGTACATCATATTGCTTACCGGAACACCGGTAGTAAATAAACCTGTCGACTTGTTCAGCCAGCTGGCCGTGATGTTCAAGCTCAATCATTTTGGAGGTGCCAACGGTTTCAAACAACGCTACTGCGAGGGCGGGCGTGGTGCTGCCAATCTCGCTGAATTAAATTACCTGTTGAATGTGACGTGCTTTTTCCAGCGCAAAAAAGAAGATGTGCTAAAAGATTTACCGGCACTTACGAGGCAGACCATAATTTGTTCCATTACGAATAGATCTGAGTTTGATAAAGTAAAAAATGATTTTGTCAACTTCTTAAAGAAGTCGGACCTGACAGATGCCGAAATAAAAAAGAAAGTAAATGCAGAGGTAATCGTGAAGATTACGATGTTGTTGCAGCTTTCTGCCATTGGAAAAATAGAAGCCGCTCAGGAATATATCGATGAAGTGGTAGGAGCGGGTTTAAAGATCATTATTGGGGTCAAGCACCAGATCATCGTAGATAGTTTAATGAAGCTTTATCCTAAAGCCGTATGCGTAACGGGAAGGC
Source organism: Flavobacterium sp. (assembly GCA_036386975.1). Taxonomy (GTDB): domain Bacteria; phylum Bacteroidota; class Bacteroidia; order Flavobacteriales; family Flavobacteriaceae; genus Flavobacterium. The sequence continues at coordinate 15,954 of DASVUQ010000153.1, read as the reverse complement.
AAAATGCAATTCAAAAGCAAGTTGCTGTAGATGGGTTCCAGACCAACCCGGGCATAAACATCATCATTGTGAATTACAAAGCGGGAGGTGTTGGTATCACACTTACGGCTGCATCTGAATTGCTTTTATTGGAACTGCCATGGACACAGGCAGACGTGGAACAGTTCGAGGCACGGGCGCATCGTATGGGCCAACCGTCGGGCGTAAGGTCTACCTCATTACTTGGTGAAAATACTTTAGATCAATGGATGTATAATATCATCCAGGAAAAGAAAGTAATAGCCAATGCCGTAACCGGTAATGAAGATGATATCCCGGTGAGTATGATCAGCAAAGTAATTGATTTATTCAAGTGATGGAAGCCCAGGTAGTGGAGGTCGTTTGTTGCAATTCGTTGAACGATGCCAACACCTGGTATATTTTCAGGGCAAATGGTGTAGAGGTTAAGATTGTATTTATTAAAAGCCAGTTCAAACCAGACAAGAAGTTGACACATTTAGAAATAGAATATTTGAACAATAACTTAATATAAAATGGCAGCAGACGAAAAAAAATCCTTTGTGTTATATGCCGACTTACTGAATTTGGTAAGCCAGCTGCCAGATGAAACTGCGGGAAAACTTTTTAAAGTAATACTTCAATATGTAAATGATGTAGAAGTATGCATAGAAGATTTGCTGTTAAAGGTTGCCTTTGAGCCTATACGTGCCCAACTGGAAAGAGATTTCGCAAAATGGGACAAGATAAAAATAAGGCGTTCAGAATCAGGAAAACTGGGAGGCAGGCCAAAAAAAGAAGAGATTCAGACCGAACCGGAAACAGAAGCAGAAAAAGCAAAAAAAGCAAATGCTTTTTCAGAAAAGCAAAGCAAAGCAAAAAAAGCTGTAACTGTAAATGATACTGTAACTGTAACTGATACTGTAACTGTAATAAATAAAGAAAGAGAAAAGAAAAACTTTTCTCCACCCTCTCTTTTGGAAGTTCAGGAATTTATTATTGAAAAAAAGTATGGTGTTAACGCACATTCATTCTGGAATTTTTATGAAAGCAAAAACTGGATGGTTGGAAAAAACAAAATGAAAGATTGGAAAAAAGCAGTTGCAGGTTGGGATTCAAGAGAAAAAGAGAATTTAAAAAATAAAGATCAAAATGGAAAATCAAATAATACCAGTGGAACAAAGCAAGCTTACGAGTTTAGCGTTGACCGAATTATCGAGACCTACACTGGCGATTCTGAATGAGGATTATCCAAAGGTTAAAACCATAGAATCCAAACAGGAAATCAATGGCCTGCTAAACTTTTTAATTACAATTCTAAACATCAAAGTTTCAAGCGAAGAAGAAAATCGGCAACTCGATAAGCAGATGATTTTGATTTTTGATTTAATAAAAACCAAATTCGGAAGCATGACAGTTCCCGAAATCAAAGAAGCATTTAAGATGTACGTGGCCAAAGAATTCGAAGACGTCAAAGTCTTTAGGGTTTTGGATTGTGTGGCAGTAGGTGAAGTATTAAATGCTTTCAGAGAATACAGAAACGAAAGCCTTCGGGTGTATGATAACAAAAAGAAAAAGCTATTAGAAATGTCGGTACTCAGTAAAGAACAAATAAAAAGAAATCATGAGGAATTTTTGAAAACTATTTTCGATGATTTGAATGAAACAGGATTTAGTAGTGATTGTTGGCTGGTTTATGAAGCCTTGGAAAAAAAGGGACTAATTACGATATCAAGTTCAGAAAAAAAGAAATTATATGAACAACAGGCCCAGATTTATTTAATAGAGCTGGTGCAGGAAACTACAACAAAATTTTTTCATTCTGCAAAATTTGTCATTGAGGAAGTAAGGAATAAAATAAGTACTGGTAAGATAATAGGTTCTGTAGCAAATAAATGCCGGAGCATTGTAGCTAGCGAATTCTTAAAAGATTATTTGACAGACTTTGAAGAATTTAAAAAGCAGATAGATGGCATGGAGCGAAAATGATTTAAAGAATTTAAAAGCCAAAGGTTACAAGATTGAGGACAGCCAGGATTCTGGTCCTGATGATAAAGATGCTACTGAAACGAAACCGAAAGCAAGAACCGGAAAGATATCAGTTGAAAAAAACACGATTGAGTTATTCCTTAAACAATTCCAGCAACAGGGAATAATTGAAAGTTATACAATGGAATACCGCTTTGATGAATTTAGAAAGTTTCGGTTTGACTATGCAATACCAAGCGTCATGATCGCCATAGAGTATGAAGGGATCATGAGCAGCAAGTCAAGGCATACTACAGTAGGTGGCTACTCAAAGGATATTGAAAAGTATAATCTGGCGGTTACGCAAGGTTGGAAAGTGTTACGATATACGGCAATGAATTATCAGGATTTATATACTGATTTAGAAAAACTACTACATATAAAATCAAATTAAAAATAAAGCAATGATTAATATTAGAGAAAGCGTAAAAAATTATAATGATTTTTTAGAGAGTAAGATACTGGAGATTCCAAACACAGGATTTGAATATGATAGTTTTCACGAAAATACATTTCCGCATCAAAAAGATACCTGTAGGTGGGCACTGCATGGTGGAAGGCGTGCCATCTTTTGTTCTTTCGGTTTGGGAAAAACAGTCATCCAGTTAGAGCTTGCAAAAGCCGTAATCGAGAAAACAGGAAAACCATTTCTTATTGGCTTACCACTTGGGGTCATGGGTGAATTCCGTGATGATGCGAAAAATATTTTAGGATTGGAAGTGGATTACGTAAAAGATCAGGAGGATGCGGAACATGCACAAAGTTTTTATGATAAACCACAAATCATGTTATCCAATTACGAAAGGATCCGTAACGGTAACTTCGATACTTCTTATTTCGGAGGAGTGTCGTTTGATGAAGGTGACGCTATCCGGAACCTCGATACTAAGACATCGGATTACATCATAAGTGAAATGTCTAAGATCGAATACCGTTTTATTGCCACGGCAACGCCCGCTCCTAACGAATACACTGAAATCCTGAATTATGCAGAATTTTTAGGAGTGTGCGATCGCGGGCAAGTATTAACCAGGTTCTTTCAGCGGGATAGTACTACAGCCAACAACCTTACGCTCTATCCGCACAAAGAGAAAGAATTTTGGATGTGGGTACGCAACTGGGCCATCTTCATTGAATATCCATCTGACTTAGGTTATAGTGATGAAGGCTATAGGCTTCCTGAGCTAAAAGTACATTATCATCAAATCAATTTAGAAAATCGTTCCATTAAAATCGACAGGGACGGCAATGTGAAAATGTTTACCGATCCTGCAAAAGGAGCACCGGAAGCATCAAAAGAAAAAAAAGAAAGCCTGGCATTGAGAATTGATAAGTCTATAGCCATAGCGATGGAGCATCCGGATAAGCATTTTATTTTCTGGCATGACCTGGAAGATGAGAGAAGGTTATTGGAAAAAAAACTACCCAAGGAAAAAGCTAGGTCGGTGTACGGTACCCAGAAGCAAGAAGTAAAAGAGGAATTGCTTAATGGATTCAAAAACGGGGAGTTTCAATACTTAGCCACTAAACCTTCAATTGCCGGGGCCGGATGTAATTTCCAAAAGCATTGCTCTGATGCTATCTTTTGCGGTATCGGATATAAGTTCAAAGACTTCATCCAGGCCATACACAGGATCCTTCGCTTCAGGCAATCCAATGAAGTCAATATCCATTTGGTATTCACGGATGCCGAACTGGAAATACTAAAAAAGCTGGAGCGTAAATGGTCCGACCATAAGAGGATGATTGCTGAAATGACAGCATTAATGAAAAAGTACGGACTGGACCAGAAAGCACAGATAGCTGAACTTAAAAGGGCAATCAATATCAATCGTCAGGAATGGAAAGGAGAAAAAGCAACTTTGATAAATAATGACTGCATCGATGAAGTAAGAACATTTGCTGACAACTCCATACAGATGATACTTACCTCCATTCCCTTTAGCGATCAGTACGAGTATTGCGAAAATTACAGGGACTTCGGGCACAACGATGGCAACAAAGGTTTCTTTGAACAAATGGATTTCTTAGTTCCGGAACTATTACGAGTTTTAGAGCCTGGGCGTATAGCTGCCATTCACGTAAAAAACAGGATGCAGTTCAAATATCAGAACGGTGTAGGTTTCATAACGCTTATTGATTTCAGGGGGCTTACTACTGCCAACTTCCAAAAGCATGGGTTTCATTTACTCGGCGAGCATTATATCGATACGGATGTGGTACGTGAGAATGTACAAACTAATCGTTTGGGATGGACCGAGAATTGTAAAGACAGCTCAAAGATGGGGTGCGGATCACCGGAGTATCTTTTAATCTTTAGAAAAGCACCTACGAGCAATGATAATGCTTATGCTGATGTGAAAGTAGCAAAATCCAAAACCGAATATTCCAGAGGCAAATGGCAGCTGGATGCTCACTCCAGATGGAGAAGCAATGGGAACAGGTTACTGTCTCCGGAAGAGCTGCGGTCGATGGATTTAAAGAAGATTTCCAGATGGTGGAAGAACTACATTAAAAACAATCCGTACAACTTTGAAGATCACGTAAGCTTATGCGAGATGCTGGATTCCATGAAAAAGCTGCCTTCGGGTTTTATGGTGCTATCTCCATTTACCCATACTCAAAATGATTATGTATGGGACGATATCAGTAGGATGCATACGCTTAACACACAACAAACGAGCAAAAAAAAAGAGAAGCATGTTTGCCCGCTTCAGTTCGATATTGTCGACAGGGCCATCGAACGCTACACCAACGAAGGTGATTTAATTTATGATCCTTTCGCAGGAATTGGAACGGTGCCATTGCGGGCCATTAAAAAAAAGAGAAGAGGCATAGGAACCGAACTGCACGAGCTATACTGGAAAGATAGTGTAGAGTATGTAAAAGCCGAAGAATATCACCAGTCCGTACCCACTTTATTTGATTTAGCAATATGAAAAATCAGCTTAACATTTTTGGAACTGAAAAGATAGCTGTTGCTGATTCTATCGAACTTACAATCCAAAGTTTAAAAGAATATGGAAGCAAGCACAAGCATTGGGCTGCAGCATGGAGTTGGGGAAAGGACAGCACGACAGTAGTAACTCTGGTAACCCAGCTGATAAATACGGGCCAGATTCCCGCTCCGGAATCATTTACAATTTTCGCGGCCGATACCAGGATGGAATTAATACCTCTTTGGCTTTCCGCACAAGTTATAAAAAAACAGATGGAGGAGAGAGGAGTTAGGGTTGAAATAGTAACCGCCCCAATAGATGACAGGTTTTTGGTTTATATCTTGGGGAGAGGAGTTCCGCCGCCTTCCAATACTTTCAGGTGGTGTACTGGACAGATAAAAGTAGAGCCGATGGAAGAAGCCCTTTCAAAGTTTATTACAGATAAAGATGAAAAAGTCTTGATGCTTACAGGCGTGAGACTGGGAGAAAGTGCAATCCGAGACCAACGTATAAATGTAAGCTGTTCTAAAGATGGGGCTGAATGTGGACAAGGCTGGTACCAGAACGGCTTGAAAAACGATCTATGCGCAACCCTAGCCCCAATACTGCATTGGAGGGTCTGCAACGTGTGGGACTGGCTGAAAGTATTAGCGCCAATGGAGAAGCATGGTAGCTGGAATACCGCTTTACTTGCTGATGCTTATGGAGGAGATGAAGCTGAAGAAATTAATGCGCGTACAGGATGTATAGGTTGTCCTTTGGTAGAAAAAGACAAATCTCTTGACACAATATTAAAAAATCCTAAATGGCAATACCTAGTGCCATTAAAAAGATTGAAAATGATTTATAGAGAGATGAGATTTCCAAAATATAGACTTCGTAAAAATGGTAATGAGTTTAGAAAAGATGGATCCTTAGCAAAGAATCAATATAGAATGGGGCCATTAACACTTAAAGCTAGAGAGTATTTTTTAAATGAAATATTATTCATTCAAGAAGAGGTAAATACAAAAGCTATTGAAATAGGAATGCCGGTTATTGATATTCTAAATTCTGAAGAAAAAATTAGAATCGTTGAATTAATAGAGGCCAAAACGTATCCGAATAAATGGTCAGGAGATGAATTAAACGCATCAATTCCTCAAGATGAAATAATCTATTCTGATGGAAGCATCATGGAAACACTTTTTAAAAACATAACAGAGTAATGACAGATTCTCAATTAAAAACGGAAACCTCCGCTTTTATAGCTCACGTAAAAAAAACAGCGGATTTAACTAAACCGTTAGTCTTTTGGATTGATTTGTTCTGTGGGGCCGGGGGAACTTCTACCGGCATCCACTTTACTAATATTGCAAATATGTTTGTTGCGGCATGTGTCAATCATGATGCCAATGCAATACTAAGCCATGCACTTAATCATCCGGATACGCTTCATTTTACAGAAGATATTAGGGACTTTGAAGTTGTAGAAAAGCTAAAGTATCTGATTGATGAATTGCGCAAAAACTTTCCAAAATGTATAATAAATATTTGGGCGTCACTTGAATGCACGAACTTTTCAAAAGCAAAAGGAGGGCAGGCTAAGGATGCTGATAGCCGTACATTAGCTGAGCACATGTTCATGTATCTGGAAAGTTTGAACCCAGATTATTTTTGGATTGAAAATGTGCGGGAATTCATGAGCTGGGGGCCGCTAGATGATAATGGTAAACCAATTTCGAGAACTGAAGGTAAGGACTATATTAAGTGGATCGAGAATGTGAAGTCTTACGGATATCGCTATGATGCTAAGATATTAAATTCAGCCAACTACGGTGCCTACCAAAGTCGCGAACGTTTGTTCATTCAATTTGCAAAAAAAGATTACCCTATTCAATGGCCGGAGCAAACCCATACAAAGGATAAAGTTGTAAGTCCTTTATTTCCTATGGCAAAATGGAAACCAGTTCGCGAAGTATTAGACTTAACGGATGAGGGCGTGAGCATCTTTGAAAGAAAAAAGGAACTATCTGATAATACATTAAAACGCATTTATGCTGGACTTATAAAATTCGTTGCAAATGGTAATGATGTTTTTACCAAAAGGTATAACGGAGGTAAATTAAATCCGGAACAAAAAGTAAATTCAATAGATAAGCCCATGGGAACTATTTGCACCAACGGAACCCATGCCCTGGTAAAATCAGTTTTTATTAAAAAATATTATTCAGGTCGGCCAGAAGGTAAAGTAATAAGTATAGATGGTCCTGCAGGGACAGTTAAATGTATTGATGGCCAGGCAATGGTTACGGCTTCACATTTTATTCAGCAAAGGTATACTGGAGAACCAAAAGCTAAAATTATTGATGTGAATGGCCCTGCTAGAACTATTACCGCTACAGGAGGCAATCAGGAGATAGTTACAGCTTCACACTTGAATACCTATTACGGTAATGGCGGGATTCATTCAATCGATAAACCTGCACCTACTATTACAACAAAAGATAGGATTAGTAAAATAGATGTAAACTTTATTGACCAGCAATACGGGACCGGGGTTGCAACTTCAATTGAGAAACCAATAGGAACACTTACGACTATTCCAAAATTTAGTTTAGTCAAAGCAAAGCAATACGTTTTTAATCCATCATGGGGAGGTAACAACGGAAGTATTGATAATCCCTGCTGCACTGTTGTAGCCAGACAAGATAAATCTCCTCTTTATTTGGTGTCTACTGAACTGGGACAAATAACTATTCCAGTGTATGAAAGTGATTCGGAAACGATGATATTAATAAAGGAGTTTATGGTTACGCATGGTATAATCGACATTAAAATGCGAATGTTAAACATCCCGGAACTAAAGCAAATCCAGGGATTTCCAAAAGATTATAAATTGATAGGGAATTCAACACAACAAAAAAAGTTCATTGGAAATGCTGTAGAAGTTAACCAGGCAAAAGCTTTGGTGAGATGTAGCTATTTTTCTTTAGTGGAATACTTTAAAAAACAAGCAGCTTAATTAAAAATAACTAATAGTAGATGGCAAATGATGATTATCCGGTAGGACAAAAAAAATGCGCTTGGTGCGGGGAAGAAATCGATGTTTATAGCAATGCACAAAAATACTGTAGTCGTTCAGATAGTCCGGAATGCCAAGACGACAGATACTTCAGTAAGTCATGGGATAAAGGAAGGCATCCTATACAAATGGAACAAAAGGAACTAATAAAATCATTATGAAAAAATTGATAACGATTAATAGTCTTTCAGGTGGTAAAACCAGTTCTTATTTAGCAGTAAATCATCCAGCAAGCGTTGAAATGTTTGCCATAGTTTGTATAGAAGACCACAATGCTGCTGGTTGGCTTAAAAAAGATAAGAAAGCCTTGCAGTATGCTAATGATAAACTCGAAAAGTATATTCCGATCTATGGAGAATTTCGAGCAACTGCAGAGGATCCTTACATCATTTACACAATGATGCAATTAGAGCAAAAAATAGGACGTGAAATAGTTTGGGTTCGTGGAAAATCATTTGAAGATGTCATTAAACAACATAAAGCATTACCAAATCAAGTTTGGCGATTTTGCACTACTGATCTTAAATTGATTCCAATCTTTGAATATACCTATATGAATTATGGTGAAGATGTCCTCATGAGATTAGGAATAAGATACGACGAAAAAGAAAGGGCCGAAACCATTTCAAATGAATTCAAATTCCCATTTTCCTGTAACAACTATGGAAAGAAAAAGCAAAATTGGAAAACAGTTGAATGGCGTAATGTTGAATATCCAATGATTGAAAACGAAGATACTCATTATCGTGTTACACAGTTTTGGAATAATAATACGGATGTTAGGTTTTCTGAAGATAGTAATTGTCAAATGTGTTTTTGGAAACATATACAGCAGTTAAGGAAAAACTTTGAAAGCAACCCGCCAATAATGTATTGGGCTGGTATACAAGAGTTGGTTAAAGGCAACACTTTCAAAAAAGAAATAAGCCTATTAGAAACAAAAGAAATAGGTATCCAACAAGATTTCAATTTTGGCGGAGGTGCTGAAAATTGTAAGTCAGGCTGGTGCCGAGGTTAGAGAGAAGGATAGATAATATTGTTTTTTAAAAAAATAAATCTGATAAAAATGGCACAAGATTCTAAAATAGAGTGGACAAATCACACGGCCAATTTATGGTCCGGATGCACAAAAGTGCATGAAGGTTGTGATAATTGTTATGCAGAGACATTATCCCACAGATGGGGCAATGATGTTTGGGGCAATGATAAACCCAGGAAGTTGGTAAAGAAAGTATGGGCAGATTTAGCTAGGTTTCAAAAAACGGCATCCGTGGCAGGAGAAGTTCACCGGGTATTTGTCGGCTCCATGATGGATATATTCGAGAAATCGATGCCATTGATTGATGGAAAAGGAAATGAAATTGTTGTAGAACAAGAAGATGATTTTGCCCGAAGACTTTTAACTGGAGATTTACGCCAGCAATTATTCAATAATATTACAGTAGGCTTATATCCTAATCTTATGTTCTTGTTGCTTACAAAACGGCCTAGTAATATTAACAAACATATCCCGGAAAGTTGGAAAGTAAATCCCCCGGAAAATGTGATGTTTGGTATTTCATTAAGTTGTGAAAAGAATGTAAAAGATTTATTCCCACACTTCGTAAAAGTAAGAGGACGTAAATTTTTGAGTGTTGAACCTCAAATTGAATCCATTGACCTTGCTGAACCAAATGAAAAATATGGGTATCCTATTCATCATATAGATCGGGTTATCCAGGGAGGTGAAAGCGGACATCATAGAAGGCCTTTTAATATTAAATGGGCTTATGAAATGAAAGAAGTTTGCGAAATAGCAAAAGTACCTTTCTTTTTCAAACAGATAGATAAAATTAAACAAATACCTGAAGATCTCTTAATTCGTCAATTTCCCAAATAGAAATGAAAGTATAAAACTAAACTTAATATAATTGAATCATGAAATTAACCATAAACGATTTTGATGGGTATAGTGAAGACTGTACAACCATAAAAAAGATAAAGTCTTGGATTGAAGAAAAAGGAGGAACTTTTGATATGGCAGAAATGCTTTTAGTTTTTGATAAAGCACATTACAATCTGAAAAGCGAGATCGTCAGATACATTAATTCTGAACACTTGCAAAAATATTTAGAAGAATTTATTTTGGGGGAGAACCAATCTAATAAGTTTTGGAAAGACATACTTGAGTCTAAAGAAATAATAGATTTCAAAGCTAAAGAATTCGGATCAATGCTAAACGCAGAACAGTTAATTGATAGAAAAAAACAGCTTGAAGCATTTTATAAATCAAAGCTTTATTGGCTAGAAAAAGAAATTGAAAAATATAAAGACTTTAAGGATTTCAATGAGCTGTTGCAACAAAATGTAGAATTAAAAAACGGCTATAATTATAAAGACGGCACAGTTTTACAAGTTTTGAATTACTTTTTCAATCAATCTTTTCAGCCACAATCATATGCAATTACCAATACAGTAATGAGATCAGTTCTTTATAATTTATGTATGGTTGCTAAGTTTGATGAGAATGATTTTCTAGAATTAATGAAGAATTTTAATTTCAGTTATTGGGGAGCTGGCTCAATAGAATCATTTTACACTACGATGATAAACAGCGGTAATAATTCTGCTTGGAAATCATTTGAAAAAGCACTTGATAGATATCCATTCATTATTAAAAATAAAAGAATGCATGAAGGAATTAAGTTCAAAGTAGCTGAAGATAATAAGTGGGTTTATTACAGATGCACAGGCTGGAACGAGGACAAAAAAATAAAATTTGTTGTTGAAAATGAAAAGAAACAAAAACGGTTTTCTTTTGATAACAAAGAATTTAAAGCGTTTTTTAAAGATAAAAAAGTAATTGAATTATGAAAACAGGAGTACAACTTATATCTCAAGAAAGAGATCGACAAATACAACAAGAAGGTTATCATATTACAAAAGATAGCAAATACCAAGAAGGAGAACTATTAGATGCAAGTGTAGCTTATATTCGACAAGATGATAGAGCATGGCCTTGGCATCAAGATACATTCAAGCTTACACCACATGATAGAATTAGAGAATTGGTCAAAGCTGGAGCTTTAATAGCTGCGGAAATTGACCGTTTACAATTTGAAATTAATAAATCAATTTCAGATATGAAAACAAAAGAAGAATTATTTAGGATTTACTCAGCCTATTTGCCTTATGATCTGGAAGTAGAATTAAAAAGGGATAGTTTTCCAAAAAGAACAGGAATAGCAAAACTAACACCTGCATTATTATCTTCCATAAATTATGGGGTCACTACAATTAAACCACTTCTTTATCCTTTATCCATGCTCACAAAACCAATAGAGCATAATGGGGATAAGTTTGTGCCAATAGAAAAAATAAATGAAATGGCAGAAAGCGTTACATGTTATTCTTTAGGATTCTATGATGATTACATTAAGCATTTGCCATACTGGATAATTGAAAAACTACTCGAATGGCATTTTAACGTATTTGGATTAGATGAAAGTTTATTTATAGATAAATCAACAATATGAAAGCACTATCAATAAAACAGCCGTGGGCAAGCCTAATTGCTCACGGCATCAAAGACATTGAAAACAGGACCTGGAAAACTAATTTTAGAGGTCGAATTTATATTCATGCATCAGCAAGAACAGCTGAGTTTATCGATTTAGTTAGTAATCCAGCAAGTAACCAATTATTCATTCATTCTGCTTCTTTACGTGATAATCACGATATATTCAAAACATATCCTCATGCCGCAATCATTGGAGAAGTAGACATCATTGATTGTGTTATAAATCATTCTAGTATATGGGCTGAAAAATCAGACTGGCAAGAAGTTGGTTGGACAGAAAAACAAATTTACAATTGGGTACTTGCTAATCCGGTTCTTTACAATAAACCAATATTAAATGTAAAAGGGAAATTAAGCTTCTGGGAATATGAGAAACCCGAAACAGTCATTGTTTCCAAACGGCCAGTATAGATGCATTAATGATAATTGTTGGAAAATTTGGTATCATTAGAAGCCCGAGAAAAAGTAATAAAAGGAAAATTATTAATAATAGAAGAAATATGATAAACCCAAAAATTAAAACAAAAGTAGTTCATTCTCAATCAAAAAATGCATGGAATGTAGTTGCAAAAGCATTAGGAGGGAAGTATAAAATTGCTAGAATCCCTTATTTGGTAATTGATAATGAATTTATTAATGATAGAGAAAAAATGGAAGCTTTTAACCATGCTGAGTTTATTTCAAAATGCTTCAATAAAGCCGATAGTATTATAGAATTACTTTAATATAATAAATGTCTTAGCTACAAATACTAAACAAATAGTAAATTATGAAAAACCTAATACCCCTTACACAATACGTGTTAGAGCAAGAAAAAAAGTATAAAGAAGGTAAAATTGATAAATATGCTTTTATTATCAATACAACAAACTGTGCCAAATTCCTTTTAACGCCACTAGAACTGAAAATGTTTGTACCATGCGATGCAGAAAACAATATTTTACAAGTGCCAGAAAGGTGGAACGACTGGAATTTTGGCATATTAGAAAATTTTTCTGATGAACTTATTTCTAAATGTAAACAATATGAAGAAGCACAATCAAGGGTATTATTTGAGGGTTTTTCTTTAACGATGTTACCATACGTAAGCACCGATTCTTTCATGTTAGTGCATCATGATGTAGGCATAGTAGTGTGCTACCATGAAGTAAACGCAGATCATATATGTTGGAGATTTAAAACAATGGAAGATTTGATAAGGTGTAAATTACCATTAATAAGTGAGGCAATACAGAAATATAACTTTTAAACCCATTAAGATTAAATTATATTTTATTTAATTATTGAATCAATAACTAGTCAAATAAATAACTAAATTCTCTTGACACTCAAAATATTCAACCCTAATATTGCTTTGTAATTAACACATTATAAATCAATATTATGGCTACACTTTTATTTACTCCCAGGACTACAATCGATGCAAATTTATTTCAATATCGCTTAGACAATTCATGTTATAACGCTGAATGGAATATGCGGACCGGAGCTTACGAATTTGAAGAAGAAGATAAAAACATCGATGAACTCGAAGAGGAATTATCATCCTCAATTACTTATGACATAGACGGATATTTTGAATTGCAAAACTAAAGACAAAATGAAGAAGTACATTCCAACAGACGAAACGGACCAACAAGATCCCAGATACTTATTTTCATTAACTTCACTAGATTTACTTGGTGCGATAGTTAAAGGAGAAATTGACCCGGTAGAATTAGCAAGAAAGCAATTAGAGAATAGAGGTTATAATGAAGATGGATTCTGGGTTGGGTTTAAAGAATAACGTTCAACTCTATATAAAATAATAATTTAAAACTAAGCCACTTTTATAGGTGGCTTTTTTTATTATAACAAATATTGTTATTTAATAACATATATTGTTATTTTTGTTGCATAATGTAACCAAAGAAAAAAACAGCATCAATGAATCAGCCGACCATCAATTCAAGAGTCATTAAAACAGAGCTAATCAATTGGCGTGAGCTTCAATTTATTCAACAAGACAACTTTAAAGAATGGGTAAATAGCGGGGAACAAAAACTGATTGAATCTATTTTAAAATATCAATTCATTGCTCCATTTATGGTTTGGCAAAACGAAGGTGTGAATTATTGTCTTGATGGCCGGCACCGCTATATGGATTTAGAGAAAGTTTCAGGATTGGGTGCAAACGTTCCAGAACTATTGCCGGCAACTTTTGTTGATTGTGCTAATATGAAAGAAGCGGCCGAATTGGTTTTAGTGTATTCAAGTGCTTACGCCAGAATCACCCAACAGGGGCTATTTGATTTTGTAAATAACTTTGATTTAGACTTTCCAGATCTACAGGCGATGATGAACATTCCAGAGTTTGACGATGTCGCATTTCAGGGATTATTAAATAAAATGGAAGGAAACGAAGAAGAAAAAATCATTTCACTAGCATTGAAAGATAGCTTTATATTTTCTCCCTTTTCAATTTTAGATACACGTTCTGGCGTATGGCAGGAACGTAAACGTAAATGGTTAGCACTTGGTTTCAATTCTCAGGAAACAAGAGAGGATGTAGAAATAATTGCTAAAAGTGGACAATCGACAGCTATTTATGAATTGAGAAATAAAATGCGTGAAAGTTTGGGCCGAGATCCGGAATGGGACGAAATCCTGGAATACGCAAAGAAAAAAGGAATGCACATTTATGAAGGTGCAAGTATATTTGATCCTGTACTTTGTGAATTGTCATACCGGTGGTTCTGCCCGGATGGAGGTAAGATATTAGACCCGTTTGCCGGAGGTTCTGTTCGTGGCATAGTTGCCGGCGTTCTTGACTTTAATTATGTTGGGGTTGATCTAAGGCCGGATCAATGTGTTGCAAATAGAAACCAAGCATCAATTTTAAATTTAGATGTAGTTAAAACACAATGGTTGGCAGGAGATAGTAACGAGGTTTTAGAAAAAAAACTAAGTGAAGATGGATTTGATTTTGTTTATTCTTGCCCTCCGTATGCTTATCTGGAAAAATACAGCGATGACCCTAAGGATTTATCTAACATGGATTATGAGGACTTTAAGGATGTATACTTTAGTATCATCAAAAAGTCTGTTGAACAATTAAAGGATGATCGCTTTGCCTGTTTTGTAGTTGGTGATGTTAGAGATAAAAAAGGGTTTTACTTAAACTTCGTGAGTGATACGATACAAGCATTTAAAGATGCGGGGATGGAACTATATAACGAAATTATATTAGTAAACGTAGTAGGCAGCTTGGCCATTCGGGTGCGTCGTCAGTTTAATGGAGGCAGGAAAATTGGTAAAATGCATCAAAATGTATTAGTGTTCTATAAAGGAGATCCTAAAAAAATCAAAGAAAACTATCCGGAATTGCATTTAGAAGAGGATATAGAATCGTTCAACAATGAATTAATGGAGATTTAATAATTACGCAGTAATTTTGATACAAATATTAAAATTACTGCCATGGATGAAAAAAAACAAGTTGAGATTATGAGCGCTACAGTAAATTCAATTAAAGAACTTTTAGAAAAAAGATTATCAAATAGATTAGATGCTCTCGAAGCAATCGCTACAACGTCATTAGATAATGTTCCGGAATCAATTCAAAAAATGCGAGAGGAAGAAGCGTCTAAAACAAGGGCCGTAATTCAAGAACAAAGGGATATTCTTGATATAATTAAATCTTTATTCCCAAATACATAAAA
Source organism: Flavobacterium sp. (assembly GCA_036386975.1). GTDB lineage: Bacteria > Bacteroidota > Bacteroidia > Flavobacteriales > Flavobacteriaceae > Flavobacterium. Next base: position 666 of record DASVUQ010000153.1, on the reverse strand, counting down.
CAATATGCCCGGCGTCAGGTCAAGTAAATTAGAAACCGAAAAAAGAGTATTCACTATCCAGGGGTGGATAATCAATGGCGTACCCGACTATTTAATTTTAAAAAACATTGAGCAACAGTTTAAGAATAAGGATGGCCAATTCATTAAAAGGAGGCAATCTAAGGTACTGTTGCAAAAGGCCTATAAAATATGGCATGAAGAACAAGAAGCGACCATTGAACAAAAAAGAGCTCTAAAAATTGCAAAGCTAAAACAGGACATTCGTTCAATGGGATCTGAATTCAAAAATACACCTCAAGGTATGGCTGTTTTACTTAACTACGAAAAAGAAATAAACAAACTTGAAGCCTTATATCCTGCAACAAAAGTTATACTCCAAGGAGATAAAGACAATCCTATAGTCATAAGTAATTCTGAGGAACGAGAAGCACGCATAGCTCAGCTAATCGCTAAAGCCGGAATAAAATAATCTTCTAAAAATATAATAACATATTTTGTTATAATATAACAAAATATGTTATTTTTGATACTTCCAAACAACTCATTCTGATAAATCGGAACATGGAACCTTTCGGGTAGGTTTGAAGCTCGTTAAATCATTCTGTGATATACGGATTAAAGGTGTGGCGTATAGAAAATTTGAATCGTATGGCGTTAGGTGATTTG
>DASVUQ010000152.1:0-12924 GCA_036386975.1 Flavobacterium sp. | reverse complement strand
TCATAATGATTTTTAATGCCATATTGGATCCAAACGAAGCCGATCTAAAAAAGGCTTTCCATTCGAGGGTAAAAAATTTTTTTATCATATTCTCTATCTTATGTTTTGTATTAGTAACAAAATTTTTAAATTGTTACAGGTTTCTATCCATAAAATAAAATTCAGTGCTTTTTATAAAAGGTTTACGAAATTATTTCTATAATCATTAATTTCTTTTGGGCTTTTAGAAACCTTTCCGGTTTAGTATCTTTGCCAAAAAACTGAAGATGTCATCATTTTATAAATTAACCATTAAGGAAGTTCGCCGCGAAACACCCAATGCTGTTTCAATTCTTTTTAATGTTCCCGAAGCTTTACAGCCCAATTATACTTTTATTGCAGGACAATATGTAACTTTAAAACTGACATTGGATGGCAAAGAAATCCGTCGTGCTTATTCTATCTGCTCTTCTCCGGAAAGTAATGAATTGAGGATTGCGGTGAAAGTTGTAAAAAGTGGATTGTTTTCACAACTGGCTAATTCTAATTTAAAGGCGGGTGATTTGATTGAAGTAGGGACACCCGAAGGCAATTTTACTTTTGAACCTAATTCTGACCGTCAAAAAAATTATGCTGCTTTTGTAGCAGGAAGCGGTATTACACCCGTATTATCCATACTTCAGAGTGTTTTAAAAGGGGAACCGAAAAGTACTTTTGTCCTGGTTTATGGCAATAAATGTATAGAAGAAACCATTTTTCATCAACAGTTACACGATCTACAGTTAGAATTTGTAGGCCGCTTGTTTGTTCATTATGTATACAGCCAGGATAAAGTAGAAAATGAACTCTTTGGCAGGATCGAAAAGTCAACGGTAAACTTTATTCTGAAAAATAAGTATGCAGCGATTAATTTTGATACATTTTATTTGTGCGGTCCGGAAGAAATGATCAACATCGTTTCGGATGTATTGGTATCCCACAATATTCCTGAAAAAAATATTAAATTTGAATTATTTACCAGCTCCTCTACAGAAAATAAAATTGAGGTACCTTTAGAAGGCCACACCAAAATAACAATACTGGTCGATGATGAAGAAACGACTTTTGAAATGTCTCAAAAACAAACCGTGCTTGATGCTGCGCTAAAACAAGGTATTGATGCCCCTTACTCCTGTCAGGGTGGTATTTGCAGCAGTTGCCTTGCCCGGGTAACTTCCGGAAAAGCAGAAATGAAGAAAAATGCTATCCTTACTGATAGTGAAATTGCTGAGGGATTAATACTTACCTGTCAGGCGCATCCAACATCTGCCACTATTTATGTAGATTATGATGATGTTTAGAAATAATTATTAAAGTTTAATATTTTCAGTAACGGCAGTTTTACTGTTTTAAATAAATTCGATTTAAATATTTTGATTAATCACATATAGTGTTGGCAGTAATTTTACAGAAAACAAAAAACAATGGGAAAAATAAACCTTACATTAAACATAAATTTAAAAAATACAATTAAAATATTAGGAATTATTTTAGGCATTACTACAATAATAGTCATACTTATGTACTTTCAAAAGTTTGAAGTTTCGGAATTAACTCCAACGATAATTATTTCAGATTTACAGGAAAATAATAGTAAAAATATTTTTTATTTAAAAACTAAAACTACTTCTTTTTTAGAAAAATCAAGTTTAAATTCAAATTTTAATGGTTGTAATTGTAACGAAACATTATATTTAACACCTGATTATCCATTAATTTCTGCAAAAGAAATTCTGAAAGATAAAAAAGACATTAGCTACTGTTGTGGTTATACAATACAATGGTTTAGTGATGTTCCAGCTCCTTATATTCAGGTTTGGGACAAATCGTTAAAAATCTATTTTGAAATTTTTCTTAATGAAAACAATATCCCAAAATCTTTTACATTAATGCCCGAAATGGAATTTAATGAAGATTATACAATAAAACCAAACTATACTATTAAAAATTATTTAGATGTTATTTTAGAAAGTCACGAATTTACACTTCTAAAAACCAATGAAAATGAGCATCATTATGACTATTTAATTAAAGATTTAGGAGACGATTTTTTAATTTACACTATTCCAAATCATATTGAAAATCCACAAGCTATTTGGTTTATATTATATAAAAAGCAAAAATATTTTAACAATTTATTCAAATAAATGAAAAACCTAAATTTAGTTTTAGCGACTGATAAGAATGGAAAAGAAATCACAATTCAAAATTTAGAAAATTGGATTAGAATAGGTTCCAAAATAGAATTAGCAGATTTTTTTTATGATAGATTTCATGTTCGATATTTGAAACCGTTTGAATTTGAAAATATAGAATATATAAAAACCCATAAAAATGGATTTGCAATAATGACCAGTTGTTGCCTATTAATTGAAACATTTGTGTCATTTACAAATTCAGAGTTCAAAAACACCAAGAATAAAAGCGAAAGAAGTTTTGGATATTTTTTTCTCAAAAATAAAGAATTTAATAGTTTTTCAAAAGGAGGTCTTGATTTAAGTAAATATGAAAAGCAAACTGACAAATATTTAAACAATAAAGGTATTCCTAAGGATTTTTACTCAAATGTAAGATGTGGGATTTTACACAATGGAGAAACCAAAAATAATTGGAAAATTTTACGCAAGGGAGAATTATTTGATGAAAAAAATAAAGCAATCAATGCAACAAAATTTATGAATAATTTAGTTATAGTAATTAAACAATTTCAGAATAAACTATTAGTTTCAGATTTCAATAATGACGAAATTTGGAAAACTTATAAAGCCAGATTAGAATATTTAATTGAAAAATCATATACCGAATAAAATTACTGTAGATAAAAATTCTAACAGGAAATTTATAAGGACCGCTGACTTGAAATTTAAAGTTACTGATGTGGCAAAATCAACCTATGCTATTGAAAATACAGTAACAAAAATGGGCGGTTTCGTAGCTTCTACAGAATTAAAAAGTACTATTACAAATACATCAAGTGCTGAAATAAGTAGTGATTCTATTGTTGAAACTACCCGTTTTGTCGTAGAAAATAATATGGTTATCCGTATTCCGAATACTTTGTTAGACAGTACAATAAAAATCATTGCAAAACAAATTGACTATCTAGATTACCGTATTATCAAGGCAGATGATGTTTCTTTACAATTATTATCGAACCAACTTTCACAACAAAGAAACCAGTCAAATCAACGTCGTGTTGAAGATGCTATTAGGAACAGGGGGAGAAAATTAGGCGAAACACTTGATGCCGAAGACCGGCTTTATGATAGCCAGACGCAATCCGATGAGGCAAAATTGTCTACACTTTCAATGAAAGACCAAATTAACTTTAGCACAATAGCTTTAGCTTTTTACCAGAAAGAATCAATTAAAACCGACAGGTTAGCTAATCCTGATAACGATGAATACAGGACCGGTTTTGGGGTACAGCTAATAGATGGATTAAAAAGAGGATGGTATATTTTAGAAGCTATTATCGTATTTTTAGTTAATATATGGACCCTACTTCTTTTAACTGCTATTTTATGGTTGGTATGGAAAAAATATAAAAAAGGTTAAAGGCTTAAACAATAGATTTAATAATATAAGGTTATAGCCCCGCTACCGCATACATCCTTTTGTGTGGTACTTTATTATCATAATTTCTATATTTACATAAGTAATCATGAATGCATAACTATTAATAAAAAAGCCACGCCGTAGGAGGCGTGGCATAATTTATTTATTGTTTGATTAAAGTTGTAGCATCTACAATTTTTCCATTTACCACCAATGCAACAGTATAAAGGCCATTAGGGTAATTACTCACGTTTAGATTGATTTCGCTTGAATTTACATCTAAAATATAATTATTTGATGTTCCATTACTACCATAATAACCAATCACCATTAAATAAGCTGAACTTGCCCCATTAAGATTATAACTTACCACAACATTATTACTTGCAGGATTTGGTGCAATGTTTTCTAATGTATTTGGTTTATTTGGTTTTATTTTTACTTCAACTTCAGTATAGTCTTTAAAACCATCAACGGTTGAAATGACTTCTAATTTAAATTTCTCCGCTACGGCACTCGAAATCTGTAAATCTTTGCCTTGATAAACAAGGTTACCCCTGCTGTCATACCAATTATAAATAGCAGGTTCATTAATATCTTCCGCATTTATAGTTATGGATTCATTTAAATTTACTTCTTTGTCTCCTCCTGCGTCTGCCTCAAAACTATCTCTTGGATTTTTGTTGATAGTAAAGGTCTCTCCACCAATAATTTCACCTGTTTCGGCATCTTTTTGAATAACATGGTAAGTGTAGGTTGTCTTATCTGTCAGTTCTTCTGTTAAAAAGTTAAAGTCCAAACGCAATGTCGCTATTTGATCGGCATTGATCAAAATATTGTCAAGGATTGCATTATTTCCTTCTACAATTAATCGTCCCCGTTCTAAAGAGGGGTTGAGTGACCGTGATCGTCCCCCTCCTCTTCTCCATGCCCGATATAGTACATTATCCATTGTTATACTTACTTCAGCTTCCTGAAAAATAGGCCGGCCTTCCTCTAAATTTGGTGCTTCCAATTCCAAAAAGAATCTCCTGGGACGATCGGATGAATTACCAACCGCTACAACACCACCAGGATTTACCCTATTGTTAGGTAATATATCTACAACAGTAACATTTTTCCATGCTATATTGTTATTGTTGCGGACATTTGCATTTAAGTCACCCGTTTCGGGGAAAGTCATAGGGTCATTTGTGGCTACAATTCTTGCCAATAAACAGAAATGCCATTGGTCAATAGTCCCATAATTAGCAGGATTTGGGACTAGCCAGGGGAAAGTTAAAATTGCCTCTTCTCCAGGTTGAAGTGCCGGAATTGTCAAAGTTCCAAAATGGTCTCCCATATTTGCCCCGGTTATAGGGTGAGGTATTCCGCCATACCATGGATTGGGATAGCCTAAATTGGTTGATGCTTTTGCCCAATATACTCTTAATTCCTCGTTGCCCGTAGAAGCCACACAACTTTTATTTATTACCCTAACTTTTACATAATTATCGTTACCATTTGCTGAATAATCGGGATTTTGATGTGTTAAGCCATTATCATTGAAATTCCGTACCCAAATATCACTACTTACCCACATATATGGGGTAACGGTATTTGGTTCTGCCCCTGTGTCGTTATAGCTGTCTTTTACATATAAATCAAGTGTTGGAGAGTTATAATTTGACGCAAATGAAACAGCATTATATGCATTGACTTTACCGTAACCAAGTTGTATGGAATGACCAGGCATAGTAGAAGACAAATCATAGTTAAAGCCACCTATTTTATCTGCTGTATTTTGTAAAATGTTTTTTAGTTGAGAAATGTTTAAACAAGAATTAACAGATTTCATTAATGCTAAAACTCCTGCAACTATTGGTGTTGCAGCTGAAGTACCACCCATTCTACCTGTATAAGCACTAAAATTAGTGCCATTATTAGGAAGAATCTCTCCCACAGCTGGTAGACCTGCCCAAGAGTCTTTCCAACTATTATATCCTTGATTTGTATTAGGGGCATCTATAGTCCATATATTAAAACTTTCTCCGGTTATTTGTGAATTATAAGCTGTATGTGAAGGAGCAGAAACCTCTAGTGCCTGCCCATTTGGACTATAATTAGCTTGATTATTATTCCTGTCAGATGCCCCAACAGTTATTAAATCAGTAATATTGGCATTAGCAGGAAATGAAACAAAACCGTTATTTCCACCGACTCTATTTGCTGTATTACCAGCTGCAAATACAACTAATTTATTATTAGATATTGCATTGTTGATTGCAGAAATTATAACAGGATGTAAATTACTATTTGATGAACCATAACCCCAGCTATTTGATATAATATCAGCATTATTTGTAACAGCAAAATTTATCGCATTGGCATAAACACTTGCCGGGTAGTTACCAAACGGAATCTTTATCGGCATAATTCTACAAAGTGGTGCAACACCTGTAATTCCTTCATTATTATCTTGAGTAGCTGCAACAATACCAGCACATGAATTACCATGATTATTGCCTGTTGTAGTAGAAGCAGTAGGAGATGGGTTATTTGGATTATTTGTCCCATCTGCCTGCCACGCAAAATTACTGCCATTTAATCTTAATTGCCTGGAATTTGGTAAATCCGGATGATTACTGGTTACCCCTTAATCTATAACTGCTACAATTACATTTGGATCTCCTTTCGTAATGTCCCAAGCCTCTGGAGCATCTATGTCGGCATTTACCGCTGTACTTTTTCCATCATTAGTTCCCTGCCCGGTATTATGTAAATACCATTGTTGATTAAAGTATTGATCATTAGGGATATGAGAAAAATAGGCGACCTTTGTATTTTTACTATTATTAATTTCTTGTCCAGTATAAAGTAAATCCCCGTCTTGGTTAAAGTTTTGGTCATTAGAAATATGGTCAAAATGTTCAGCTTTAGAAATAAAGTTTGGAGTACAAAACTCTAAATATCCTGTTTCATAAAGTAGTTTAGAAACTTGTAATGCGTCATCATTTGTTGTATATAAATTATAAGAAGAGGTACTTTCAACGAAGTTTAAATTAAAAGTCCTTATTAAATTATCTATTTGACCAGAATCATCGTCTGGTTTGAATTTTAAAACTATTTCATTATTATAAAACATTTCAAATCTATCATCGCGTGTTATGTATGACGGGAAAACTCTATAATTTGAATATGGTGATAAATCTCTGTCACTAGGAATAATGAAAGTCCTTTCATCTACCATTAAGCCTGGTAATTCTGTTGGTACGCTAGTGTTTGTTGTATAACCATTTTCAAAAAATAACACCTTCTTATCTGGATTGTCATATATTATATTCTTATCATTATTGAAAGTATAATAGAAATCTTCTTGTGCATTTCCGATTTGAAATATAGAGAACAAAAGAATGAATATGTAAATTTTATTTTTCATGATATTTATGATTAAAATTAAAAATTATTTTTTGACACATAGTAGGTAAGGCAAAGTTCAGGGTGGATGAAAAGTTTTTCTCATCATTATAAAAGTGTCTTTTATTTTACGTATCGTTGTCATATATATCGTGCAACTGTGCATTTAATTTTTAAAAATTCAAATTAATTCATTATTAAAATATTACGATTAAGAAAATAGTAGGAAACCGATTTTTTCGTACCATAAATGACTTAAACTTTTATTAAATTTCTTAATAGCAATTATGCTAAGCCAATAACTAAAGCAAATCAACTTATTTGCTTATACATATGCCAAATCTACATGCATAAACAGTCCTTGTGTACACAATATTTTTAATTCTAATTTTTTATAAGCAAAAAATAAAATGGCCAATAAATATTTTTCCTTATAAATTTATCACATAATTTTATGGATGTTTATTCATATTGTGGGTTTATTTACCTAATATTTAAATAAATTAGATCATTTTCCTATATTTATGTAAATTTATATTATGAATACAGTTGTAGGCAATAAACTTAAACAATACCGTAAAGAGAAAGGGTGGACCCAGGAACAAGCTGCCGATTTTTTGCATGTATCACAATCGACTTATGCCAGGATAGAAAGTGGGTTAGGGCATTCATGGGTTAACCATGTAGAAAAAATTTGCAGGGTATTCCAGGTTACATCTGAAGAACTGTTAAAAATTGATGCCATTAACACTCCTATTGATAATAAACAACATGATAGTGCGCCATTAGATCTGATTTCTAAAAAGTTAATAGACCAATATGAACAAAGAATACAAGAATTAAAAGAGACTATTGACCTGTTAAAAAAGAAGATTAAAAAGTAGCGTAATGTTATTACTTTCGTGCTACACAAAAGCAATAAATTTGTTATGATAGAAACACTCAATAACTAGGAAAAACCAGCCCGAAGATGAAAAAAACCGGTTGGATAGAAGCAGGTGCAATAAAAGAATTAAAGTGATTTCTCTTTTTTAATTGCTTTATGCTTCAAATCCTCAAACCATGAAGTAACAAAAGGCATCAGCACTTCCGAGGTTTTGAGAACCGGGTGGTACAACAAAGAGGTATCCTGTGTCGTTTTACTAATAAGCACATCATTAAAATTAATTTTTTGAAACAGGCTTAAAACAATACCCAAAAGCAATATAGACTTTAACACACCAAAAATTCCGCCGGCCAGAGCATTGGCCCAACCTAAGAAAACCGAACTCGCTATCCCGGATAGTACTTTTGCAAGCAAATGAACAGCAACAATAACCAATAGCAAAGTAAGTATAAAAGCGGTAATCCCAATGGTCTTTGCAGACCAGGAAAGATGTTTAGAAATAAAAGAAGCCGTAAAAGAAGAAAAACGTACCGCAGCATAAATCCCGATAAAAAATGAAATCAGTGAAGCCAGTTCAACAAAAAGCCCGTTTTTAATTCCTTTATAAAGGCCAAAAACCAATACAGCACCTAAAAAAATATCCAATATACCCATACATTTTTTTTCAACCACAAATATATAAGAATAATTTATTACCAGCTAAGTCGTTATCTTTGCAGGCTAATTTTGATACATTCTGTTTTCAGGACCTAAATTGTCCAAATCAAAAATCATAAATCAAAAATCATAAATCATAAATCCCAATGGCAAGAGACGAACAATTAAAACAACGCTGGGAAAAAGTAGTCACACACCTTTCCAACCAGTTTGCAGAAGGCAGCACCTTAGATCTGGATGCCATTATATATTTAATCGGAGTACAGGAATTAGGAAAAGTACACCAGAAATTTGCAAAAGACGAGAAGCTCAACCTGATGCACATCGCGATCTGTAGGCTTTTAGAACCCTATGGATTTTATGAATTTGATTATGTAGACAAAGAAGGCTGGCCCCATTACAAAGTCAAAGAAGAACTGCCGCCTCTTAAAGCCGGGGAACAATCTGTTCTAATGAAGGAAGCCATTGTCAATTACTTTATAGAAAAAGAACTCATTGATTAAGTGCAAATGACTACCCCAAAAGATTAAACGAAACAACCACTTTCAAAGAAAAATCCTTAAATTTACACTTTTATAGAACCGATGACCGACAAGATAAAAGAATATATTAGAGAAGCCCAGGCTTTTACCACTCAAAATACAGCAGCACTCGAAGCTTTCAGGATTAAATTTTTAGGAAGCAAAGGCATTTTAAAAGAACTGTTTGCAGCGTTCAAAGATGTACCTACCGATCAGAAAAAAGAATTTGGTCAAGTTATTAATTTATTAAAAACCACGGCCGAAGAAAAAGTAAAATCCATTCAGGAAGCACTCCAGAGCAAAGAAGAATTCAAAGGCATCTATGGCGATCTCACGCGGCCGGCAGAACCCTTTACCATTGGTTCACGGCATCCGATTTCATTGGTAAAAAACCAAATCATAGACGTCTTCTCCAATATCGGTTTTAATGTTTCAGAAGGACCTGAGATAGAAGACGACTGGCATAATTTTACCGCATTAAACCTGCCGGAATACCATCCGGCTCGCGACATGCAGGATACCTTTTTCATACAAACCAATCCCGATATTTTGCTGCGTACCCACACATCGTCTGTACAAGTTCGCTATATGGAAAATAATCAGCCACCAATCCGTACCATTTCTCCCGGGCGCGTATTTCGTAACGAAGCCGTTTCGTCACGTTCCCATTGCATTTTTCATCAGGTCGAAGGATTGTATATCGACAAGGACGTTTCATTTGCCGATTTAAAACAGACATTACTCTATTTTACCAAAGAAATGTTCGGGAAATCAAAAATCCGTCTTCGCCCTTCCTACTTTCCGTTTACAGAGCCCAGTGCCGAAGTCGATATTTACTGGGGGCTAACAACAGAAACCGATTACCGGATTACAAAAGGCACCGGCTGGCTCGAAATTATGGGCTGTGGTATGGTCGATCCCAATGTACTTAAAAACTGCAACATTAATCCCGACGAGTATAATGGTTTTGCTTTTGGTATGGGCATCGAACGTATTGCCATGTTATTATATCAAATTGGCGACATCCGTATGTTCTACGAAAACGATGTCCGTTTCCTGGAGCAGTTTAAAACCAGCATATAAATTTTCAGGAGCTTTTTCCAGCTATCCGTTACAATCCGCGTAAAAACGCGGGATTTTCACTACTATCCGGGCTAGGGCATAGTGTTGGCAGGGCGGTTTGCAGTACCATCAAATTTATTACAACATGAGAAAAGATATTTATATTCCCCAGGTAGAAAACGTTTTTATTGCAGCTGTACAGGAATGGAGCGATGATTTTATGGAAAAAGTCTGGTACGTGTACCTCATAAACGACAGTGATTTTAATCTCGACAGTGTTATGGTCGTTTCTAAAGCTTTTGGCACTATCGATGGCGAAATGAAAAAAACATCACTGTTACGCCATGCTTTTATCAAAGTCCCCGCGGTTTCCGTAGTTAAAATCGAAATGGTAGAAAATAGTGTCCTTGCACTAAATAATGAGTTTATGCTCACCTATTTCATCGGGAATACATTATACGATAAAAAATTTATTTTTAAAGCCAATACCATCAATCAAAACAATATAGAAGAAGTCCCGATATTATTTGTAGATGGAGTTATCGTCCGGTGATATCGTAAAACATTACAAATTTCAATTTAGCTAGTTTAATAAAAACTTTCTATCGAAAAAAGTAGCTTTTTAAAAACGGTATACAAATTAAGGTTACTAATATCACATTTGGTGCAACATCCTTGTTATTAATTACTTGGTTTCTTTTTCACTTATATTTTGGGTTATTTCCATAGTTAATTAATAGGTGAATTTACTTTATTTAATACTGGTAGTCGTCCGTGAATATTTGTGAACTGATTTAGCCACGTCCGTTCAAGTTTTGGTAAATTTTTAAGATCAAAAGATGTAAAATAAAACCAAATTGCTTTTCCTTCTGAAGTTGGATTTGTTTTTCTTGGGTTATCTAAATGTTGCTTAAATCTATTGTTAAGATTAGTTGCTAAACCAATGTATAGAATTTCATCTTCAAAGGTTGTTAAAATGTAGCAGCCATTATCTTGTGGCACCGCTTTAAAAGAAGCGAGTTTAAATTGAACCTTGTTGTTTGGTTTTGGTATTAGTTCTTCAATTTTCATATTTCGATGTCTCTTTGGAAATTGGTTTTGTGCAATGCTTTTACCATTTTAGCATTAATAACATTTAGTGCACCTGAATTTAAAAAACTTGCATTGCTTCCTTTTGTCCAAAAGTCTGTGTGTCCGACTCCTGCATAGTCACCTTCAACTTCATCAAATGCTTGTTCTAAAAGGCTTTGCATAGTTGAAACTTTAAAGTCAGACATATTTATCATTTTATTAAAAAATGGAACAAAGAACTTACAAAATAATTCAACTCCATTATATTTAAATAACACAGTAGGTTCGTCAATTCCTAAAATATTCGTAATCGCTTTCCAATAATTCAGAAATATTTTATGTTGCTTTTCAACTGTTTGAATAGTAATTGGATTATTTGCTACTAAAACGTATTTTTTGATTGATTTTACAAAGCTTTGTTGGTTTATACTTCCATTCTTGCTTTCTTTATTAGCCATTTTAATTTTATTAAACCAAGGGCTGTCAGGGTCAGAATTTAAAAAGTCAACATATTTTAAAGCTAAATCATCTTCTCCTTTTTCAATTGTCTTAGAAATCCATTTTGGTAAGTTTGGAATGTCTTCAATTTCTAAAGCCTGTGTAAGTCTTTGGTAAATTCTTTGCTCTACCCCTTTTTCGACACTTTTTTGAGTTGTGTTTACAATTAAAAAATGACACATTTGAGCAATTTTTGGAAGATTGATAGCTATATTGACAGGAACTTCAAAGTTTAAAACTCTTGTATCTTTTTCGGCTGCCATTTTTAAACCTTCAACTCTGTGTTGTCCGTCAACAATGCTAAAAGGCCCAATTATATCAATATTTATTTCAATAGTATTATTAGTAGGATTAAAGTCAATATTTTTATGCGTTGCCATAAAAATGCTCGTTGGCAAAAACGCGTCCTTTGTTTCTTGACCATCAATAATGTAGTCAGCAAGCCTTTTTGCTCTTGCCTTGTTTAAAAGTCTTTGGTAGCCTTTGTCATTGTCATCCTCAGGGTCTAAAGTTTCCACACTATAAAAGTTAGGAATTAATAAATCTGATACTTTTAATGAAGTTGAATAAAGTGTCAATTGTCCTTGCTTTACTAACGCTGCCGGCCTTACTATTAATTTTGTCATATTTTCTTTTTTATCTTGCTGTTTGCTATTGTAATAAAGTAGCAGATATAAGCCTAACTTCGGATGCATTCATGTAGTTTTGTTCCATCTTATGCATTTCAAAAGTAATTAAAAAAGAGTACAATTATTAAATTTGCTTCAATTTTCAATTTGTTATTTAATGTAGTGGAAAGAATTGCTTTAACAATTACTTGTTCATCTCGTACAAGCGCGAGACATATTTTCCTATCACATCAAACTCCAGGTTCACTTTAGTCCCTACTTCAAATGTATTAAAGTTGGTATGCTGATAAGTATAAGGAATGATAGCCACGCTAAATTCATTTTTCTTAGCGTTAACGACTGTTAAACTAACCCCGTTTACGGTAATGGACCCTTTTTCTATAGTAATATTATTCCGGCTTTCATCATACTCAAAAGTAAAGTACCAGCTTCCGTTCGCATTTTCAATATGGGTGCAGATGCCCGTCTGGTCCACATGCCCCTGAACGATATGCCCATCCAGCCGGTCGCCTAATTTCATTGCCCGTTCCAGATTCACTTTACTACCGGTTATCCAATCACCAAGATTTGTTTTTTCCAGAGTTTCCCGAATGGCCGTTACCGTATATTTATTTTCATCAATACCTAC
>DASVUQ010000151.1:0-6489 GCA_036386975.1 Flavobacterium sp. | reverse complement strand
TGAACTAATACGAAATAAAAAGCAGCTGACAAGTTATGCAGGATTAGACGTAAAAGAAAAACTATCGGGAACCTCAGTAAAAGGCAAACCAACCATATCAAAAAAAGGAAACCGGTATTTAAGAAGTTGTCTGCATTTACCGGCACTAAGCACTATAAAATGGGATGATAATTTTCGGGATCAATATGTAAGGATAGTAGCAAAGCACGGAATTAAAATGAAGGGATGCGTAGCTGTACAGAGAAAATTATTGGAATTGATCTATGTTATTTATAAAAATAAAATAGCATATGACAAGGATTATGAATCAAAAAAAAATAGCGTGCCAGCACAAAATGCATGAACACGCTATACAGTCTAGCGCTATGGCTGACTTAGAGGGCAAATTTAACAATATAAAAGCAAAGAAAGAAATCTGATAAAAATAAAATTTAGATTTATTTGGAAACCAACACAGAATCTTAGCGCCTTTGCGAGAAATTAAAAACACACAATAAGTGAATTAGTATAAAATATGCTTTAATAACAGTGATGAATGGTATTATTTTCCTGCGAAACGGGTAAAGCTTGCCTCAAAGTGAGACCTTCTTTTCCCGGGTTTCAAAGACACACAAAAATTTAAAGATAACTCATAACCAGGATTGTGATATTTTATTTTAATTCAGCTATATGTTCAAAATAAGGTACAAAATCTTCTTGATAACTTATCTCTCTAACTATGATGCATTACCAATCATGGCATATTCTTTATTTAGCACTAAAATTATTAGAGATTCAAATACTTTAATCTGTTCTTATATACCTTTTTTACTTTCAAGTAGTTTTATTAATTTACCATTAAAATTTTCCATTTGTTTCTCGAGTGAAGCGAAAAATTGTTTGTCGAACTCTTTACTATACTTAGATTGCCATTTTAAAGATGGTCTTTTTGAATATCTTTTCCATATTTTTACACTTTTGTTTAAACCTATTTCAGGACAAGACGGTTGAGGTGTATGCCGATACCCAAAAAGCAAATGAGGTATTAAGCTGGAAAGCCAATGCTACTTTAGAAGAATGACTTGCTTTCGCATGGAAATGGGAACAGAAGATAAGAAATTAATATAATATTTATATATTCAAAACTTCCCAAATTATATATTATAATTTGGGATTTTCATTTTAAAAAGCAACACCAATGAGCCAGGGCCCGGACTACAAATTATTTTTTTCTTTATTGACTGTCGGATTAGTCTGGGGTACCACCTTTCTGGGTATTCGTATTGCAGTAGAAACTATCCCGCCGTGGTTTGTCACTTCTATTCGTCAGGGACTGGCCGGTTTGATTATTATGACTGTACTGTTGTTCAAAAAACAGTTGCGATGGATTGGCTGGACCAATTTCAGGCACCAGTTCATTCCTTCTATATTGATGATTGTAGTGGGCAATGGTTTTACTACTGTCGCGGAACAAACGTTGCCTAGTGGCCTGGCGTCTATAATGAGCGCCCTTTCGCCTATAGCTATTTTTATAGGCAGTGTTATATTTGGACTGCAAAAATTAAACTGGAAAGGTGGTGTTGGTGTGGCCCTTGGGTTTTCCGGAGTAGTATTTATATTCCGGAACGGGCTTGAAGCTTTTCTGGACCCGGATTATAAAACAGGTATTTTATTTATCAGCATGGCTATTATAGGCTGGGCCTTAGGAACAATATACAGCAAGAAGCAAGCGAATAAAACCAATACGATTTTTCTAAATTTGTTTTATCAGTTTGCGATAGCCTCTTCCGTTCAGTTCGTGCTGGCATTTATTTTTTCTGCTGATACCGATTTTGCAAAATGGAGCTCAAGGAGTATAGCAGCTACATTATACCTTGCCCTATTTGGCTCAATAGCTGCTTTCTTCTGCTATCATTATGCATTAAAAAGAGTCACTACACTACAGGTTTCCATCTTGTCCTATATTAATACCATAATTGCGGTATTTTTAGGATGGCTGTTACTAAACGAAGTCATTACTGCCGATGTTATAGTGGCTACTATTTTGATTATTAGCGGGGTATTTATCATTAACTATAATAAGAAAGCGAAAACCGTAAAATAATAAATTGCTGTTCCAATGGTAAACAGCAATTTATTAATCCATTAATTTACGCTGAAAATGTAGCGACGTCTTTATCAATTTTGTTGACTAACCCGATCAGGACTTTCCCCGGACCTACTTCTGTAAAACCGGAAGCACCATCTTTAATCATTTGTTGTACCGATTGCGTCCATCTTACAGGGGCCGTTAGTTGTATGATAAGGTTCTTTTTAATTGCTGTAGGATCTGATACGGCACTTGCCGTCACATTTTGGTAAACCGGACAAATAGGAGTAGAAAAAATGGTCCCTTCGATTGCTGCAGCCAGCTCTTCTCTTGCCGGTTCCATCATTGGTGAATGAAAGGCACCGCCAACAGGTAATAACAAAGCCCTTTTCGCACCGACAGCTTTCATAGCTTCGCAGGCGCTTTCTACCGCAGAAAATTCCCCTGAAATTACCAATTGTCCGGGGCAATTGTAATTTGCGGCAACAACAACTCCGTCAATTGAAGCACATACCTGTTCTACTACTTCATCAGCCAATCCGAGAACTGCTGCCATCGTAGAAGGTGTAATTTCACAGGCTTTTTGCATGGCTAAAGCTCTTTTGGCAACCAATTGTAAACCATCTTCAAAAGAGAGTGTGCCATTGGCAACCAGAGCAGAGAACTCACCTAAGGAATGTCCTGCTACCATTTCCGGTTTAAAATCGGTTAACGTTTTGGCTAAAATAACAGAGTGTAAAAAAACGGCGGGTTGAGTTACTTTTGTCTCTTTTAATGCTTCCGCAGTGCCGCTAAACATAATATCGGTAATACGGAAACCTAAAATGGCGTTAGCTTTTTCAAATAATTCTTTTGCTAATGGTGATTTTTCGTAGAGGTCTTTTCCCATTCCTGCAAATTGGGCACCCTGCCCTGGAAATATATATGCTTTCATCTAATATTGATTGGTTTGTAAAGGCAAAAATACTATTTATTCTTTATATCATACGGATTTACCTTAATATCAAAATAACTAGGATTATACATTATATATTGGGGACATGAAAAAAAGAAATCTTTCCTGGCTTTGTGTTGCCGGTAGTTTTAGTTATTATTAATAGCTAAAATGGATAGCGTTAAATAATTATCAAAGGCAATAGATAAAGTAATTGGAGAATTAAACCAAACAGCATTGTAGAAAATGTTTTCTTAGTGTACTATTTATTTTTAGTAGCAACGGGAAGTAACTTAAAAGAGGTAGCAACGAAACGGTTATCTACAATTTCTCCAGTAATTTCGGCTTGCCTTATTGCAGAACAAAAACCATCTTTAGCATGTGCATCGCCGTGGTCATCAATTTTAGTCCCATCTACAAAATAAGCTTTACCATCTATTTTAACAGCAAGGTCACACCCTTTTTTACTGTTCATTCCGAACTGACATTGACCACACGAGGCTTCTACAACCTTCTTTTTTTGTATTGCCTGCGCATTTATTATAGTAGCAAAGAATAGTATAGACAGTAAGAGTAATGTTTTCATTTTGTAATTTATTAATATCATAAGGCAATCTTAATCATTAGATTCCTTTTACTTACGAATAGTATTTTATTATAATCAATCTAAAATTTAAAAGTACAAATCAAGCTTAAAACTTCAAACCTTAAACTTTTTTAAACATTAAACACTTAACTAAGCACCTCTTTAATCCTGCGCATTGCTTCTATTAATAAATCTTCGCTGGTCGCATAAGAGAACCGGATGCAGTTCGGATCTCCAAATGCGTCCCCGGTTACAGTGGCCACATTGGCTTCAGACAACAAATACATCGAAAGGTCATCGGCATTATTGATCAATTTCCCCCGTAATGTTGTTCCGAAAAAAGACGAGACATCGGGAAAAACGTAAAATGCACCTTCAGGGACATTAATTTTAAATCCCGGTATCTGGCGCATCAGCTCCACAACCAAATCCCTTCGGCGTTCGAAAGCATCTACCATGTTGTTCAATACGCTTGGATCAGCATCAAGAGCCGTAATAGTAGCTCTTTGTGCTATAGAGTTAGCACCGCTGGTTACCTGGCCCTGCATTTTGGTACATGCTTTTGCGATAAATTCCGGGGCACCTATATATCCAATTCTCCAGCCTGTCATTGCAAAAGCTTTTGCTACTCCGTTTACAGTAATAGTTCTTTCAAACATACCTGGAATAGAAGCGATACTGCAAAAAGTCCCTGAAAAATTAATATGTTCATAAATTTCATCGGCTACAACATAGATGTTAGGGTATTTTTGTAAAACCTGTGCTAAAGCTGTAAATTCTTCCCGGCTGTATACAGAACCGCTTGGGTTACAAGGCGAACTATACCATATCATTTTTGTTTTTGGTGTAATCGCTGCTTCTAGTTGTGCGGGTGTCATTTTAAAATCATTATCAATAGAAGTAGGGACTTCTATAGGAATACCACCGGACATTTTTATAATTTCAGAATAACTTACCCAATAAGGTGCAGGAAGGATTACTTCGTCGCCATCATTCAGCATTACCTGGGCAACATTGTACAAAGATTGTTTTGCCCCGGTAGATACAACAATATTTGCGGGTTTGTATTCTAAATTATTGTCTCTTTTGAACTTTCTGCAGATAGCCTCTTTCAATTCGGCATAACCATCTACAGGGGAATAGGTGCTGTAATTTTCATCGATTGCACGTTTTGCGGCTTCTTTTATAAAATCAGGGGTATTAAAATCGGGTTCACCCAGGCTTAAACTGATAATATCTTTTCCTTCTGCTTTTAGTTCTCTTGCCAATGCTGCCATAGCAAGGGTTTGTGATGTCGATAAATTATTAATCCTATTCGATAATGGGTTCATTGTAGTTAATGACTGTTAGTTGAATGATTGTTGATTAATCTGCTGTTTGTCCAGATTAAGATAAACAGCAGATGAATTATGCTACCTGAGGTTCCTGGCCTAAATCCCTTAGATGTTTGAAGTGTGCAATTACAGCGCCTCGCATTGTTTTGAACTCATGGTAAGGTAAATTGCATTCCTGGGCAGTTTGTTTTACGATTTCAGCAATCTTACCATAATGAACGTGACTGATGTTAGGAAAAATATGATGCTCTATCTGATGGTTTAATCCACCTGTAAACCAATTAACAATTTTGTTTTTAGGAGCAAAATTTGCGGTAGTGTACAATTGATGAATAGCCCAGGTATTTTCTATTTCTCCGGTTTCATCCGGAATAGGATTTGTAGTTTCATCAACCACATGTGCCAATTGAAATACAATACTTAGAATAAGGCCGGCTGTATAATGCATTACAAAAAATCCGATAAGCACCTTCCACCATATAATCCCAATTACAATTGGCAATACAATCCAGATAGAAACATAAATGACTTTCGTAATGATTAAAGTAGTCCACAAAATCTTAGGGCTTTTTGGTTCACCATACGACAGCTTCCTTTTCAGGTAGCTTCTCATTTGTTTAAAATCTGTAGTGATCGCCCAGTTGAAAGTAAGGAGGCCATATAAAAACACGGAATAATAATGTTGAAATTTATGAAAACGCTGCCACTCTGCCTCTTTGGTAAAACGAATGATCCTACCGGCATCTAAATCTTCATCATGTCCGTGAATATTAGTATAAGTGTGATGTAAAACATTATGTTGTACCTGCCAGTTGTATACATTACCTGCCAGGACATAAATGGTACCACCCATTAGTTTGTTGACCCACGATTTGTTGGAAAAAGAGCCATGGTTGCCATCATGCATTACATTCATGCCGATACCTGCCATACCAATTCCAATAACAATAGATAACAGGAAAAGTACCCAGAAAGGCATTTGTGTCAGGGTTAAAATTAAAAAATAAGGGGTTAGGAAAACACTAAAAAGGATAACTGTTTTTAAATGCAGTTTCCAGTTTCCGGTTTTTTGTATTTTGTTTTCTTTAAAGTATTGATTAACACGAGAATTTAAAGTTCTGAAAAATTTTAAATTGTCTTGTTTTGAAAATGTTGGGAATGTGGTATTCATATATTTGAATAAAAGTATTATGTACAAAGGTAAATCAATAATAATAAAAACGAGGAATAACCTAGAAAATTTCATTATCAAATGATTACTTTTGTCAAAATTTTAACAATGCACGATATTATAAAACATTTCTCTGATCTGTCTGATATTCAAAAAAAACAGTTCGGGCAACTGGAAGCATTGTACCAAGACTGGAATGCAAAAATAAATTTGATTTCGCGTAAAGATGTGGGTGAATTGTATACCAGGCATGTTTTACATTCCCTAGCCATAGCCAAAATTCAGGAGTTTGAACCCGGAAGTTATATATTAGATGTTGGTACAGGCGGAGGTTTTCCTGGAATTCCGTTAGCTATTTTATTTCCTGAAACCCGATTTTACCTGATTGATGTCATC
>DASVUQ010000150.1:0-4257 GCA_036386975.1 Flavobacterium sp. | reverse complement strand
GTAATAACAACTAAAAATAAAAAAGACGACAAAATTAAAACCTTTGCTGAGCTGGAAAAAGAAACGAGGGAAAGTACATCGAAATCACTGGATGATTTTTTTAGTTTCGTTAAGGATTTGGACAGGGAAGATTATTTTTCTGTTTTTGTAAATGCTATTGCAGAACGTTTTGATCCGCACACATCCTACTTTGCTGCTGAAGAAAAAGAAAAATTCGATGTGAGCATGAGTGGTTCCTTTTTTGGGATTGGTGCCCGTTTACAGAAAAAGAATGATTATACAGAGATTTCAGAATTAATTTCCGGAGGACCTGCCTGGAGGGAAAAAGAATTGGAGCCTGGTGATATTATATTAAAGGTGGCGCAGGGTGACAAAGAGCCAGTAGATATCGTTGGAATGAAACTTGATGAAGTGGTTAAAAAGATTAAAGGCCCAAAAGGTACTGAAGTAAGGCTTACGGTAAAAAAAGTAACCGATGGTTCTATAAAAGTAATTAAAATTGTTCGCGATGAAGTAGAACTCGAAGAAACCTATGCAAAATCAAGTGTAGTGGAAAAAGAAGGTAAACTATTTGGGGTTATCTATCTACCTAAGTTTTACATCAATTTTGAAAATAAAGATAGCCGAGATGCGGCTAAGGATATTGCTCTCGAAGTAGAACGTTTAAAAAAACAAGGGGTTCAAGGTATTGCTTTAGATTTAAGGGATAACGGTGGAGGATCGTTAAAAACAGTTGTTGATATTGCCGGTTTGTTTATTGAAAAAGGCCCTGTCGTACAAGTAAAATCTGCAGGAAAAAAACAAGATGTACTTTCTGATACCGATAGTAAAATACAATGGGATGGCCCATTAGTACTAATGATCAATAATTTTTCAGCCTCAGCTTCCGAAATCCTGGCTGCTGCAATACAAGATTATAAAAGAGGGATTGTAATAGGAAGTAAACAATCATTTGGTAAAGGAACGGTACAAAATGTAATTAATCTGAATGAATTTGTAAGAGGAAATGAATATGGGGATTTAGGTGCTTTAAAAACTACTACTCAAAAATTCTACAGGATTAATGGAGGTTCTACACAATTAAGAGGTGTAGAAAGTGATGTACAAATGCCAGACCGCTACTCCTATATTAATATTGGTGAGAGGGATCTTAACAACCCCATGCCATGGGATAAAATAGAGCCTGCTAGTTACAGTATGTGGAACCAGCAAAATAATTTTGATCAGGCCATTGCTAACAGTAAAAAACGTTTGACTCAGAACCCACAGTTTCGTTTAATTGATGAAAATGCTAAATGGCTTAGCAGCCGTAAGGATGACAATACCTATAACCTTAATATAGAAAAGTTCAAAAAGCAGCAGGAAGCTATTGAGTCAGAAGGTAAAAAATACAAAGCAATTAAGACTTACAAAAACAGTTTAGTGTTTCAGTCTTTGCCTTATGAAAAAGCATTGATGGAAAAAGATTCCGTTTTTAAACAAAAAAGGGAACGTTGGCATGAAACATTATCGAAAGATGTGTATGTAGAAGAAGCATTAAATATTCTTAGTGATTTAGAGTACAAGTCAATGGCTGTGAAACCATTGCTTAAAACTAAAAAAAGTAAAATAGTAGGTGCTTTATAGTAACCTATCACTGACAAATAAAAATGCCCTGAATTTTAAACATTAGGGCATTTTCTGTTAATTCTTATATTGTCTTTAATCAATCACTTTGCTTTTCGGTAAAGAATATACTTTAAATTTAAAAATTTGCATAATGGAAAAAGAAGTACACGAACAGTATGAATACGCACGTCGCAGGATAAAACAAAAAAAGAACCTTTATTTTCACTTTGTTTTATTCTTAATTGGCTCTTTGTTTATGTTTGCTATAAATGTTTTACTCGAAATAGGCAAGCCTAATGATTGGTATATTTGGGGTATACTTGTATGGTTTTTTATTTTTATCCTTCATTTTATAAAAGTTTATATTACCAACCGCTTTATGAACAAAAATTGGGAGAGGGAACAGATTGAAAAGCTGGTAGCGAAACAACAAAATAGGCTAGGCCAATTGGAATCTAAGGCCGAAGTGGATTATAATAAAAAGCTAAAATAATAGTGATAGTAATGATTGCGGCTGTGGCCCAAAATAATGCTTTAGGAAAGGACAACCAGCTGGTATGGCATTTGCCTGATGATTTTAGAAGGTTTAAGCAGCTTACATCAGGGCATTACATTATTATGGGAAGAAAAACATTTGAAAGTTTTCCGAAACCATTACCAAACCGCACACATGTGGTTATTACCTCACAAAAAAATTACCAACAGGAAAGTTGTATTATTGTCCATTCTATAGAAGAAGCTTTAAAAGCAGTGCCTCATGATGACGATGTTTATATTATTGGAGGAGGTCAAATATATGAGTTGGGAATGGCCTTCGCCGATGCACTAGAAATTACTAGAGTACATGCCGATTTTGAAGCCGATGCTTTTTTTCCTGTCATCGATAATAATAAATGGCAATTGGTAAAAGAAGAATTTCATCCTAAAGATGACCGTCATATTTATGAATTTACTTATCAGACTTTTAAAAAGAAGTAACAATTACGTCTATTAAATTCAATTATAGGAAAATCTAAATTACATTTGCATAAATTTTGTAAAATGTCAAAAAATGTTACGCCATATAAAAATTCTGATTTAGGTAAAAAGGAGCAAGTCGCACAAATGTTTGACACTATTTCAGGCAATTACGATGGGCTAAATAGAGTAATTTCTTTTGGTATTGATGTAAAGTGGCGCAAGAAAGTATTAAAAATGGTATCTGCAACCCATCCCAAACTTATTCTTGATATTGCCACAGGTACCGGAGACCTTGCCATTTTAATGGCAAATACCAATGCAGAAAAAATTATAGGGCTAGATATCTCAGCAGGAATGCTGGATGTAGGAAGAAAAAAAATCCAGCAGAAAGACTTATCCCATAAAATCGAAATGGTTCTGGCAGATTCTGAAAACATGCCTTATGAAGATGGTACTTTTGATGCTATAACGGTAGCTTTTGGTATACGGAATTTTGAAAATTTAGAAAAAGGGCTTGCAGAGATCCTGCGTGTACTAAAACCAAATGGTATTTTTGTTATTTTAGAAACGTCAGTTCCCGAAAAAACACCTTATAAACAAGGATATCGTTTTTACTCCAGGAATATATTACCTCTTATTGGTAAACTGTTTTCTAAAGACAATGCAGCATATCAATATTTATCAGAATCAGCATCAGTTTTTCCTTATGGTGAAGTGTTAAACAATATTTTACGAAAAATTGGGTTTATAGAAGTGAAAGCCATGCCACAAACTTTTGGTGTCGCCACAATTTATTCAGCTTCTAAAAAATAACATGAAAAAGATAATTCTATTTATTTTAATCACTTTTTGTTTCAGCAGTCAGGCACAGTTCCGAAAAAACGCGCTTGTTAATCTTGAGAATTTTGATAAACAAAGACTACACTGGGGCTATTTTTTAGGTTTTAATTCGTATGATTTTAAATTTGATTATAAAGTGCCCGGACAGGATGTACTGGTAGGGACAAGTATAGGGTTTAACGTAGGCCTAGTAGGTAATTTACGTCTTAATGAGTATTTTAACCTGCGGCTTGAACCAGGATTATTTTTTAATCAGAGGAATATAGAGTTTCCAGGATTTAATAAGCAATCCGATGCTTTACGCGAATCCAAATCAACCTATATCCATTTCCCATTATTACTTAAATTTTCATCGGAGAGAATAGGCAATATAAAACCTTTCTTAATAGGAGGAGTAGGCACTGCACTTAATTTGTCCGGCAATACTAATAATTCAGAAGATAACAAAAACGCTATTTTCAGGACTACGAAATGGACCAATTTTTATGAAGTAGGTATTGGTATTGACTTGTACTTTGAGTATTTTAAGTTCTCTCCCTCAGTACGTGGAATTTTTAGTCTAAACGATGAACTGATTCGTGATAAAGATCCCAATAGCCCTTGGACAAATAACATAAAATCCATGCAAACCAGAGGTGTTTTTGTTAATTTTACATTCCATTAATTTATCGTTCTCCGACTCAATTCACTTAATACTATTGCTGTTGCAGCAGCTACATTTAAACTTTCTGCTTTTTGTTCATTTCCAAACCTAGGTATGGTAATGCGATGTGTCACTTTTTCTTCAATTTCAGAAGAAATCCCATTGGCTTCATTTCCCATTATAACAATACCATCTGTGGGTAAATC
>DASVUQ010000149.1:0-4350 GCA_036386975.1 Flavobacterium sp. | reverse complement strand
TGGACCCCGAACATATAGAAACTTTTAAAGCGTATGGCGGATGTGTCGACCAACGTTCATCCGGCGCAAGGGAAGCGGGCAAATTAGGAGCGGTGGGTGTAATCGTACGCTCTATGAACTTAAGGCTGGATGATTTTCCACATACCGGATCTACTAATTATGGAGACATTCCGGCTTCCGAAAAAATCCCTGCTGCTGCCATTAGTACCAATGGTGCCGAAGTTTTAAGTGCTGCATTACAAAAAAATCCAAAGTTATCCTTCTACTTCAGGCAATCCTGTAAAGTATATGATGATGTATTATCCTATAATGTCATTGGTGAAATTAAAGGCACCACATATCCTGAAAAAATTATTGTAGTGGGTGGCCATCTGGACTCCTGGGACCTTGGAGATGGTTCCCACGATGATGGTGCCGGATGTGTACAGAGTATGGAAGTACTATCCATATTTAAAAAAATGAATTATAAGCCCAAAAATACTGTTCGTGTCATTCTTTTTATGAATGAAGAAAATGGTGTCCGCGGCGGAAACAAATATGAAGAAGAATCCAGTAAAAAACAGGAAAACCATATCTTCGCTTTAGAAAGCGATGCAGGCGGATTTTCTCCAAGAGGTTTTTCAATAGATGCAGATGAAGCTAATTTTGCTAAGATAAAACAATGGACTGCTTTGTTCGAACCGTACCTGATCCATAAATTTGTAAAAGGACATGGTGGCGTGGACATAGGCCCATTAAAATCTAAAAAAATTGTAAAAGTTGGGCTACAGCCGGATTCGCAACGTTATTTTGATCATCATCATGCCGCTAACGATACTTTTGATGCTGTTAATAAAAGAGAACTCGAACTGGGTGCCGCAGCAATGGCCTCTTTAATTTATCTTGTGGACCAAAATGGAATAGATTAAGTTATCATTTAAAATCAAAATGTTCTTCTTCACTCAGTAGAAAGAATTCTTTTATAATTGATTTCATGCACTTGTAAGATATTCTTTTGTTAGATATATGATGTAAATGAAACTCCCCAATAATAGTGAAAACATGAGCACATTAGGAGAACAACAAAGAACAAGTAAATCTGTGATAAGTTTAACGGGATTATTAATAATATCCCAGCTATTATAGCGCTCAATTCTACCTAAATAAATTCCAAAACCACATAAAAAGCATATTAAAGGTATTATACTCGTTTTTATATATTTTTTTTGAGGCATTATTTTTCCAAAATCACTTAATGAAATAATTCCTAATACAAATCCTAATATTGTAAATGAACTTAGCAGTATCATATCAAACCAAAAAAGACTCTTCCGTCCGGAATGCAGATGAATAAAATCGGTTACGATATAAAATGAATTAGGTAAGAAAACCAGCCAGGTAAAATACAGAAGGAAGATAAAATAATTCTTTTGTAATGCCTTATTTGTTTTTAGATATATCATTATTAAATAGGGGATACCAGCCAAGGTTGAATTCCACAATAAGAAAAAATAATGCAGGTTTTTTGTGATATAGGCTCTTGCCAATAAAAGAATAATACAATAAAAAGAGAATAGTAGTAATGTTGTATGTTGTTTATTAAGAGGAATCATTTTCATAATTAATTCAAATTGCTGATTAGTTAATATAAAAATAAGATTAAGTTATAGCATAACAATCTTAATAGGCATTATTCATCTACAATTAATATTCTAGTGATATCAAGATAAAAAAGTATAGCATGGCGACAGGGATATTGGCCAACAATACTAATATTTCAATACTAATCTGTTTGAGCCGGTATGGTTTTAGAAAGCAATTGTAAATTAGCCATAGCAGCATAATGCTATTAACAATAATTGCGGATAATAAGTAATAAATACCGATGGAGATTAATATAAGCTGATTGGGAAATAATAAATAATTGCCAAAGAGCAACGTTCCCAACACAAAAGAAGCAATTGCCAGCTGAGAAGATAATGGAATGGTAAAAAATGAATTCGATGTCATAATTATTGAATATTGAATTTAAATTGAATATCATTGATAGATTGGGAAAGCATTTGTTGAAATGGCAGGTCGTATATGCGGTGCGCCGTTTTTCCTCTTTTATAATAAGATACAAAAAAATTTAAATGTGTAGGGTAGAAGCAGGCTCCCATAGCAATCACCATTAATAAATACAAGCTTCTTTTGCCATTCCCCAGCAGGAAGAACTGCATGGCGATTTCTTCGGGAACAGTAATTCCCGTATTCGTCAGTACGTGGAAAACATCATGATCTTCTAATTTCGGTTGTAACTGAAAATCATATTTTAACAAAAAGCAGCCTAAATGGAACCCAAGTGTATCCTGTGGAAACCAGATGAGTTGCTGCCTTGTGATCTGCCAGGGCTTCCCTTTTTTAAAATACCGTTGATACGGTTTTTGTGTCATTTCATACAATTTCTCAATAAATAAATCTTTCATATCATAATATTAAAAGTGCTTTGAATTTCAAAGTAAATAATTAAAAAAAAGGCTATGTTTTTCGTATTAGTTTTTCCAACGCTTCAATATGATTCCTAAATGCTTTTTTTCCTTCGGGAGTTGCTGTGTAGGTAGTATTGGTTTTTTTTCCGATAAAACGCTTTTCAATCCTAATATAATTTTCTAGTTCCAGTGCTTTGGTGTGGCTCGCCAGATTACCATCGGTAACACCTAAAACTTCTTTAAGTGTATTAAAGTCGGCGTTTTCATTAACTACCAATACAGACATAATCCCTAACCGGATCCTATGGTCAAAAGCTTTGTTGATATTTTGGATGATGTTTTTCAAATTATTACTTTCTTTCGTGTCTAAGATACATTAATCCTCCATAAATGATGTGGCATACCCCAAAACCTAAAGTCCAGAATAACAAACCATACCCAATAAAGTAAGTAGAAACCAATCCTAAAATAACCATAGTAATACCCAGATAGCGTATACCGCCAATGGTATATTTACTGGCATTAACACAGGCTAAGCCGTAAAAAATAAGGGTTAGTGGAGCAACAATACCAAGTATTCCTTTTTCTAAAAGAAATAAAATAAAAATACCTCCTGTGCCCAATGGTATTAAAAGATTAATAATCAACCTTCTTGAAGAAGCGTCCCAGACATTTTCTCCTGCTTTTTTTGCTTTTCTTATACTAAATATTATCCCTGTAATAATAGATAGTACAACAACCAGTGCTGCTATAATAAGAAGCCGTATCAAAGCAGCTTCAGAAATCACCAATGTTTTGTAGGAACCCAGTTGCGAATGATCAAAATAAATGGTCCGGTAAGCAAACCATGCGCCGATAAGGGCATATATTCCAGCCATAACACCGGACAATCCGCTAAGGGAGAGAAACCGTGACGAACGATTCATAATGTTCTTAATCTCGGTAATGTCGTTTAAGTAATGATTATTATCCATCCTATAAAGTGCTTTGAGAAACAAAGTAAATAATAATAATTGAATTCTCCAAATAAATTATTTATTATTAAATAAATTTTCTGATTACTGCATGAGGTAAGCCTGTTTATGAATATAAAGTGCATTTATATTATAAAAAAATCATATTTCATATCAGCATCTTATCAGCTGCTTTGATTTTTACAAATTGCCAAAACAGAAAGGAATAAAACAGAAAGGGCAGGAACGTAAAAATGATTATAGCTGTAAAAGATACTACTGTAGTTAATGAAACAGATAAAGAACTTAGGCTATGATAGAATACAGTCTTTAAAATAAATCCAGGCGAAGATGGTATACAGCCAAACTTCAAACAAAAGATAAAAAGTATATTATGCTACTATTAGCCATTCTAAACTCACCCATCACTGTCAATACAAAACAGTTAAAGTAGGTAAGGTTATCAGTGTTACAGGCGATATCTGGGCAATGAATAATAAAATTCAAATCGCAGTTCATAAAATTAATAAAAAAGGATAGTTTAGAATATACCTATGAGATGTTTTTATAACAGACTAGTAGTCTTAATGCCCAATTTAGTTATTCGTAGGTCTTTTCATAATCTTTTAAGGCTTCAATATATAACTTACTAAATGCTTCATTAGAAAATGGGTTTTGGCTGGTTATCAATCCTCTGTCCCTTACGGCAAAATTTCTTGCTGGCCATGCTTTTTTGTACTGGAAGCCTGCTTTTTTGAGCTGTTTTCCAATTTTCCTGTTAAATGGCTTACCTTTCATAACAAACTTTTCAATAAAAAGTTCTTCGATCCCTGTAATGCAATTAACGCGGTACCCTTCATAAGGATTTTCTTCTTTAGAAATCATAGTGAGTAAAGCAGGAGCGTGACAAATTAGCCCAACAGGTTTATTCGCTTTTGCAAAAGACT
>DASVUQ010000148.1:0-6562 GCA_036386975.1 Flavobacterium sp. | reverse complement strand
GAAATGCCCCTGAAGCTGATATATTAAGCCGTTCAAAAAGCCAGTCTAAAACGGATGAAAACTATATGGATTATTATCAGGATGCAAGTGGACAAACAAACCCTGATTTTGAACGTAAATCATACTATCAATGGCAATGGCATGAAATGCAAGAAAAAGGGAAACAGTATTTTGAAGAAGTTAAATAACCAACTTATGGAAAAATTTAATTACACTACTGTTAACCTTCCTCTTTTTCCTGTGGAAAAAATGAAAAGCGAAAATTTTTTAGAAAACAAATTAAACAATCAACTGTGAGAAATATACTTTTAATTCTAATGTCTTTATTTTTAGTTTCTTGTAGTAAAAGTGCATATTATGCATTTCAAGACAATTCTACTTACAGTTACTGTACAATTGAAGTGACTAAAAAGAAAGAAGTTATTTACAGAGCTTCATCATTAAATTATTTTAATAAAAGTTGTTTTGTTTATATATCAAGTTTAAATGATAATTATTATAAAAATATAAACAATGATACTATCGGACTGGAAAATCCGCATTTAGAAATGTTTTATATAGGCACTGAATATCCTATTAAATACAAATTTGAATTAGTAAGAAATGGCAATCCAGAATTAAATAAATTATATATTAGTTTTATTAAAGTAAAGAATGACACTATAAAAACACAATATTATTTAAATAATTTAGTAAAAGAAACTTCATTACAAAAAGCAGGAGTAAAATGGTTTCCCCCTTATTTAATTAAAGTTGATAAAATTGATTATTCTAAATTTCAAAAGAAATTCAACATATGAATTTAAAAAATCCATTATTAAATAATAAAGTTATATAAATACTATCAAGATCCAAATGGACGTACAAACTGTGATTTTGAACGCAAATCATATTATCAATGGCAATGGTGCCAAATGCAGGAAAAGGGAAAACAGTATTTTGAAGAAGTTAAATAATCAACTTATGAAAAACTCCATTCTATTACTGTCAGCCTGCCTCTTTTTTTCCTGTGGAAAGAGTGTATATTATGCTTATGAATTTAGTAACGAACTTAACGATTATTATAGTTACTGTACACTAGAAATTACCAAAAACAAAGAAATAATATACCGAGCTTCATCTTATAAATATCATCATGTTTATCCCCATAATAATATATATGTATACATATATAGTAACAAAGAAGCTGCTGGGATTAGTAAAAATTATTATAATTTCGGTGCTACAATATCAGATTTATGGACAATAAAATACGGAGACAACCTTAAAATGCAGGGTGGTTTTATATACTTTGATTACCCTTCTGATTCTTCAATTTCATATCGAATAGAGGAAAATGACACTATAGTATGTACTACTAATGACTTTGAATATTTAAAAAAAGGATATGGTTATAAAGAAAATGGCATTTTATGGTTTCCGGAATATATGGTAAAAGTGGATAAGATAGATTATAATAAATTTTATAAATCGATACGGCATCTAAATCTAAAAAACCCACGCAAAACTAAAAACTGAGAGAAGAAATGCCCCTGAAGCGGATATATTAAGCCGCTCAAAAAGCCAGTCCTTAACTGAAGAAAACTATATGGATTACCCGGAATATCTTGCTTCCAATAAAAAAACACTCTCGAAGTAGATCTGGGCACAAAACAGTATGGAAATACAATAGAAATCAATTTTAACAAAAATTGGATGGAAACGGTTCAATATATTGATTTCTATTTTGTAGATAATAGCAATGACTGGTTAGATTTACAAGGAAATATGCCATTTTCCTGGTTGCATTGCGGAAGAGTTACTATAGCTGAAGGGTGTTTTTGTAATAGAGGCTTTACGGAAAAGGAATTTAAGAACATTGTTATTGAATTAAGAAACATATTGTATTCCTAATGTATTAATAATAAGTGGTAAGGCAGTTACAATTTATACTAAAAGTTATTTGATCATTTACCAGAATCATACGTGACTTTTCTTTCCATAAAAATACCCCCAGATAATGTCTACCTTTTTGGGGGCAGTAGAACTCGTGAAATAGCCTTTTTTCTGTTTTCTATTAGAACTTCTGTTGGAGGCTATGACTCAAATATTCAATTCACAGGGACTTTTTTAGTTGTGGGACTCCTTCTTTTTTATCTAAATATTTAAAAGTTTGATATCGCCGGTAGCTGTAATTACATAATATTTATTATTTTTCTGGATAGTATTTTTTGGTAATTGATCTTCTTTTAGTTTAATTCTAATAGTTAAATCATAAAAAATCTGGATAGCAGGAGATGCAATTTCAGGATTAATAATAAAAGTATGTGATTTTACCGGAACCGAATTATAATATTGAGTAGTGTTTTTTACTACATTATTGATTACATTTTTTTTATCAAAATTAGCATTGGCTTGAGAATAAGCTTGATAATTCTGGTAGCTTTCCATTGGATAAGAAACATTGAAACCTTCTTGAACAATTTTTTCTTTTTTAGTCAAATCAATATTCATTATAAGCGAATAGTTGGAAAGTGTTTTTTTAAATTCTTCAATCGCCCTATTTTGCAGTTGATCCTTAATTGAAGCAAAATTATTAGTGGTATAATCTACTTTTGCTAAGTCATATATTTCTTGTTTGGCACAAATAGCAATGATTTTATCAAATGCATTATGTGTTTTATACTTCACGATAAGATTTTTCTTCAGTTCAAATCCAGATGGTTTTTCATTGTATGTTTTTGGATTAAAAATTTTCTTTTCAACCTCGTATTCATACATTGGAACAAAAGAAATCATATCTGTAACCACCTCAATTTCTTTATTAAATTGTTGAATTTGATTGATAACATCCGTAATTCGTTCATCCATCAGCGAGGTTGTCTCTGCGGCTGTTTTGCCTAGTTGGAGTATGCTGAAAACTGCTATTTTTGAAGTTGCTCTTTCATTATAAATCCCTCTGATTGTAATAATCATTTCATCCTGAGTGCTAGAAGTGGTTTGAATTGTACTGACTTGATTTGAATAATACTTATTATTCCCATAATTGGCGTTCCCGGATTCTTGTCCTTTGGCAGTGTTTGCTACTAAAAAAAACAACATAAATAAGGTAAGGTTTGCTTTCATCTTTATATTTTTAAAAGTTTATTCGGCAAGATTACGGCAAAGCCAAGAATGTAGCCTGGAAAAACCACTTTCCTTTGACTATAAAGTTTCTACAAACTTTTACAGTGGATTTACAGTAAATTTTTATACCTTTCCAACTACCTTTGCTTCAAGAAAATGGAATGACTGAACTAGAAATTTTCGAAAAATTAAAACAAAAAGTGCTTTTGATTTATCAGGAGTACCATCCGTATTACAGAGGAAACTGGAAAAATTTTAGTGCTCAGGACATTCAGAATCTAATTATCTTAATTGAAGAAAAGACCAAACAGAATGTGAGCGAGAAATGGATTTATACCCATTTAAAACCCGAAACAAATTTAAAATTGCCCAGAAAAGACATGCTTGAGATTTTAAGCCGGTTTTCAGGATATTCAGGCTGGGATGAGTTTAATTTTAAAAATAGGGAAGTTAATCCAGAAGAAAAAACACTACAAAGACCTAAAATAATTGTTGCATCGGGAATTGCCATTCTATTCATCGGCCTAGTTGTTTTCATGCTTTTTAATCAAACACCTACTCAAAAATTTCAATTAAAAAATGAGTTTACAAAAGAAACCATCCAGGCGAAAGATATAAAAGCCTATAAGATTGAAAATAACGAAAAGGTTCAAATCCCTATAAAAAATGCATAAGTAGAAGTAGCGTCAAACGATAAGAATACAAAACTAATTTTAGAAAGCCCTTATTATAAAAAACAGGAAATAAAAGTGGGAAGTACCAATAGCAGAGAAATTTTGATGAAACCTGATGATTTTGCAATGATGCTAAAAGCTTTTATGAAATCTGATATAAAAGATTGGGAAGCAAGAAAGGCCCAATTGGATAAAATTTTAGCTCCGGATTTAGAAGTAATCCTAATGCTGAAAAATGATTTGGGCGCTGCTTATTTCAACAAAAAAGAGTTTTCGCAAATGCTAATCATCCCTACGGAATCAGTAAGAAAAATGGAAATTATAGAAATAAGGAACGATGAATCGGGAAAAATTGAATTTATAAGAATCAAGCAATAATGAAATATTTTATAGTCATAGCTTATTTTTTCTGTTATTGTGTTGCGGGGCAAGAAGCTAATAATGCATTAAAAAATAACAGCATCAAAGCTAATTTTTCAATGAAAATTATTGAAGCTTACGAAGAAAATTCGTTTTCAAAAGTGAAAGATTTTTATGAATATCTGGAAATTTATGCTGATGAAGACGCTTCTGATGCTTTGAAAAGCCAAGTGCAAGAAAACATTTACGCTCTGTTTAACAATAATGTTACAGTTTCAGGTTTTTTTAATCAGGATAAAATTACGCTAGACCAATTACTAGAAAGAATAAAATCAAAAGGTTTAAAATTTACCGTAAAAGACATTCAAAAAGAAACAACTTCCAGCAATTTCTGGACAACTTCTTATACTTTAGAAATTACGGGCAAAAACAAAACAGAGCAGAAAAAAATAAAACAGAAAATCTACTTTTATCCTGAAGAAAAATCTTTTGGAGACAAAAAGAAAGAGGTTTGGCAGCTTTTTTTAGGAGAAATAAACTAATGTGTAAAATCTAATGGGAGTATTCATTTATTATCCTGACTAATTGTTGCGTAAGGTTTTTTCTGGAGTATTGCTGAAGCCCGATACCGTTAGATCTTAAATTCCCAGATAAAAAGCGGTTATAGTATTCAATAATAGTTGCTTTTAATTTCTCTTTTTCAGTATAATCTACGAATACACCCGTATTCGTGTCGTTAATAATAGCTGCAAAATCGGAATCTTTTGGGCCTATACCAATGATTGGCCTTTCAGAAACCATATATTCAAATAGTTTGCCGGGAATAATGCTTTTTGTTATAGGCGCATCAATTTCAATTAATAGTAGAACCTGTGATTTTCTCTGATGTTCTATAGCTTCTTTATGCGAAACATAACCCAGATTACAAGTATAGGAACCTAAATTGTAAGTAGTAATACGCTCCAGTACTTCATGGCTTACGGTACCAATTAGTTTAAGCTCGAAATGCGATTTAAAATCCGGGATTTCCTGAATTATTTCTGCTAAACCCTGCCATAAAATTTCAGGATTTCTATCTGATAAAAACGAGCCTATATGTGCTAACGTAAACTTAGTATCTAATACTTGCTTTTCTACTTTTTCAATATCAAAACCATTTGTAATGACTTCAATAGGATGTGAAGTCAGTTTTTGAAATTCTTTTTTTGTAGTATTACTTGTTACCAGGATTACATCAGCCGCATTCAGAACTTTATTTTCCAGTGTTGCATGTCTTCTTTTTGCATAAGAAGATAACTTCATCGCATCATGATAGCCAATGGTAGTCCATGGGTCCCGAAAATCGGCTATCCATTTTACAGCAAGTTGAGACTGTAATGCCAGGCCTATAAGATGCAGGCTGTGCGGAGGACCGGAAGTAATTATAGTATCAATAGTATGCTGTTGAATATAATCCTTTAAATAGCTGACGGAAGGTTTAACCCATAAAAATCGGGCATCAGGAATAAAAATATTGCCTCTGACCCAAAGTAAAAAACGTTCCAGAATAGATTGCTTTTTTTTATTTGGAATAATACCGGAGCTAATTTTTTTGGTCTTATTTTTAGAAAAAAAAGAAGCGAGTTGATAAGGTTCCCATATTTTTTTGCGGATAATAATAGCCTGAGCTGAAACTTCTGAAACCAGATCCTTATCAATAATAGGATACGTTGGATTTTCAGGTACATAAACAACAGGCTGAATATCAAAATCAGGAAGGTACTTTACAAACTTAAGCCAGCGTTGCACCCCGGGACCACCGGCAGGAGGCCAGTAATAGGTTATGATTAATACTTTTTTAGCGTCAGACTTCAAATTAATTATTCTAATTGCTTACGAAGGTTTTTTCTTTCCAGATAGAAACCACCAATGACCAACAATACAATTAAAATAGAACTTATTAAGGCTATAGTACTTCCTGTTTTTACCACCTGAGGTTCAAACTTAAATTCTATAGTATGTTTGCCCCAAGGGATTTTCATACCACGCAAAACATAATCTACCCTAAAATGTTGGGCTGGTTTTCCGTCTACATATACATTCCATCCTTTTGGATAATATATTTCAGAAAAAACGGCCACGGCATCGTTTGTATTATTCGTTGTGTATTTAATATAATTAGGAAGATGCTTTGTTAATGAAACTGATGCTGTTGCATCTTTTGTAAAAGTAGTTTTTTCAAAATTTCCGGCATCTTTTGTATTAATGATAGCAGTATTTTTTAAATCAGTAGTGCCGAGTGCTTTCATTTCTTCATCAGCAGAATGTACTAATTTTATAGTAGTAACAAACCAGGCACTTCCGTTAGCAAAGGGATTTGTGATCGGGATATCACCTTTTTCCGTTGGGACAATGATATATTTTACATTCAAAGCATCAAGTAC
>DASVUQ010000147.1:0-13068 GCA_036386975.1 Flavobacterium sp. | reverse complement strand
GAATGGAGCTTTTTGAATACGTACGGCAATGCTATTTGATTTTAAATCTAATACGGTTGACGTTTCAGAAAATTTAAAAGCAATATTACCCGTTTGCATTACTACGGCATGTGAAACAAGATTGAATTTTTCACCATCAGGAAGAAATGTAGTTTCAATAATTTTATCCGAATACGGTTTTATACGATACGTACCGTCAGAAGTTTTAACTTCTAAAATGTTATTTTTCCAAACGGAAGATACGTATTTCCTGTCTGCATTTTGTGCGAAGCAAAAAAACGGTAACAGGAATAAAAGAATTATTTTTTTCATTTTTATTTTTTTGGAACTATGGAACGATCTGGCTCAGCTTAGTTACGGGAATGGAACTTTACTTTAATTCTAAAATTAAAACGGATTTTCCGTCTATTATAATATCATTTTTCACATCAATTGTTTTATCTGAAAGGACATCTTTTCCTGAACTATAGTTTTTAATGTTTTCTTTGAAACGACTGGTTTTAAGTGTTTGTTTTTCAGAATTGTTATTGATGATGACCATTACTGTTTCGGTTTCATTATAACGAAAATAAACATAGGTGTTATTCTGCGGGGAATAATGGGTCGTTTTTCCAGAATGAATTACCGCGTTTGATTTCCTCCAAAGTAATAGCTTCGATGTAAAATCGTAGAATTGTTTTTGCTGAGATGTCCTTCCATCAGTTGTAAAAGCATTATTGGTGTCGCCGTTCCATCCTCCGGGAAAATCCCTCCTGATATCAGCATCGCCTAACTTTTCTTTGTTGCCGGACATTCCAATTTCTGAACCGTAATAGATTTGCGGAATACCCCTAACGGTTGCAATCAGTGCCATTGCCATTTTGTATTTGCTAAGATCGTTTTTATAAATTTCGTTAAAGCGTTGGGTGTCGTGGTTTTCGGCAAAAACTAATAAATTATTCGGATTTGGATATAAAAAATCATTACCAAAATTCTCATACACTTTCATAATTCCTTTGTCCCATGCCGGCTGGTCTTCATTAAAAACACCTCCGCTAATGGCATCATGTAATGTAAAATCCATCACGCTTGGTAAATTTGAATTATAGTTTTGAATTGCCCCGATTTTGCTGTCTTTCTGCCAGTAGGCTATTTGTGCCTGGTCGTGCAGCCAAACTTCACCTACAATATTAAAATTGGGATATTCATCAGTTATGTTTTTTGTCCATTGTGCAATAGCCGTTTTATCATTATACGGATAAGTATCTACACGAAAGCCGTCCAGGTCTGCATATTCAATCCACCAGATGGCGTTCTGTGTCAGGTAATTTAAAACTAAAGGATTGGATTGATTAAGGTCAGGCATTGATTTTACAAACCATCCTTCTGCGCATAATTTCACATCGGAAGCAGCGGCATTAGGATCAAACAATGTAGTCAGCCGGTGATTGGTCTGCGTAAATTCCGGGAACTGATGTATCCAGTTGGACGTTGGCAGGTCTTTGATCATCCAGTGTTGCCATCCCCAATGGTTGGTTACATAATCCATAATATTTTTCATGTCACGCTGGTGTAGCTCGGCACTCAGGCGGACATAATCTTCATTGGTCCCGTAGCGTGGGTCAATTTTATAAACGTCAGATTGTCCGTAGCCATGATAAGAATAGGCTTCGTCGTTATCTTCACAAAGCGGTGTAGGCCAGATGGCAGTTACACCGAGCCCTTTGAGATAATCGAGGTTCTTGATGATGCCATCAATATCACCGCCATGCCTTCCGCCGGGATTGCTTCTGTTTGCTTTTTCTGTAGTTTCTTTTGAGTTGTCGTTATTGGCATTACCATTGGCAAAACGGTCCGGCATTAAAAGATAGATGACATCTGACGCATCATAACTTTTTCGGAATTTTGAATTTTCTCTTCTTGATTTTAGGGTATAATTTTTGGTAAAGGCCACTTTGTTCTTACTCTTAAAAGAAAAAACAAGATCCTGAGCGGTAATATTTTTTGTGTTGATGGTGACGAAAATATAA
This sequence comes from Flavobacterium sp., assembly GCA_036386975.1. Classification (GTDB taxonomy): domain Bacteria; phylum Bacteroidota; class Bacteroidia; order Flavobacteriales; family Flavobacteriaceae; genus Flavobacterium. Next base: position 11,059 of record DASVUQ010000147.1, on the reverse strand, counting down.
TTAGGGTTTTCAGTTCTGATACTATTTTCAATGATTACTGCATTTGAAACAGAGACATCGTATTGAGTAATGTTTTTACCGTAGAACATAATCTGAAGATTAGTAAGATTCATATCGGCCCACCAAAAAGGAGGTTCTACGCGGTCAATCTGAGCAAGGGCTGACGTTGTAATGAATAAAAAGAATAAGAGCTTTTTCATGAGTTTATTTATTTTCTCGCAAAGAGACGTGGAGGCACAAAGCTAAGCTTGATTAGTATAGTTTATTTACAGTTCTTTTGATTGTTTGATTTGTTTTCTCGCAAAGGCACAAAGGCGCAAAGCCAGAATTGATTAATATAAATTGTTTACGATTCTTTTGATTCCATTTTTAATTAATGCTTCATTAAAATTGATTAGTAGCCCTAATTTTATGTCTGTAACTTTTAAATAAGTCAGTACTTGTTTTAAATGAACATTTGAAATTTGTTCTACTGATTTTATTTCTATAATAACTTTTTCTTCAACAATTAAATCAGCCCGAAATCCTATGTCGAGATGTACATCTTCCCATACAACAGGAATTGGTTTTTGTCGTTCTACTTTTAGATTATATTTCGTTAATTCGAAATACAGTATTGCCTCGTAAACACTTTCTAAAAGCCCGGGCCCAAGTTGTGTATGGATTTTATAACTTAGATTTACTATTAATTTTGATAGTTCATTTTCATCCATATATTTTATTAATCATTTATTTTTCTCGCAAAGACACAAAGGCGCAAACTTAGGATTGTTTGATATGGTATTAATGATATATTTATACAAATTCATTAAGTCATAGTATAGCTTTAAGTCTCTCATCATTAAATGCAAAACAAAAATTATAATTCTTTGCGCCTTTCCGTAAACATAAAATTAAAATAAACAACTAATACTGGCTTTGCGTCTCTGCGCCTTTGCGAGAATTATTAAACAATATCCGATATCAATTATATCATTAAAAGCAAAACCACAAAGTGAAAGTTCTTTGTGACCTTGAGAAAAATTATTTAAACAGTGACCCAATTATCCGGCTGGACCAAAACTTCTTTTTCATTAACAAAAACCGTAATTTCAGTAGTGCCTTCTAGTGAAAAAGTGGTTGCCTTCTGATTCACTGAAACTTTTAAAATCTGATTCCTGAAATTGATTTTAAAAGAATATCCATTCCATTCTTTCGGAATTTTAGGAGCAAAGTGCAACGTATCATTTTTAATACGCATACCACCAAAACCTTCTACAATACTCATCCATGTACCTGCCATTGATGTAATATGACAACCTTCTTCCACTTCTTTATTGTAATCGTCCAAATCAAGGCGTGAGGTCCTTAAATAAAAAGTATAAGCCATATCCATTTTGTCCAGTACAGCTGCCTGGATAGAGTGTACGCAAGGCGAAAGCGAACTTTCATGAACGGTAAACGGCTCATAAAAATCAAAATGTTTTTCCAGTTCTTCTTTTGTGAAATGATCTTCAAAGAAATAAAATCCCTGTAAAGTATCGGCTTGTTTTATATAGGGGGAACGAAGTACCCTGTCCCACGACCATTTTTGATTGATAGGGCGGTGCGATTTGTCTAAGTCTTTTACCTTAACCAAATCTTTATCTAAGAAACCGTCCTGTTGCAGGTATATGCCCAGTTCTTCAGAATAAGGGAAATACATATTGCCTGATACTTGTTTCCATTCCTGTAATTCAGCTTCTGAAAGTTGTACTTTTTGAATAATAAGATTGTGGTCGGATGGATATTCTGCAGCAACTTTCTGAATTTGATCGTATGTGTAATCAATACACCATTTTGCAATATAATTAGTGTAGAAATTATTATTAACGTTATTTTCGTATTCATTAGGGCCTGTCACACCAAGGATCATATACTGGTTCTTGTTTTTAGAAAAAGATGCCCGCTGATGCCAGAAACGTGCAATTCCAATTAAAACCTCCAATCCTTTCTCAGGAATATAGGAATAATCTCCGGTGTAACGATGATAGTTATAAATAGCAAAAGCAATAGCACCATTCCTGTGGATTTCTTCGTGTGTGATTTCCCATTCGTTATGGCATTCTTCACCATTCATGGTTACCATCGGGTATAGTGCGGCACCATTTTTAAACCCTAGGTTTTTTTCTGCGTTTTCTATGGCTTTATCCAGCTGATTGTACCTGTAAGTCAATAAATTACGTGCTACCTGTTGGTCTTTTGTAGCCATATAAAATGGGATACAATAGGCTTCTGTATCCCAATAGGTTGAACCTCCGTATTTTTCTCCGGTGAATCCTTTTGGACCAATATTGAGTCGCGAATCTTTTCCTAAATACGTTTGATTTAACTGAAAAATATTAAAACGTATCCCTTGCTGCGCCTTTACATCGCCATCAATAGTAATGTCTGACATTTCCCAGATTTTGGCCCAGGCCTGAATTTGTTCTTTTAAAAGCTGTTCATATCCTTTTGCTAAGGCAGATTGTATTACCTGTTCTGCAGCTGCCTGTGTATTAGTGTGATTTAAAGAAACAGTATAACCGGCGATTTTTTGGATAGCTGCTTTTTCGCCTTTATCAACAGTTACTTCATACGTAAATTGTATTTTTTCGTTATCAAAATCAGTATGGGACGGAAGAAGGTCTAAATCTTTATCGTTTACTAAAATATTGTTATGCATAAATGTTGTAGCGACAAAATGGGTTTTAAAAGTTCTTGCCGTTACAAAAGCTTCATTGTTTTTATGATTAACATCTAAAGGTTCCCAGAATTTTTCTTCCCAGTTAGCATCTTCGTTGGTGACACCAGCGTCAATATAAGGTTTAAAAATAATATGGGCACTATCATTTAAAGGTTGTATTTCATAATGAATAACCCCGGCTTCATCTAAATCTAAAGATAAAAAACGGCGGACATTTATGGCTATTTCTAATCCGTTTTGTAAAGTGGCTTCAAAGGAACGATGGTACCAGCCTTCCTTCATATTCAGTTCACGACGAAAATTTTTTACCTGGGTACAGGAATTTAAATCAAGGTTTTCCCCGTTAAGTTCAATAGCAATACCAATCCAGTTAGGGGCATTTAATACTTTGGCGAAATATTTAGGATAACCGATTTTCCACCATCCCACTTTGGTTTTATCAGGATAATAAATCCCTGCAATATAACTTCCCTGGAAAGTTTTACCGGAATAATGTTCTTCAAAATTTGCTCTTTGCCCCATGGCCCCATTTCCTATACTAAAAAGGCTTTCGGATGATTTTACTCTTTCCGCATCAAATCCTTCTTCGATAATCGACCAATTATCGGGTTTTATATAATCCTGGTTCATTTTAATCGTTGTCTAAAAGTTTAAGGTTTCAAGTTGTCTCGAAAACTTTAAAATATTTAATTTATTAGTGCATTTATAAAAGACTCATCAATAAAGGTAAAGTCTTTAAAGTTGTATCTTGCTTCGTGTAGTATGGCTTCTTCTCCTATTCCAATACTTGTCATTTGAGCAGCATTAGCGGCTTGTATGCCTGCTACAGAATCTTCAAACACTACTGCATTTTCATTTTTTACCTGTAATAACCGTGCGGCCTGAAGAAATACTTCGGGATCCGGTTTTGCATTGGTAACATCATTGCCATCAACTATAGCATCAAAATAATGTAGTGTGTTTGTTTTTTCGAGTATAGGCCTTGCATTTTTACTTGCTGAACCTAGTGCAATAAGTTGATTTTTTTCTTTAAGGTATTTTAATACAGGAAGCACGCCCGGCAAAATTTCACTCTGGTCCATATCAATCAGATAAGATAAATAATCCTCATTTTTTTGAATGAGCCATTTACTTTTGTCTTCATCTGAAGCGTTTATATTCCCCATACTTAAGATGATATCTAAAGAACGTACACGGCTTACTCCTTTTAATGCTTCATTATGTTCAGGTGTAAATTCTATTCCTAATCCAGCGGCTATTTTTTGCCAGGCTAAAAAATGGTATTTTGCGGTGTCAACAATTACACCGTCCAAATCGAATATGAATGCTTTCTTATTCATTAATATTAATCTTTCTATTAGTGGAAACTGTTAATGTTAAAAGTCCGGCAACAATCATGGAGCACCCGCCAATAATTAATGCATAAACGGGTTCGTCATTAAAAAATGTATTTACCAAAAAACCTAAAATGGTCCCTGCAACAATTTGAGGGATAACAATAAAAAAGTTAAAAACACCCATATAATACCCCATTTTATTTGCAGGTAATGATCCGGAAAGCATGGCGTAAGGAATAGATAAAATACTGGCCCAGGCTATACCAACTCCAATCATTGCAAGTAGTAACCCTACTTTGTCAGAAAGAAAATAGATAGATATCAAACCAATTCCGCCTGCACAAAGTGCGAGCATGTGCGTAAATTTATTACTGGTTCTTTTAGCCAAAACAGGAAGTAAAAAAGCGACAGCAGCAGCAACGCCGTTATAAACGGTAAACATAATAGATACCCAATCGGCAGCATCATTATACAGTTTAGAAGTGGTGTCTGAAGTGCCAAACACATGACCGGTAACCGCTTTTGTGGTATATATCCACATTGAAAATAGTGCAAACCATGAAAAAAACTGTACCCAGGCAAGTTGTTTCATAGTTTTCGGCATATTCAATAAATCAGTTATAATTATAGTAAAACCGTTTTGTACATTATTTTTTCTTAATAATGAAACTATAGCGAAAAGTAATCCGGCAACTAAGATCCCTATAGATAAAATATAAAGTTCTTTGTGGCTGTTTTCACTTTTAGCATTTAAATCATATACCAGATAAGAAAGTACTAATCCAATTACTGATAATATAAGGCCTATATTAAATTGCCTTTTTTCTGAACAGCCTTTTTCTAAGGTACCATCTCCGGATTTTAAAGCTTTAGTTGCTCTTTCGAAATTTTCTAATTCCTGAGGGGAATATTCTTTCGATTTAAAAACTGTCCATAGAACCGCAAGCAAGAATACAATTCCTCCAACATAAAATGACCATTTTACAGACGGTGAAATAATACCTTTTGCAGCAGTATTCTCCAGTCCTATGATGTTGGTAAAAATATAAGGTAGTGCAGAACCTACAACGGCACCAAGGCCTATGAAAAAACTTTGCATTGCAAATCCTAAAGTCCGTTGTTTTTCCGGTAAATTATCACCGACAAAAGCCCTAAAGGGTTCCATGGAAATGTTTATCGAAGAATCCATTATCCATAAAGTACCAATGGCAATCCATAGTGTAGGAGAGTTGGGCATCATTATTAATGCAATGGAAGAAAGGATGGCACCGGCTAAAAAATAAGGCCTTCTTCGTCCTAATCTTGTCCAGGTCCTGTCTGAAAAATACCCTACTATGGGCTGGACTATGAGCCCTGTAAGTGGGGCAGCTAACCAATAAAGCCCTATTTTATCGACTTCAGCACCGAGAGTGTCAAAAATTCTAGAAGTGTTTGCATTTTGTAGTGCAAAACCAAATTGAATCCCTAAGAAACCAAAACTCATGTTCCAGATTTCCCAAAAACCTAACTTACGCTTTTCCATTATCGTAATTTAAAGATGATACGATAAGCGCTATGCTTATCAAAACTTAATTTTATTTCGAAGTAAAATTATAAGCTTTGATATTTGCGGTAAATATATAATTTTTTTAGAACTAAAATTTATTTTTAACTATTGAAGTGGTTTAAACTTTTTCCAATTGGCTGCAAAATAGTCTTTCTGCCCTAAATTTCACTTTTTTTTTACTCCGTAGCCCTGCTATGCAGTGCAAAAAAATTAAAATTTAAAACAAAAATCTTTATTTTTCGCTTCAATTAAAAAACTTTAAACCACTTCATTTTGTAGATTCTCTTTCAATCAACTGGGTTTCGATGATTTCAGTCCTGTAATGTTCTTCCTGTTCTTCGTCATTTTCCTCTGCTTCTACACGGTCAATAAGCATTTTGGCTGCTTTTTGCCCCATTTTAATTCCATTCTGGCTCACGGTAGTAATAGTAGGTGTAGAGTACTGCGAAATAATACCATCAGTAAAAGCAATTACCGAAAGGTCTTCGGGAACTTTAAGCTTTAATTCACTCGCTTTTTTTATAATAGTTACGGCAAATAGTTCATTTACGGCTAAAACTGCATCTATGGCTTTATCTTCTATTAATTGTCCGATTTTAATTTCGCAGTTATCCATATCTTCAATTTTAATAATTAAATTTTCATTGAATGGAAGGTCATTGTCGAGCAAAGCGTTTACATACCCATCAGTTCTTAATTTACCAACACTTACATAATCGACAGTCGTTACAAGGGCAATTTTCTTTTTGCCGGAACGAATAAGAAATTGTACGGCCTCATAAGCCGCTAACTTATCATCAATGATGACTTTATCACAAAATACTTCATTGGTAATACGGTCAAACATTACTACAGGCATTCCCTGATTGATTACTTCTGTAATGTGATGAAAATCTTTTTTAAACTGCGTTTCCTTAGATAATGACATGATAAACCCGTCAATACTTCCATTGGCCAGCATTTCCATATTAATTACTTCTTTATCAAAGGATTCATTAGACAAACATACTATCACCGTATATCCCTGTTCATTAGCTACCTGCTCTATACCGCTAATTACTGTAGCAAAAAAGTGGTGTACGATTTCAGGAATAATGATACCTATGGATTTGGTTTTTCTGTTTTTAAGGCTAAGCGCAATATTATTAGGTTTATAATTATATAATTTGGCAAAAGCCTGTATTTTTTGCCGGGTATCTTCACTAATCTCCGGACTATCTTTTAAAGATTTAGAAACAGTTGAAATAGAAACATCTAATTCTTTGGCAATTTGTTTTAAAGTAACCTTTCTTTTCATTTTGTGAATAATATAAATGCTAATTTCTTAATAAAGATAAAATATAATTTTGGTAATGCTAATTTTTGCACTAAATATATGTGTTTCTATAAAAGTTGTCAACACGAAAACGTTTTCGCTCCAAATTTTATACTATTTACTTTTTTTTAATCAAATGTTTACATAAATTTAACTTTCGAAGTAAAATTATATGCGGTAAACTTAAATTAAACTAACAAAATGTATGAAAACAATTTATAAAAAGTTGTTCTTTTTATTGCTACTCCTTCCTTTTAGTGTTATGGCCCAGCAAGCTTTATCAGGGCAAGTCTTTGATAAAACAACGGGGCAGCCGCTCCCAGGTGTTAATGTAGTAGTTAAAGGTACTACAAACGGTGCATCAACGGATTTTGATGGAAAATTTAGATTAACTAATGTAACTAAGGGAGCGACAATCTTATTTTCTTTCGTAGGGTATAACGAAGGAAGTGTTGTTTATGATGCTCAAAGTAATATAAACATCAGCCTTGAAGAAAGTGCTTCACAATTAAATGAAGTAATTGTTCAGGTAGGTTATGGTAGTGTAAAGAAAAAAGACGCAACCGGAGCTGTGACAAATGTCACGTCAAAAGAGTTCAATAGAGGTGCAATTATTTCTGCTGACCAACTGCTTACAGGAAAGGCGGCCGGAGTTAGAATTACAAACAATGGAGGACAGCCAGATGCTGCACCAAATATTAGAATTAGAGGTGGAGCTTCATTAAATGCCAATAATAGCCCTCTGATTGTAATTGATGGAATTCCTGTTGACAACACTACTCCAGCCGGAGTTAATAATCCACTAGCATTAATAAATCCAAATGATATTGAAAGTTTTACCATTTTAAAAGATGCTTCGGCCTCGGCAATTTATGGTTCAAGGGCATCAAATGGGGTAATCATTATTACTACCAAAAAAGGTACTTCGGGAGCACCACAGTTTAATTATTCTGCCAATGTTACGGCTGGAAAAGTAACTAAAAAAGTTAATTTGATGAATAGTGATAAATTTGTAAGATTTATCCAGGAATATCACCCAGGTTTTACAAATTTTTTAGGTATTGATGATCCAAATTCTACTTCGACAGATAATTTAGCTACGCCTGAAATTGAAGGTAGAATTATCTCTAACACAGATTGGCAAGATGAAATCTATAGAACATCAATTTCTACAGACCATAATTTTAGCGCAAGAGCCAACTTATATGGCGAAATTCCTTTTAGGGCTTCAGTAGGATATACCAGAAATGAAGGTGTTGTTAAAACAAATGATTATGAAAGATATAGTTACTCTTTTAAAATGACCCCTACTATTTTTGATGATAATCTTAAAATTGATTTGAATGCTAAAGGAATTATTACCGATAAAAATGCAATAGATGAAAGTGGTGTTTTAGGCGGTGTCATAGGTATGGATCCAACAAAACCAGTGTATGATAATAGCCCATCAAACAGATTTGGCGGCTATTATCAAAATACAACAGTTGACGGAAACAGATTAATTTTAGACGGTCAAAGCAATCCTTTAGCTCTATTAGAACAAAGGCAAAGACCTGAAAGAGCCATTCGATTTTTAGGAAACATAGAATTTGATTACAAGATGCATTTTCTGCCAGAATTAAGAGCAGTTGTTAACTTAGGACTAGATGCTTCAAGAGCTAAAATCAGAGAAACTTTTTCAGATAATTCTATTGCAACTTATAGGTTTAACCAAGGGGGTGATATTAATACCAACTTTGTTTTTAACCCAGGAGTGAATTATCTTGAAAATCAATCGATGACAAATACTACTTTAGATTCTTATTTAGTTTATACTAAACAATTAAATGGTTTCTTATCAAGATTTGAAGTTCAAGGAGGATATTCTTATCAAAATTTTAAAAATGACGGTAATAAAAGAATTTATCAATATAATTTAGATACTGGACTGAGAGAATTGACTCCAAATGTTCAAAATCCTAATAACAGATATTATAATGAATTAAATCTTCAATCATTTTTTGGAAGAACAAATATTGATTTCGCTAATAAATATTTGGTAACTTTATCTTTAAGAGCAGACGGTTCTTCATTGTTTAGTGAAGATAACAGATGGGGATACTTTCCTTCAGCTGCAATTGCTTGGAAGCTAAAGGAAGAAAGCTTTTTAACAAATGTTGACTTTGTCAATGACTTTAAAGTAAGATTAGGTTGGGGTAAAACAGGCCAGCAGGATATTACCGGAAGCGTTGGTTTTTACCCTTCTACACCATTATTTACTGTAGGGAACAATAGCAGCCAATACTTAGATGGATCAAGCCTTTATTCAGCAATTGCCTTTAACCCAGATTTAACTTGGGAAAAAACAACATCTTATAACTTAGGGGTTGATTTTGATTTCTTTAAAAATAATTTTCTTTCTGGTAGTTTTGATATATACAAAAGAGAAACAACTGATTTATTAGCAAGAGTTCCTCTTCCTCCAGGTCAAGGTTTGTCTGATTCATTTATTAAAAATGTTGGAAATACATCAAGCAAAGGATTTGAGCTAAATTTAAATGTTAAGCCAGTGCAAACTGAAAACATTAATCTTGAATTTAACGGAAATATAGCTTACAACTATGTTGAAGTAAGTAGCTTGCAAGATGTCACAACAATTCCGACAAGTTCGGGGTTGCCAACAGGAACAAATGTGAATTTAGGCAGACACACTGTCGGTTTTCAACCCAACTCTGCTTGGGTTTTCCAACAATTATATGATCAACAAGGAAACCCAATAGTTGGTTCTTATGTAGATAGAAATGCAGATGGTCAAATTAGCAATGATGACAGGTATTATAAAGCATTAGCACCAAATTGGACATTTGGATTTGGCTTTAACTTTAATTATAAAAACTGGGATCTTAGCTCAAGCTTTAGAGGACAAATAGGAGGCCAGGTTTATAACGCCAGAAGATTAACCTCTGGATGGACAAGAAAAGCAATTCCGATCAACAACAATAGCTTAAGTAATGTTCTGGATTTTTACTCAGGTGAGGCAGATCCAACTTTTCAAAATGTAAATGGAAATATACCTTTTTCAGATTATTTCTTAGAAGATGCCACTTTCTTGCGCTGTGAAAATATTGTTGCAGGCTACAAATTCAATAAATTCTATAAATCAAGCTCGTTAAGAGTTTATGGAGCTGTGCAAAACCCATTTATATTAACTAAATATTCTGGTCAGGACCCTGAAAATTTTAGTTCTATTGATAATAATTTTTATCCTAGGCCTACAATGTACACGTTCGGTTTAAGTTTAGATTTTTAAAAAATTAAAATGAAAAATATGAAAAAAATTAGATTATTTGGCTTTAGTATTTTACTTGTCTGCGCTATTTCTTGTACAGACGACTTAAATACTAAACCAAGAGTAGAGTTGTCATTAGAACAGCTTTTACAGCAAGACCCAAATGCAATTACCGGCATTTTGTCTAAACTATATGGATCATTTGCCCTATCAGGGCCAAATGGCCCTGATAGTTCTGACATCAGTGATAATGCTGGTGAATCTCCTTTTTTAAGAGGAATTGTAAACCTTCAGGATTTCACGGCAGATGCAATGAAAAATAGATGGGGAGATGATGGTTTGGATCAATTGACAACTACATCCAACTGGGATGCAAACAACAAGTTTTTCAGATACATGTATAACAGAATTTATTATACGATCCCACAATGTAATAACCTTTTAGTTGTTCTTAACACGGTAGATGTTGAAAATGAAGAAGCCATCGTAAGTGAAGTAAGATTCCTTCGCTCATTAGCTTATTATTATTTAATTGACTGTTTCGGAAAAGGGGTATTAGCAACCGATGCCAATTATGGTCAATCTGCCTCATTACCAGAAGCTTCAAGACAAGAGCTTTTTAATTTTGTAGAATCAGAATTATTAGCGATTGAAAGCACAGTTCCTACTACAAATCAATATGGTAGAGCAAATAAAGCTGTTGTAAGAATGCTTTTATCTAAGCTGTACATTAATGCTCAGGTGTATACTGGTACCCCAAAATATAATGAATCCTTACTTTATATTACAAAAGTAATTAATGAAGGAGGTTATACTTTGAACCCCATATTTGTTAGTATTTTTTCTGGAGATAATAATAATTCTAATGAAATTATTTATCCATTAATTG
>DASVUQ010000146.1:0-2518 GCA_036386975.1 Flavobacterium sp. | reverse complement strand
CCTGGCGATGTGGAGCCGTGACCCTAATATCCTACGAGTATTTTATTCAAAGAACATGAAGTAAATCTAAATAAAAACACCAATCGCTACGATTGGTGTTTAAATCTATTCATAAGAAAATTCATTTTCAAAAAATTCCTTCGTAACTTCATACCTAAAAGTTCGTAGCCTTCCGAATGCACCATCACTTGGAAGCCAACTAAGTGCTTTCGGAAGGCTACTCCTTTATTGGCGCCCCCTGAACCACTCAGCAATCCATAAGGGTCTCCTGGGGTTCCATACTGATATGCGACAACTTCTACAGGCGGGAGATTTCCATCCTTCCCTCCTGTTGGGTCAATCCTGTTAACAGGATTATTTCCCATTGCAAGATAAGGAGAATGGTATTGCCCCATCGGGTCAGGATTAAACCATCTTCCTATTCTTGGGTCGTATTGCCTTAAGTCAAAGTTAAGATAACCTGTCTCGGTATCTTTTTCCTGTCCCTGGTACGCATAATCATAAGCGGTAGCAGATATGTAATTACGGCCTGGTAATGTAGAGCCGTGAGGGTAATGCTGTAGAATGTTTTTATCAAAGAACTTGGAAGTAAATCTAAATAAAAACACCAATCGCTATGACTGGTGTTTAAATCTATTCATAAGAAAATTCATTTTCAAAAAAATGTGTTGTACCTTCATACCTAAAAGTTCGTAATGTTCCGCGAGTTCCCTCACTTGGAAGAGAACCTGCTCACGAGCGGAACATTACTCCTTTTTTACTTCTTAAACTGCTCTGATTTGTGAGTATAGTGCTTTTTATTATCAAAGCCTACATAGCTAATACCCTCACAATATTTAATTTCCCCATCTAAAACGTTTGTCCCCCAAAAACTTATAAATTCAAGCCGGGGCAACTCCTCTAAAAAGACTAAGCTTTTAATTGCCCCTGACTCGGATAATATTATTTTTTTGAGAGATTTTATTTTACCAATGATTTCGAAATCATTTATCTTTTTGCACTGCTCTATTTGGATTTCTTCAAGACTGTCATATAACGGTTTCAATGCCGCCACGGTTTCTAGTTTTGAAGCACCAAATAGTGCGATTTTTTTTAGAGTACCATAGCGTTCAACACCCTGCAGGTTTGCAATATCAGCCTTAAACAAATAAAGTTCTTGAAGAACAGAAAATGAAGGCAATTCTGACAAACCCTTACTCTGAGACTTATATCCTGTTAATGCTAAACTTTTCAATTTTTTACAAGTATCTAAACCTCTTAATCTGGATGAATGGTCGCAAGCTAAACTCTCAAGATTTGGAAAACTTGAAAGGTCAACAACATCTTTTTTATTGTCAGCAAAACCTAAATATTTTAAATTATGAAGGCTATTTAACACTTTAATATCAAACTTTGTTTCTGGCAGATGCAAACCTTCTAAAACATTGGATAACTTATAGAGAAAATCAATGTCTGGCAATTCATATCCTTGGAAATAATTAATCGTAATTGATTTTATATTACCGTCCAAAACATATTTTATGCATTCGTCTAATTTTGATGATTCAATAATTAATTTTTTTGAACCATCTATATCCTTTTGAAATTTAAATCCGTTTATTATTTCTGGTTTCATTATTAAAATCCTCCTAATTTTTTACCTGGTGAAAATATTTTGTTGTATGTCGGTGAAAGCGGATTAAATTTTAAAGGACCTCCAAACTGCATCATCATTTTATGCTCATTAATAAAAGCAGCTTTTATGCTTGATGCTGGATAAAAGGTGCTTTTCACAAGTTTATCACCATAGGTAGTTTCAATTCGGTTTATTGATTGCATCATTCGAGGTTCCAAACCTTTTCCTGCATAAAACTTACCACTTTGAAACTCTAATAAATATGACCCACTAACTTTCTCTGCATTGACTAATCCCTTGGTAACCCCTGCTTCCATTCCAAGAAATGGAATTGAACCAACAACCGCATACCCCATATCAACACTATTTCTTTCCCTTCCATACTTGTCTGTTCCACCCATTGCGATGCTCATTGCATCCCACATCTGCGAAACAGGATTGAACTGTTCTATTGTATGCAATGTGCTTAAGGCTACATCCTGAACACTGCCACTTCCATCCCCGCCATATTCCCTACTGGCAGCTACTGACCCTGCCAATTTATCGTGTCTTTCTCGCTTGGCTTTTGCATTTTTGCTCAGAAAATCCAGATAGTTATAGCCTACCTGCAATTCAAAAACACTTGTTGCTCCTGTTACATAATATTTACCCCCTTTTTTATTTTCTATAAATGTAACAGACCCGTCTTCATTTTTCCAATTCCCATAACCCTGATGCTTCGCGCTCTTTTCCCAACCGTTGCTATTTATTTGTGCAACTACTGCATCCAACACCATTTCTTCGTTGGAATAGAATCCTCCATTTGCCATATGTGCACCACCTGAACCGCCATTATATTCAAACTGTTCATGGTCAAATTCTGATGACGCAAATATAGATTCTTCATCATGACCATCCCACAAG
>DASVUQ010000145.1:0-2667 GCA_036386975.1 Flavobacterium sp. | reverse complement strand
TGCTGCATAACTTCTGCTACAAAGGGTTTGGTTATTGTTTCCTCAAAAACGGCTACACCAAAGAGTACCGGCGATACCCATTCCGGTAACGACATCATGGCTATTTCTTCTGCGGTCATGATACCCAGCCGGGTTTCCTGTGCCGCTGCCACTTTGGTGGCCTGCTCTGCTGCGGCAGTGCCCATGCCTATGGTATCGTAAGTCGACAGGTCTTTGCCCGCTATGGCAGCACTGGCATCGTTAAAAAGGTCGATATAGCCAAATACATTCATAGCTTCCCGTAAGCCCTGTAGCCCGTACTTACCGATGTCGTGCACATTGTAATAATCAGAAAATTTCTTTCTTACCTGGCTTGCGCTGCTGCTTTCCAGGTGGGTTATCGTACCACTTTTTTTTGCTTTGAACGCGACCAGTTCTTTTACCTCAAATAGTGTCGTATTGGTGGTTTTCCCTGTATGCAGGTTTATTTTTTCTTCATACAGTTTTTTGACCACTTCGTTGGTGCCGCCAACAAAATTATATTTAGCGGTAACAGTAACCCTTACCGCATAAAATTTTTCTATTTTAGTGTTCATAGAGCCCACCACATCGCCGGCTTCATTTTTTAAAAATACAATAAAATCGCCTGTTTTACTATCTATAACTTCAGGAAAGTGATACTTAGAGGGATGGGCCGGTTTAATAAATAAGTCCCTTTTATAATACACCTTCAGGATAATTTTTTCGGAGGTATACGTGGTGTTTAGATATTCCCACTTCCAGAAAAAATCCAAAGCCCCGTCCTTAAAAGGCCCTTTGTCTTCTTCTAATTGGGCTTTCCATTCCGGGTCTAAGCGCAGTTTTAGGGTAATCCTGTTATATTCCTCGTCCCCGGCATCTTTTACTATACCCGTTTTGAATAACTCTTTGCCCTCTACACCGAAATCGTCATCATTATTATAGTTTAGGCCGGGTACTAACACAGTGATACCCATTCCGGCAACGATACTAATATTATTTTTTATACCAGTTAATCGCAATTGTACTTAAAACCATCTTTTAGATTTACTATAGAATCCATTTTAAAAATAGCCAACACTTTCTTATTTACACAATAAGACGCCATAAACCCAGCAGTGCGACTTTTATTTTCATCATAATAAATAGCAATCTCCTTTTTTTTAAGTAACGAATCAATCACTTTCTGTAGTTTAGGATTAAATTTATTAACTACAATCGAATCTATTTTACGTTTCCTAAACATATCTAAATACCTTTCTGAATGGGATTTATCCAATACATTTACAGCAACCGGTAAATGTACAAACATAGTAATAGCAATGCTATTGCCTGAATTGAGCTTGATCCCAATATGTCTATCATCATAATATTTATTATCAATAATGGACGGAAGGTATGAGCCGCTAGAAAAATTATTCCATATATGTGATATTATTAAATCACGGCCCGTATCATTGTCTAATTTAAAAGAGAAAGGCATATAGATAAAAGCAGAATCTTCCTTATGGTCATCATCTGGAAATGCTCTATAGCTTATAAAACTTTTATAGCTTTTGTAATTACCAGTAGGGGTTATTTTTATATTGGTAATCTTGCCTTTGCAAGATACCAGTAACATTAAAAGACATAAATAGGTGATTGTTATTTTCATTTTATATAAATATGGTATCAATAGTATAGTTAAAAAAATCTTTTTCGTCTGTTTTAGATTCTCTTATAAGGTAGGCGTAGGTTTTAGCCTGTGGGTTTTCATAACGGTACTCATCATTCCCTTTTTTTAAATCTGATAGTGTTTTTATTTTTCCTACAAATACAGCATCATGCTTTTGTTGTGGGATACCCTCAACTAGCTTGTAAAAACCAATCATTTGCTGCTCATCTGCTACCTCTTTTACCGTTTTTAAACCTTTCCTTTTTGCTGATTCCATTCTCCAAAACATAGTGTCTGCAATATGCTGCATAACTTCTGCTACAAAGGGTTTGGTTATTGTTTCTTCAAAAACGGCGACACCAAAGAGTACCGGAGATACCCATTCCGGTAACGACATCATGGCTATTTCTTCTGTGGTCATGATACCCAGCCGGGTTTCCTGTGCCGCTGCCACTTTGGTAGCCTGCTCTGCTGCGGCAGTGCCCAGGCCTACGGTATCGTAAGTCGACAGGTCTTTGCCTGCTATGGCATCACTGGCATCGTTAAAAAGGTCGATATAGCCAAATACATTCATCGCTTCCTGTAAGCCCTGTAGCCCGTACTTACCGATGTCGTACACATTGTAATAATCAGAAAATTTCTTTCTTACCCGGGTTGCGCTGCTGCTTTCCAGGTGGGTTACGGTACCGCTCTTTTTTGCTTTGAACGCGACCAGTTCTTTTACCTCAAATAGTGTCGTATTGCTGGTTTTCCCTGTATGCAGGTTTATTTTTTCTTCATACAGTTTTTTGACCACTTCGTTGGTGCCACCAACAAAATTATATTTGGCGGTAACCGTAACCCTTACCGCATAAAATTTTTCTATTTTACTGTTTATGGAGCCTACCACATCGCCGGCTTCATTTTTTAAAAATACAATAAAATCGCCCGTTTTACTATCTATAACTTCAGGAAAGCTATATTTAGAGGGATGGGCGGGCTTAATAAATAAGTCCCTGTTATAATACACCTTCAGG
>DASVUQ010000144.1:0-1599 GCA_036386975.1 Flavobacterium sp. | reverse complement strand
ACGGGAGCATCTTTTACAAAACCATGGTAAACTTGAGAACATAAAAACATTGCTTTCTTCAGAGGAAATCAAACACTACCAAACATTGGTAAAACAAATTATTGTCGAACCACAACTGTTAGAATATATTGCCAAAATTGTAGTCAATACGCGTGGAAATGCATTTCTGTACCTTGGCGCCTCGCCGCGTGCTTCAATAGCCATACTCAATGCGGCAAAAGGTTTTGCAGCCATACGCGGACGCGATTTTGTTACTCCGGAAGATATTAAAGAAGCCGCCATTCCCGTTTTACAGCACCGGGTAATTGTAACCCCGGAACGGGAAATGGAAGGGATTACCAGTATCGAAATTATCAAACAAATTATAGAAACCGTTGAAATACCAAGATAATTATTGGTATATCTAGAACAGTACTTTCTCACTTTTTAAAACGAAGCCTTGAAGTTATTTAAACAATTATACATTAACAATTTCTTTTTCTATACACTTATTGCTATTATAGGACTGTTTGCCTGTGCCTTTATTTTTCCGTTCCTCTATAATGCTACATGGTATTTGTTGTTAATGGTAGTCGCTTTTTTAGTGCTTGATATACTCATTTTATTTTTGGCACGAAACGGAGTTGAAAGTACAAGGGTTACTCCGGAAAAATTATCCAACGGAGATGAAAACCCAATCAATGTAAGTATTAAAAACTATTATACTTTTCCTATCCTGGCGAAAATAATCGATGAAATCCCGTTTCAGTTTCAGGTACGTAATTTTGAAATCAAAAGAAAAGTAAAAGCCTCGTCCGAAGATGAAATTATTTATTATCTGAGGCCAACAGAACGGGGGGAATATTCTTTCGGCAACCTGAATATCGATGTATCCTCTCCATTACGATTAATCTCTAGAAGGTTTACATTCAATAAAGATCAGATGGTACCTACGTACCCTTCGTATATTCAACTAAGAAAATATGATCTGATAGCGTTTTCTAATAATTTATTTCAGTATGGGGTAAAAAAAATCCGGCGGATTGGACATTCCATGGAATTCGAGCAAATTAAAGAGTATGTACAAGGTGACGACATCAGGACACTGAATTGGAAAGCAACGGCCAAGAAAAATGCCTTGATGGTAAACCAGTTCCAGGACGAAAAATCACAGTCCATTTATATGGCCATCGATAAAGGACGGATGATGAAAATGCCTTTTAACGGATTAAGCTTATTGGATTATGCTATTAATGCCACACTGGTTTTATCCAACGTAATCCTTAAAAAACAAGACAAAGCCGGAATGTTTACGTTCTCTAAAAAAGTAGAAAACCGGGTGGTTGCAGAAAAGCGTTCTTCGCAAATGCAAAAAATCCTGGAAAACCTTTATAATGTTAAAACCGATTTCTTCGAAAGCGATTTTAGCCGTTTGTATGTAGATATCAAAAAGAACATCAACCACAGAAGTTTAATTTTGCTCTATACTAATTTTGAAACATTAGAAGGTTTACATCGGCAATTGCCTTACCTTAAAGGGATTGCCAAAAACCATTTACTGGTTATCGTGTTCTTTAACAATACAGAACTAAACCAGTTAATCAATAAAAAAGCAGATAA
>DASVUQ010000143.1:0-8126 GCA_036386975.1 Flavobacterium sp. | reverse complement strand
ATGAAATAAACTATCAAGAATTAAATTGCTTCTCTTTAATAAACGAGCATCCTTAATGTCTGTAAAATGTCTTCGCATGGCTAATCTTGTTTTTAAAATAAAATTAGTAAAAAGATGTGTCCACACGGTAGGATAGTAGCGGCATCCCACGCTTTTTTGCGTGGATAGAGCGAATAGCCGGAATAGCTCCTTATGAAGAAGGTAGATTTTAGAATTAAGATTTTAGAATTAGGATTGAAGAATTAGGATTTTAGAATTAAGATTGAAGATTGAAGAATTAGGATTGAGTAAGATTGGAGAATTAAGATTGAATGAGTTTAATAAATATTGAATTACTGATGGTGATACGGTTCATTTTTTAAAATGGTAAATCCCCGGTACAACTGCTCAATAAAAAACAGGCGCACCATTTGGTGGGAAAAAGTCATCATGGAAAGTGCTATTTTTCCGTGGGCTTTTGCATATATCGTTTCGGAAAAACCATAAGGCCCGCCAATAACAAATACTAAAGTTTTGATCCCGGCATTCATTTTCTTTTGTAATTCGTCGGCAAATGCTACGCTCGAGAATGTTTTTCCGTTCTCATCTAAAAGGATCAATTGGTCTGTGGGAGATAACTTCGATAAAATGAGTTCTCCTTCTTTTTCTTTTTGCTGGTTTTCAGAAAGGTTTTTTACGTTTTTAATATCGGGAATGATGTCCAGATCGAATTTGATATAAAAGGATAAACGCTTCTGATAATCATCAATCAATGACTGCAGGTTTTTATTATCTGTTTTTCCAATGGCAATGAGTCTGATATTCATGGATGTATTCCGGATTTAAAGGACAAAGGTGCAATGTTTCTGGTAGTTATAAAAAACTTTACGGTATTTAATTTGTGGTTTACTACTGTATTTAAATAGTAACTTTGTCAAAATTCACGAAAATGCCGTTATTTAAAGATCAGTTGGGAAATGAACTGGAGTTCCTACAGGTGCCGAGACGCATTATTTCGCTTGTACCATCGCAAACGGAATTATTATTTGACCTTGGGCTGGAAGAAAATATTATAGGAATCACTAAATTCTGTGTACATCCATTTCATTTTAAAACTACAAAAAAAATAGTGGGCGGAACAAAGAAAGTGCATTTTGAAAAAATCAGGCTGTTGGAACCGGACCTGGTGATTTGTAATAAGGAGGAAAACACGATTGAAATAGTAGAAGAACTGCGGGAAATTTGCCAGGTATGGGTAACTAATATTATTACAATTAAAGACAATCTCGACATGATCCGCCAGTTGGGCATACTATTTAATAAAAGGACGGAAGCACAAAAGTGGATCGATAAAATTCAGTTTGCCTATACGGATTTTAAAGTATTTGTAAAAGAGAAGCCTGTTCGTAAAGCGGCCTATTTTATCTGGAAAAACCCCTACATGGTGGCAGGTGCCGATAATTTTATTAATGAAATGCTGGAGCTGAACCGTTTTGAAAATATTTATAAAGATAAAGGCCGTTACCCGGAAATTGAATTGAAAAAGATACGGTTGGAAGGTGATCCGGACCTGGTTTTTTTATCTTCTGAACCTTATCCTTTTAAGGAAGAAGATGCTTTTGAAATAGGCCGGTTTACGCATCATGCAAAAACTGTTTTTGTAGACGGCGAAATGTTTTCCTGGTATGGCAGCAGGATTCTAAAGGCTTTTCATTATTTCAGAAAAATGCAGGAGAAGCTGTAGGTATTGGAAATTTATGATTTAAACAGTAATTTTAGACAAAAAACAAATTGATTCATTATACTATTTACACTAATAACAGCAGTAGGGAATGGGTGACTTTCGTTCACGGTGCGGGAGGAAGTTCGTCTATCTGGTTCAGGCAAATCAAGATGTTCCAGAAAAAGTATAATGTGTTACTACTTGATTTGCGGGGGCATGGCAATTCTAAAGAGAGCCCTATCACTGCTTTTCACCAGAAATACACTTTTGCTTCTTTAGCCAACGATATTTTAGAAGTTATAGACCATCTTCAGATACAAAAATCGCATTTCATAGGCATTTCATTGGGTACTATTTTAATCCGTCAGCTTGCAGAAATACATCCGGAACGGGTACAAAGTATGATATTGGGTGGTGCGATCCTAAAAATGAATTTCCGTTCCCGGATATTAATGTGGGCCGGTAATATATTTAAGTACATCCTGCCTTATCTGGTGTTGTACCGATTGTTTGCTTTTATAATTATGCCTAAGAAGAACCATAAGCAATCCCGGTTGCTGTTTATCAATGAAGCCAAAAAGTTATACCAAAAGGAGTTTATTAAATGGTTTAGGCTTACGGCTGAAATTAATCCGGTATTAAAATGGTTCCGGCAGTCAGAGCTCGATATTCCCACTTTATATATTATGGGAAGGGAAGATTATATGTTCCTGCCTGCGGTAACTAAGGTGGTACAAGACCATTACCGCTCTTCACGGCTTTTTGTTATTGAGCGGTGCGGGCATGTGGTCAATATAGAACAACCCTCTGTTTTTAATGCTGCGGCACTTTCATTTCTAAATGATCCCATGAAAAAAGCCGAAACAATAAGTTACGGCTCTCTTTCAACTAACTAACCAACCAAATTATATGAATCTTTATTCACTGCAAAGGTGGCCATTTTAACAATTCGTGGGTGTTAAGCACGTGTTATATCTATGTTATATATATTATAAATTCGAATGCTATTTGTCTTGTAAAGCAAAAACCCTTTTTAAAAGGTCAGAACTTCTGGCATAGATATTCGTCCTGATTGCTTTTTCTTCAACTGCTATCATTTTAAAAACCCCTTTCATGGCTTCATTGGTAACATAATCTTTTAAATCCGGGTTTACTTTTGAGACAAGAGGGACAGAGTTGTATTTTGTTATAATATTAGTCCAGACCTTATCTGCACCCACTTTACGCAATGAATTTTGTACTACAGGGCTAAACTTGCCGTATAAAGCTGTAGATGTCGTATTTTGTAAATAAAGCGTAGCCGAGTTATCGCCGCTTGACAAAATATTCCTGGCATCTGTAAAAGTCATATTCCTTACGGCATCAATAAAAATAGGAGTGGCTTCTTTAACGGCATTTTCAGCGGCACGGTTCAACACTTTCAGCCCTTCATCTGCCAGGCTGCTTAAACCAATACTACGAAGGGTTTTATCTACTTTTTGCAATTCCTGCGGCAATAGTATTTTTACGGCTTCATTCCTAAAAAAACCGTCGGTAGCGGTTAATTTTGTTACTTGTTTTGTTACCCCATTATGTAAAGCTTCTTTTAATCCGGCGACAATATCAGCGTTTCCCAGTGTCCCTATTTGCGGGTACTGACTCGCTATTTGCTGTAACTCGGCACAGCCCGATAAAAGAAACACCACTATTAAAGCCAATAATTTTTTCATAATCTATTTTTATCCTGTAATGCAAAAACTTTTCTTAACAAGTCTGAGGTTCTTGCATTAATATTAGACCTGATATTCTTTTCTTCTACGGTAATCATTTTAAATACGCCATCAAGGGCTTTATTAGTCACATAATCCGTAATGTCCGGATTCACTTTCGTAACCAGCGGGATACGGTTGTATTTGTCTATTAAGGTAGCCCATATTGCGTCTGCCCCGACTTTTCCTATAGATTGTTTTACCAGCGGATTAAGTTTATTATATAATGGTTGCTGTGTATTTTTTTGTAAATAAGTAGTAGCAGCATTTTGTTCACCCAATAAAATACCTTTGGCATCTGTAATAGTTATCCCTTTTATGGCAGTAACAAAAATAGGTGTAGCTTCTTTTACGGCATCCTCTGCAGCCCTGTTCAGGGAACGGATCCCGTCATCTGCCAGACTTCCCAATCCAACTGCCCGTAGTGTCCTTTCCACTCGCTGTAGTTCTTCCGGCATTAGGATCTTTACCGCTTCATTTTTGTAAAAACCATCGATCTTCGTAAGTTTCGAGACCTGATCAGTTACTCCTTTATTCAGCGCTTCTTTTAAAGCAGCACCATAATCGGCATTGGTCGTA
Organism: Flavobacterium sp.; assembly: GCA_036386975.1. GTDB lineage: Bacteria > Bacteroidota > Bacteroidia > Flavobacteriales > Flavobacteriaceae > Flavobacterium. The sequence goes on along the minus strand of DASVUQ010000143.1, from coordinate 4,097 downwards.
GTTGTAGTTACAGTAGTTACTTTCTTTAGGATCTTTTTTAGTTGTGCCGTACCAAGAAAAGGGATCAGCAGCGCCAGTAATAGTAGTTTTTTCATAACAGTATTATTTTTTCAAAGATAGGCAAACACCGTACCGTTTTAAAAGATTTTTTAGGAGCCTTTTCCCGCTTTCCATTGCAATCTTTTACTTTTTAAAGAAAAAAGTAAAAGGATTTCCATTTCAATCGGGGCTAAAATAAAGAAACTACAATCGAAAACTCATACATCATAAATCAGAACTCTTACTTCTTAACTAACTTCAAAATAAAATTAGCGTTAAAAATAACAATAGATACCATTATCAAAGAATAAGCGATAATCTGGAAAGCAGTAATTGTTTCATCATAATAAAAAAGTGCCAAAAAAAAATTAATCAACGGATTAATATAAAGCAAAATACCAACGGTCGAAGAGTTGATACCTTTTAAAGCATACAAGTTTAAAAACAACGGAACAATAGTAAAAACAACCGCTATAATAAGTAAATAAAGATAAAAAGAAAGTGCCGATGGTACTTCACCACTGTAAAAAGGATAAAAAGGCAGCAAAATAATGGCTGTAAGTACCAGTTGAATTGTTAGTAGTAAAAATTTATCAATAGCAGTATTCCTTTTTTGTATCACCAGATAAAGTGCATAAGTGGCCGCAACAATTAAACTATAAAAGATATCTGCAAAATGGTTATATCCTAATAAGATACAACTAAAAACACTTAGGCCAACGGCTCCCCATTGCAAAGGCGTCAATTTATCTTTTAATATAAAGAAAGCAAAAACAGTAGTCAGGATAGGGCAAACCAGATAGGCAAACGAAGCTGCTTTTACACTAATATGGTTCATCACAAAAATAAAAATAAACCAGTTGGCAGTTAATAACATAGCACCTCCCAAAGTCAGCAGTAAAAGACGGCGTTTTTGTTTTATGGTAAGGCTTTTAAAATATACCATAGTTTCTACTATTGTTTTTCTTCTAAAACCTAAATTAATTACCAGCATTAAGACCACACAAAGAAAAACCCGGTAAAATAAAATATCCAAAGACGGGTAATCATGTAAAGGTTTTAACGCCAGGCTAAAAAATCCCCAGATGACAAAAGCCGAAACAGCTGCGAAATAATATTTTGTAGTTTTCATACCGGTATAAATTGGGCGTAAAAGTAAGGAAATATAAACGACTGCAAATGTTCTGGTACATTGCAATAACTACTTTTAAATAATGATGTATTTCTTAGTATAAATTAACACAATTCCAATTCCAATTTATCTTTTAAATTTTAAAGATTTCGTAAATTGCCACCTTAAAATTATCACATAATAAAAGATGGAGCAAGAAAAACCATATATTCCTGTAAATAAAGTAAGAATAGTAACGGCAGCATCATTATTCGATGGACACGATGCAGCAATAAATATCATGCGCCGTATCATCCAGTCTACAGGAGTAGAAGTGATTCATTTAGGCCACGACAGGAGTGTCGAAGAAGTGGTAAATACTGCCATTCAGGAAGATGCTAACGCTATTGCCATGACATCCTATCAGGGCGGGCACAATGAATACTTTAAATACATGTATGATCTACTCAAAGAAAGAGGGTCAGGGCATATCAGGATTTTCGGTGGTGGGGGAGGCGTAATTTTACCATCTGAAATTGCTGAATTACATGAATATGGTATTACCAGGATCTATTCTCCCGATGACGGGCGTGCGCTGGGGCTTCAGGGAATGATCAATGACCTGGTAGAGAAAGCCTCCCCTAACCCCTCCGAAGGAAAGAATGAAATTAACCATAATACCGATGCTTCCAGATTAAAGGAACTAGGAACTATGGAAGTTCTTAAGCGTATAGAAAATAAAGAAATTCCAATTATTGCACGCTTAATCTCATTAGCAGAAAATGCTCCTGATGAATTTCGTAAAGTATTTCAAGCTCCCCCTTCGGGGGCGGGGGGCTCCTGTTCTCGGAATTACAGGGACAGGTGGTTCCGGAAAATCTTCCCTCGTAGACGAATTAGTACGCCGTTTCCTGATCGATTTCCCTGAAAAAACCATTGGAATAATTTCAGTCGATCCGTCCAAGCGTAAAACCGGCGGCGCCTTATTAGGTGATAGGATCCGTATGAACGCTATTAATAACCCCAGGGTGTATATGCGTTCTTTGGCCACACGGCAATCCAACCTGGCATTATCAAAATACGTTGCCGAAGCCATTCAGGTACTCAAAGCAGCACAATACGATTTAATTATTTTAGAAACATCAGGCATCGGACAGTCAGATACTGAAATTATGGATCATTCGGATGTATCTTTGTATGTAATGACACCTGAATTTGGTGCTGCAACACAGCTTGAGAAGATCGATATGCTGGACTTTGCCGACTTAGTAGCCCTGAATAAATTTGACAAACGGGGTGCACTCGATGCGATACGTGATGTTAAAAAACAATACCAGCGCAACCATAACCTATGGGATAAAGACCCAGATGATATGCCGGTTTTTGGCACTATTGCATCACAGTTCAATGATCCGGGAATGAATACGCTCTACAAAAAAATCATGGATACGATTGTAGAAAAAACCAATGCAGACTTACGATCTACATTCGAAATTACCCGTGAAATGAGCGAAAAGATCTATGTGATCCCGCCGCACCGGACACGCTACTTATCTGAAATTGCAGAAAATAACAGAAAATATGATGCTACGGCTTTAACGCAACAACAGGTAGCCCAAAAATTATATGGTATCTTTAAAACTATCGAAAGTGTTTCAGGAAAAGAACCACAGATCAATAAAGCCGGGATCGATGAAGCTTCTGTTCTGCCAACGCCTACCGAACCACATAATGAAAACCGTATCTTCCTAAACCTGCTACTGAATCAGTTCGATAAAGTAAAAATGGACCTGGACCCTTACAACTGGGAAATTATCCTGACCTGGAATGAAAAATTAAATAAATATAAAAATCCGGTATATAGTTTTAAAGTACGCGATAGAGAAATCAAAATTGCAACCTATACGACCTCATTATCTCATTCTAAAATTCCAAAAGTAGCTTTGCCAAAGTACGAAGCATGGGGAGATATTGTACGTTGGTGCCTGCAGGAAAATGTACCGGGAGAATTTCCTTTTACATCTGGTTTATACCCATTCAAACGGGAAGGAGAAGATCCGTCACGTATGTTTGCAGGTGAGGGCGGGCCGGAACGTACCAACAAACGGTTTCATTACGTAAGTGCCGGTTTACCCGCAAAACGTTTGTCAACTGCTTTTGACAGTGTTACATTATACGGGAATGACCCACATATCCGTCCTGATATTTATGGAAAAATAGGAAATGCAGGCGTTTCTATCTGTTGCCTGGACGATGCTAAAAAATTATATTCCGGTTTTGACCTGGTCCATCCTATGACATCAGTAAGTATGACCATTAATGGGCCGGCACCTATGTTGCTTGGTTTTTTTATGAACGCTGCCATAGACCAGCAATGTGAATTATACATTAAAGCGAACCATCTTGAAGCAGAAGTAGAAGCTAAAATCAATGCTATTTATCAGAAAAAAGGAATTGAAAGGCCGAAATACCAGGGCGACCTGCCTGAAGGGAACAATGGTTTAGGTTTAATGCTGCTGGGCGTTACAGGAGATGAAGTTTTACCTGCAGAAGTGTATAATGAAATAAAAGTACGTACGCTATCACAAGTACGTGGAACCGTTCAGGCCGATATTTTAAAAGAAGACCAGGCACAAAACACCTGTATTTTTTCAACAGAATTTGCGCTACGCTTAATGGGGGATGTACAGGAATATTTTATAAGGGAAAATGTCCGTAATTTCTACTCGGTTTCCATCTCCGGATATCATATTGCCGAAGCAGGTGCCAATCCGATTACACAATTGGCCTTTACACTTTCTAACGGCTTTACCTATGTAGAATATTATTTAAGCCGTGGAATGAATATCAATGATTTCGGGCCTAACCTATCGTTTTTCTTTTCTAACGGAATTGATCCTGAATATGCGGTTATTGGCCGTGTAGCCAGAAAAATTTGGGCAAAAGC
>DASVUQ010000142.1:0-5915 GCA_036386975.1 Flavobacterium sp. | reverse complement strand
TATTTACCTGCGGTTGCTGTAGATCAGATTGTAAATGAACTCAATCCTGCAAAAATTGAAATTCGTGACAGGGCATTAAAAGTTATGGATGGATTTATGCGTAAAGACAACGCAATAAAAATCCAGTACGCCTCTAAATATGCAGGAATAGCCAATTACTGGAAAAAATGGATTGGTGAAACACAGGGAATTAAAAAATCCAATGCTATTGCTATAAAAAAGAAACAAGAAATTGCATTCCAGGAGAAAATATTAAAATCCGGAAAGCAGCAGGAATATGGAACCGTACTTGCCGATTTTGAAAAAAGTTATAAAGAGATTGCCCCTTATGCGTTGGCAAGAGACTATTTTTCGGAAGTAGTCATCAGGAATACCGAATTGTTAAGTATAGCCTATAAATTATACCAATTAGAACAAGTCTATAATACAAAAGGGGAACAGGCATTTACAGACCGAAAAAACAATACCATTGAAGCAAATGCTGATTTCTACAAAAATTTTAATAAAGATGTAGATGAAAAAGTCTTTGAGCAACTTGTAGAACTATATAGTAAAAATAGCCCGAAACAATTCTTGCCTTCCAGCATGGAAAATATTGATGCCAAAAGGGTAGCTACAGAAGTATACGATCGGTCAGCACTTGTTGATTATACAGGATTTAAAAAATTACTTACCGGTGATGCAAAAGAAGTCCTTGCCAATCTCAATAATGATAAAGCATATCAGCTTGTTAAAGAACTGGCAGATAAATATAACAAAGAAGTAGCACCAACATATGATGCACTTAATTTGAAAATAACGGCACTACAAAGAACCTATATAAAAGGATTATTAGAATTAAATAAAAATTCCCGGATGTTTCCTGATGCTAATGGTACGCTAAGAGTCACGTATGGTAAAGTAGACGGATACTCTCCAAAAGATGCCGTTGTATATGAACCGGTTACCTATCTTGATGGTGCGATAGAAAAATATATTCCTGGCGATTATGAATTTGATCTTCCTTCTAAATTAATTACATTGTACAATAAGAAAGAGTATGGACAATATGGAGAAAACGGGAAAATGCCACTTTGTTTTATTGCTACTAATCATACTACCGGCGGTAACTCCGGAAGCCCTGCACTTGATGCTAAAGGTAATCTGATTGGATTGAATTTTGACCGGGTATGGGAAGGTACGATGAGCGATATTTATTATGATCCTGCGATATGCAGGAATATTATGGTAGACATTCGCTATGTATTGTTTATCATTGATAAGTATGCAGAAGCTAAAAACCTGATCAATGAATTAAAATTAGTACATTCTAAAGGAGGTAAACATTGAAAAACAAATAATTAAAAAATCTGATTTTTATTTTCTTTGGTGTATTTTTTGGTAAATATTGTGCGTTACAGCGTATTAATATTTTTTTAAGAAAAAATTTTTAAAAATAATTTTACCTATCAAAAAATTTATATCTTTGCTACGAATTAATAATTAACCTTTTATAATTAAGTAAGATGAAAAAAGTATTTTTAAGTTTAGCTGTTATCGCTACATTAACTGTAGTATCTTGTAAAGAAAAAGCTGCTGAGGCTCCTGCTGAAACTCCAACAGAAGAAGTTGTTGCTCCAGTAGAGGAAACTCCAGCTGCTACTGCTGATACTACTGCGGTAGAAACTACAACTACAACTACTGAAACTCCAGCTACTGAAACTCCAGCTACTGAGACTCCAGCTAAGAAGTAATTACTAGTTGAACAGAAAAATAAAGCCACGTTTATCGTGGCTTTTTCTTTTGGTATTTATTGAAGTGATTTAAACTTTTTTCAATTGGCTGCAAAATGGTCTTTATGCCCTAAATTTTACCTTTTTTTTACTCCGTAGCCCTGCTATGCAGTGCAAAAAAACTAAATTTTAGAACAAAAATCCTCATTTTTCGCTTCAATCAAAAAAGTTTAATCACTTCATTCAAAAAATGTAAAGTCATGTATTGGAAAGTCTAATACTTCCGCTGTTGAGGCAAATCGTACTACTTCATCAATGCCTTTTTCAAGCCGTAACAAAGAAGCATATTTCCTGCTTATAGCTACCTCTTGGCCTTCAAGCATTATTTTAAAAAAATATTTTCCGTTAGATGCTTTGTGTTTTGTATAAGTGCAATTATCAATATTTGCTCTTAAATTTTCTATTGCTGCTTCACATTCAAACTTTAACTCATACCTAGAACTGGTAAATATAGTTTTACCTTTCTTTGAGGTAAAAGTAAATTTGTATGTTGCATTAAATCTTTTACTAATAACAAAAGCACCCATATATGATTTACAAAAAGAAAAGGTTAAAATAAAAAACCTCTTCGATTGAAGAGGTTTAGTACTCAGAGCGGGACTTGAACCCGCACGAACATTGCTGTTCACTGGATTTTAAGTCCAGCGTGTCTACCAATTTCACCATCCGAGCAAAAGAATGGAGCGAAAAACGGGATTCGAACCCGCGACCTCGACCTTGGCAAGGTCGCGCTCTACCAACTGAGCTATTTTCGCATTTTTAAAGAATTGCAATATCTTACTGTTATCGCGGTGGCAAATTTAATACATTAATTCAATAAAACAAGCCTTTTTCACTAAAAAATTTGGTTTACAATATAACTTTCTGATAACGTAAACTTTACTTTTTCGGTTACTTCCTGGTCAACATTCTCTTTATCTCATTAAGTTTCATCAAAGCTTCAACAGGAGTGAGCGTATTGATGTCAAGATTTAGGATTTCGTTTTTGATTTCTTCCAGTAATGGATCATCGAGATTAAAGAAACTCATCTGCATTTCATCTTTGGTTGTTCTTATTCCCTGTAGTACTTCGCCGGAATGATCTTTTTCGAGTTGCTTTAATAACTTTTGTGCTTTAAGAATCACAGTTTGCGGCATACCCGCCATTTTTGCCACATGGATCCCAAAACTATGTGCACTTCCCCCTTTGACCAGCTTTCTTATAAAAAGTACAGTGTCTTTTAATTCTTTTACAGAAACGTTATAATTCTGGATCCGGGGCCATAGTTCACTCATTTCATTAAGTTCATGATAATGGGTAGCAAAAAGCGTTTTAGGTTGTCCCGGGTGTTCATGCAAAAATTCGGCTATCGCCCAGGCAATAGAAATCCCATCATAGGTACTGGTGCCTCTTCCTATTTCATCTAGCAATACCAGGCTTCTTTCTGATATATTATTTAGGATAGAAGCGGTTTCATTCATCTCGACCATAAAGGTAGATTCGCCCATCGAAATATTATCGCTCGCCCCTACCCTGGTAAAAATTTTATCCACTACGCCCATGCGTACACTTTCAGCAGGAACAAAACTGCCCATTTGTGCCAAAAGTACAATTAATGCCGTTTGTCTTAGTATAGCTGATTTACCGGACATATTTGGCCCGGTAATCATAATGATTTGTTGCGATTCCCTGTCTAAGAAAACATCATTGGCAATATACGGCATGCCCACGGGCAACTGCTTTTCTATTACAGGATGCCTTCCGTTTTTAATATCCAGCTCAAAAGAATCATCTAATTCGGGGCACACATATTTATTTTCTATAGCCAGTTGTGTAAAAGAAGTAAGGCAGTCCAATTGTGCCACCAGGTTGGCATTTAGCTGTACCGGCTTAATGTAAGTAGCAATCCAGGCTACTAATTGTTCAAATAACGCTACTTCTATTTTATGGATTTTTTCTTCGGCACCCAGGATTTTAGTTTCATATTCCTTTAGTTCTTCCGTAATATAACGTTCGGCATTGACCAGTGTCTGTTTTCGGATCCATTCGACAGGCACTTTATCTTTATGTGTATTCCTAACTTCTATGTAATAGCCAAAAACATTATTGAATGAAATTTTTAATGAAGATATACCGGTTATTTCTGATTCCCGCTTTTCAATCCCTTCCAGGAATTCTTTACCGGAAGTAGAAATGGCGCGAAGTTCATCCAATTCTGTGTTGACGCCTTTGGCAATGGCATTTCCTTTGGCAATCGCCACCGGCGCATCCTGGTTTAAAGTAGTTTTAATTTTTTCCCTCAGCAAATCACAATTATGCAGGCTGTCGCCTATGGTTTTTACCGCTTCATTTTTACTTTGTAATGCGAGTGTTTTTATCGGAATAATAGCGTCTAAAGACGCGGCTAAATACATGACCTCACGAGGAGATACTTTTGCGGCAGCAATCTTGGAGATGAGCCTCTCGAGATCAGCAATCTGTTTGACCTGGTGCTGGATGCTTTTTAGAACATCCTGGTTCTCCTTTAGGTAATGGACTACCTTATGGCGGTCCCTGATCTTATTAATATCTTTTAAGGGCAGCGCCAGCCACCGCTTGAGCAACCTGCCTCCCATAGGTGAAAGTGTCCTGTCGATAACATCCAGTAAGGTTACCGCATTGGGATTATAGCTTTGGTAGAGTTCTAAATTACGAATGGTAAACCGGTCCATCCACACATAAGCATCTTCGGCAATACGCTGTATTGAGGTGATGTGCTGTACTTTGTTATGTTGGGTTTCCGATAAATAATATAAAATGGCCCCTGAAGCAATAATTCCTTCCGGTAATTCTTCGATACCAAATCCTTTTAGGGAAATCGTCTGAAAATGGCTGGTGAGGGTTTCAAAAGCGTAATCTTCTTTGTAGACCCAGTCTTCGAGGTAAAAATTATGATAATCATCACCAAAAGTTTCTTTAAAATTATTTTTAAAATTTTTAGCGATCAGTACTTCACTTGGGTTGAAATTCTGCAACAGCTTGTCAATGTATTCATCATTGCCCTGAGCAGTCAGGAATTCCCCGGTGGAAACATCCAGAAACGATATCCCAATATTCTTTTTACCAAAATAAACCGAGGCCAGAAAATTATTGGATTTGGACTGCAACACTTCATCATTCATTGAAACACCCGGAGTAACTAATTCTGTAACCCCTCTTTTGACAATTGTTTTTGTCATTTTAGGATCTTCCAGCTGGTCGCAAATGGCCACCCTAAGTCCTGCCTTTACGAGTTTAGGCAAATACGTATTTAAAGAATGGTGCGGAAAACCGGCCAATGCTGTTTCTGTTTCTGAGCCTGCCCCTCTTTTGGTCAGTACAATACCTAAAATTTTTGATGCCCTTATCGCATCTTCGCCAAAGGTTTCATAAAAATCACCCACACGAAATAACAAACAGGCATCAGGATATTTCCTTTTGATTTCGTTATACTGCTTCATTAACGGGGTTTCCTTAACTTCTTTTTGTTGGGCTGCCAAAACTTACTCTAATTTAAATTTGTCAAAAAATATTTAGCGAAATTACTATTTATTAAGCATAGTTAAGAGCCTCAAAGAATTAATTTAAATTTAAGCCAAAGAATAATTGATGTTTCAGATTTATTTATAAATTTGTTTAATAAATAAAATCCATACAATGAAAAAAGGTATATTTTTTACAGCTATTGCTTTTATAGCTATTTCCAGCACTTTCGCTCAGGAGTCTTCAAAAAAAGCAATAAAAAAACCAGCTACCAAGAAAGTCGAAGTTGCTAAAGTTGATGGTCCCGGAATTGTTTTTGAATCGGAAACAATTGATTATGGTACTATTGCCCACAATGCAGACGGAAAAAGAGAGTTTGTATTTGTAAATAATGGAAATAAACCATTAATAATTACCAATGCACAAGGTTCCTGTGGCTGTACCGTTCCTTCTTATCCAAAAGAACCCATTGCTCCTGGCGCTAAAGCGGTTATTGGTGTAAAATATGCTACTGACAGGGTTGGTGCTTTTACAAAAACAGTTACCCTTACTACGAATGCTACCACTCCTACTAAAACGCTTACCATAAAAGGTACTGTTTTACCAGATACAGCTCCAAAAGAAGGTACTAAAATCTAAAATAGTCAATACATTATATTTAA
>DASVUQ010000141.1:0-2549 GCA_036386975.1 Flavobacterium sp. | reverse complement strand
GGCTCTTCATCAAGGCACTGTCAATAGTATTCATGTCAAACTCTACTTTTTCGTATTTCTCCATTTCATACTGCCTGAACTGGCGTAGCCCGTTTTTGCGTTTCCTGGCCCATATTTTCCTTAAGATGTCAATGGCTGGGTTATTTTTCTTCGATACTTTACCCGCAAAAATTTTTACCTCATTTAATTCCTGACCGCTCTCAAGTGTAATGACCATATTATAATTTACTGCTTTATCGAGTATAATTTCCTCAGGAGTATAGCCCACAAAGGAAATGGCCAATACAGTCCTGGTTTGTGTAGACTCTAAATAAAACCTTCCGTCCTCATTAGTAATAATGCCCTCTGCTGTTCCCTTAAAGGCAACGTTAGCATAGCCGATAGGTTTTTTATTCTGATCTAAAACGATCCCGCTTACCTTAGTCTGAGCGAAAATACTATTTGTAAGTAATACCAGTAATCCAAAAAGAAGTGTATTTTTCATGTGCAATGGCTAAAGCATCCCTTAGCTTTTTATTTTTTTAAGCATAATAAAAACTTAAATAAAAAAACTTTATCGGACAGTGTCCGATAAAGTTTCAAATATAGTTATTTCATTAATTCAAAAATGGGAAAATCCAGGAATTATAAACCATAAATGTTATAAATCCCTAGTTTTTGTACATTACCTTCTTTACGGCTTTTACCACATCGCCTGCATTAGGCAACCACTCTTTTAGTAAAACAGGAGAGTAAGGGGCCGGTACATCAGCGGTTGTAATCCGTTGGATTGGCGCGTCCAGAAAATCAAAAGCACGCTCCTGCACAATATACGTAATTTCTGAAGCTACACTTGCAAATGGCCAGGCTTCTTCCAAAACCACAAGACGGTTGGTTTTCTTAACCGAAGTCAGGATCGTTTCATGGTCCATAGGACGTACCGTTCTTAAATCGATAATCTCACAGGAAATACCTTCTTTTGCTAATTCATCTGCTGCAATATGGGCTTCTTTTATAATTTTTCCAAAAGATACTATCGTAACATCTGTCCCTTCGCGTTTAATATCGGCCACTCCGATCGGAATAATATATTCCCCTTCCGGAACTTCCCCTTTGTCTCCATACATTTGTTCCGACTCCATAAAGATGATCGGGTCATTGTCACGGATGGCCGCTTTAAGCAAACCCTTGGCATCATACACCGTAGATGGTACTACCACTTTAAGGCCCGGCGTATTGGCAAACCAGTTTTCAAAAGCCTGGGAATGCGTGGCCCCTAATTGCCCTGCAGAAGCCGTTGGCCCTCTAAAAACCATAGGCATTGGGAATTGCCCTGCCGACATCTGACGCATTTTTGCTGCATTGTTAATAATCTGGTCGATACCTACCAGTGAGAAGTTAAACGTCATGAACTCCACAATAGGACGGCAGCCATTCATCGCCGAACCTACCGCTATCCCTGCAAAACCAAGCTCTGCAATAGGCGTATCAATAACCCTTTTAGGGCCAAATTCGTCCAACATCCCTTTCGATGCCTTATAAGCACCATTATATTCTGCTACCTCCTCACCCATTAAATATACTGACTCATCGCGGCGCATTTCTTCACTCATGGCCTCACAAATAGCTTCTCTGAATTGTATCGTTCTCATATTTATATGTATCTCCGTAAATTAATCGGTTGCAAAAATAAATATTTTATATCACTTTAAAGCATAAATCATCCAAAATATACAATCCTTTACTAATAGTATCAGGAGCTGGTACCTGCTTTCCACTCTCTCTTTTACCGTGTAAAAAACACGGCAAAAGGATGCCGTTGCAATCAGGGCTGCCCACTCACAACGCAATCGAAATAGTACCTGGAATTTTAATAAAAATATTATGCACGCATAGCTTTTTTTGTAGAAATTAATTTGTAAATTTGTGATCCAATTGAATTTTAAATCAAGATAAAATGAAAATATTAGTTTGCATCAGCCATGTTCCTGATACTACTTCAAAAATTAATTTTACAAATGGTGATGCTGAATTTGACACCAATGGTGTACAGTTCGTCATCAACGCCAATGATGAATTTGGACTTACAAGAGCTATCTGGTTCCAGGAGCAACAAGGCGCTACTGTAACCGTAGTGAATGTGGGCGGGCCAGACACAGAACCTACACTACGAAAAGCACTTGCCATTGGTGCCAATGAAGCCATACGTATCAATGCAAAACCAACAGATGGTTTTTTTGTAGCAAAACAATTGGCAGAAGTAATTAAAAACGGTGGTTATGACCTTATCATTGCCGGAAAAGAATCATTGGATTATAACGGCGGAATGGTTCCTGGTATGATTGCAGGCATCCTGGGCATTAATTTTGTTAACTCCTGTATCGGCCTTACAATAGAGGGTACTTCCGTAACCGCAGTTCGTGAAATCGACGGCGGAAAAGAAACCGTTTCTACTTCATTACCATTAATTATTGGCGGACAAAAAGGTTTGGTAGAAGAAAAAGATTTACGTATCCCCAATATGCGTGGTATCATGACAGCCAGGACAAAGGCATTAACTATACTAGAGC
>DASVUQ010000140.1:0-8393 GCA_036386975.1 Flavobacterium sp. | reverse complement strand
TACCTGTTGAGTTTATAAGTTACATTTACGAAGTCTTTTTGTCTGAAAAGCAGAAAGAAAATGGGATATACTATACTCCGAAAAAATTAGCACAGTTAATTGTAGATGATGTAATAAAAGAAGATAAAATAGGTTCGATTTTAGACCCTTCGAGTGGTTCGGGAATGTTCCTGATTACAGGGTATCAAAGGCTTTTGGAAATTGCTCAAAAACAAGGCTTGGAACCTGAAAATAATATTGATAAAATAGGGTTTAGGACAAAACTTTTGGTTGACAATATATTTGGGATTGAAAAAGAACCAATAGCCCAACGTTTTACTCTTTTTTCTCTTTCGTTACAGATTTTTGCAGGGATTAACCCTACCGATATAAGAGATTTTATCTCCCAAAAATTAAAAGAGTTAAAGTATAATGAAAAAATCAACCTATTTTCAGAATATTCATTTTTTAAGAATATAAAATGCGCTAACACACTTAATACATTAGAAAAGCCTTTTGAGGACAAGCAGTTTTCATATATAGTTGGAAACCCGCCATTTTTTGAAATACCTAATACAGACGAGTTTCAAAATGAAATATCGTTTTTAAACTCTTATCAGGTTGCTATTTCTGATGATACTAAAAACGTTGCAAAGAATATTATTGGTAAATCACAGATATCTCAATGCTTCTTTTTGAAAATCAAAGATTGGAGCAACGAGAATACAAGATTTGGATTTGTTTCAAACAGTTCTAATTTTTACAATGATTATTCGGAAGTTTTTCAAAAGTATTTCTATTCTAACTATGGGATTGAGAAAATTTATGAATTATCAAGGGTAAAAAAGATATTATTTGAAAAAGCAAAAGAAAGTGTTGTAGCTATTATTTTTACAAATAATCTTGAAGATAGCATTATTGATTATTATCCTGTGGATTTGGGGCTGTTTTCAGACAAGCCCTTTGAATTACTTATAATTCAGGAAGACAAAGCAATTGAAATTGCTCAAAGCGAACTTAGAAACAAACAAATAAGATTAAGAAATTTTTTAGTAGGAAATCAATTTGATTTGGAGTTTGTAAATAAAGTTCATTTTCAAAATGATATTTTAGATAATCATATTATCACTCTTGAAGGTTGTAAAAGCAAAATAAATAATGGACTTCAAATCGTAGGCAAAGAACAAATATTATCAGAGTTCAACATTTCGGATAGGGAATACAAGAAACTAACGAAAGAACAAAGAACAGCCTATTCCAATAAATTCAAACAAAAATACACAAACACATCATTCAGCAAAGAATTTCCTTCAATGTTATTAAAACCTGGGGATTTATATAGATTTGGGTATAATAGCAATTCCAGAATGTACTTGGGGGATATTTCTAATTTTCAGAGAACAAGAAATAGTAATATTTATGCCCTTCCAAAAATCCTTATCAATAGGACAGGGAAAGAATTAAAGGCTACTGTCAGTTTAAATAATATATTCTACAACTTTGACGTATATTCTATTTTCCTAAAAGAAAATGAAGATATCTATCTATATACAGCATTAATTAATTCACATCTTATTAATTATGTGATTGACCTTTCTTTTAGAAAAAGGGTTGATGGCTCTTATACGAAGATAGGATATGACGCAATATCGAATATTCCTGTACCGAGAGAACTAAATGGAGATATAATAAAACAAATATCAGATATAAGTAAAGGCTTGTCGGAAGGACAGTACGAATACATCAAAAAAGAACAGAAATTGAATGAGTTGATTTATGATTTATTCGAGCTGTCATATTGGGAAAAACAAAGGGTTAAAGATTATTTTTTACCTAAGGCGAAGATCGGAAGAAAGAAAAAGGCATTAGATGATTATAAAAATATACTAAAAGAAATAATAGGATTTTATTTTGAAAGCCCTGTAACTATAGAAGAAACTTCGACAGACTTCCATTTAATTGTAGTAAAAATATCTTTTGGCAATAGTTCCATAAGTCCTCAAGTTGCTAAAACGAAGAAGTATTTACTTAACGAGATTTTTGAGCAAAATCCTAATGCGAACTTTTTAGCAAGTCAGGAAAAGATTTTTGGGAAAGACTGTGTGTATATCATTAAGGAGGATATAAATAAAAACTGGACAGAAACAAAAGCCTTTGAAGATGGGCAGGATATTTTAAAACACTTAATACCTAATAAGAATGGAGAGAGAATACATTAGGATTAAGGAGCCTGTTCCATTACCATTTGATACTCGTCAACTAAGGACTTTAGATGATAAATTCTGGAAAAATTGGGTATTTTACTATTTGATTGACTTTTATAAAAACCACGATAATGCTGAATTAGAAATTAAAATTGAAGAAGAAAAGAAAAAGAAAAAATCTGACATCGAAGACTTGATTGCTATTTATATAAGGAGAAACTTAAGGGAAAATAAAAGATTTGGATTACAAGGTTTTAAGGTTGCTGGAGGAATAAACAATGATCTTGAAATTAAAGGTTTGTATGATATTTCAATTCTACATAGTTACTGGGATAAAGAATTTCATTTTGAATGTAAGAACTTAGATGGTAGTCCAAATTTGATAAATAAATACGTTTGCTATAATACCTATAAAAAAGATACTTACAATGAAAATATTTTTGACGGAGGGGTTTTGCGTTATTTCAATGGCAAATATGCTCAAAATTTAGTTTTTGGAGGTATGATAGGTTTTGTGTTGGCAGGAGATAGTATCAAGATTAAGAACAGCCTTGTGACAAAGCTAAATGAAAAACTAAACACTACTCCTGAAGGCGATTTAATCAAGATTACAGATAACTCTATTGAAGGAAATGATTTTACTTTTGATAGCTTGCATAAGAGGTTAAAGAAAGAATTTACAATACATCATTTACTTTTTGATTTTACTCTCTAAAAGTAACTAACACTGATAATTTCTTTCTAATACTTTTATTGTATCCGACTCTCGAAATAGGATCTTCGTTTGAGTTTGATATAAAGTAACAATCCGTCATATCTGTAATGTTGAAATGTTCGTTTACTTATATGTAGCATACCGCATAACTATTCTTCAGTTAAGTAAATCTCTTCTTTTTAACAACGGATAGAAATATAAAATATTATACCTCAATTTTTCAGAGAAAAAGCATTATCATATCTCTTTAAACTGGAAAAAACCATTGAATTGGACAATGCAACGAGAATCGTTACTAAATCGTTATCTGACTTCTTTAATAATCTTTATAAAGCTTTGTATTTAATCAACATGCTTTTTTTCTGAAAACTTTAAAATAAAAAATATCATTTTAACATTATTGAGCACCAGACGGGAATATGGTCTGAAACTGTTCTCGCGGCTTCCAGGGTTTGAAATTTATTGTAGAAGTGTACTACGCCATAATTGGCAACATTGATTTTTGCAGTTGGATAGAAAATATTATCAAATGCAGAGGCGAGGCATTCTGTCTGTTGTTGCTTTTTTTTAAGCGATGTTTTTTGCTTTTTCAGGACAGCGGTATATCCCATGGTTTTTAGGGGATTGAATACGCTATGGGTTTGGGGGCAATTAAAATCGCCAAGAAAAATAAGGTTTAGTCCCGGATAGTGTTGCGGAAGGAATTTAAAGTATTTTATCTCTGTTTCGGGCTGCATCTTTTTGGTTATGGCATGAAAGCTGACTACTGTAAATGATTTCCCTGCTTGTTCGAAGGTCGCGATAAAAGGTTCCCGGTCAATCTCCAGCTGATAGGTTTGTTCTAACCATGCTTTGCCTTTTAGTTTTACTTTACCGGTCTTCCACAGAAAGGCATACCGCTCCGTTTTGTATGCGCTGCCGGTAGTAGGGTTGCTTACTACATAATCCCATTTTGCGCCTTTGCGATTAAGTTCGGCTGCCAGTTCGGCTACTTTTTGTGCACCGCCATATCCGGCAACAATTTCCTGTAATGCGACAACATCGAACTCTTTTAGGGTATTGGCTATAAAAGCGATACTTTCAGTGGATTTTGATTTACCAAAATTTTCTACATTCCAGGAACAAATTTTAACTTGTGCATAAAATATATTACAGAGTAATAATAGGAAAAGGTAACTTTTTTTGAACATTGTTAAGAGATTATTTTTAATTGATATTGCATTTTTTCTTTGTGGTTTACAGGTGCGGGATTGTACTTTGCGTGAGGGACAGTAGCGGAAAGCCCACAGCGAGGGACGAGCGAGGACTTGAAGCGGATTGCCCGACCCGAAGGGGCACGCCCAAATTTTAAAATTAAATCAAGGTATTGAGGTCAAGGGTGATATTGGTATCCCAGGGTTCTTTTCGTTTTTTTAGTACTATCTGGAGTATGGCTTTTAATTTTTCAAAATCATCCGGCTTTGTGAGAAATCCCCAGGCACCATGTTCTGTAGCATATTCGAGGTCTTTCTGATAGGATGAGGTGCTGTAAATAATTACGGGTATTTTTTTATATAGTGCGTGGTTTTGCAGGTGCCGGAGGTATTCCCAACCGTTCATTTTCGGCATATTGATGTCTACAAAAATAAGGTCGGGTGCAGGAATGGTTTGTAAAATACTCAGGGCTTCTGCGCCATTATGGGTTACATGGCATCTTATGGTGTGGTCTACGCTATGGATACCTTCGGTCAGTAATTCGGCATCATCTACATCGTCATCGACCAGTAAAAGGGTATTGTTAATCATTAATTTAAATATGTTTTTTAAGTTGTTTTATAGGTAAATGAATGGTAAAAACGGCCCCTTTGTTAAGGATACCACTGGCAGCAATATCTCCGTGGTGACGCTCAACGATTTTTTTGCATAGTGCCAGGCCAAGGCCGGTACCTTCGTATTTATCTTTGGAATTAAGCCTGGTAAAGGCATCAAATATGGTGTCGATATATTCATTGTCAAATCCAATTCCATTGTCTTCTACCTGTATTACGGCATAATCGTTATCATTTTTATGTTCGATTGCTGCTGATATGGTAATTACCGGGGGCCTGTTTTCCTGAGAAAATTTAAGTGCATTATTGACCAGGTTATAGAAAAGCTGGTAAATCAATACGGAAGCACCTTCTATAACAGGCAGGTTTTCTTTTTGGATGACGGCGGCTTTTTGTGCAATGACTACTTCGAGGTCTGCCTCAATACCTCCTATTGTATCATTAAGGTCTATAGTTTCGATTTCTTTTTCGGAACCGTTAAGTGTAGAATAGGTTAATACGCCATCGATCATTATTTTCATACGGTCTGCGGCATTTTGTATTTTATTGACATAGGTTATTGCCGGCGGTGGCAATAATGCCCCGAATTCCTGTTCCAGCCGACTGCTGAAAATCCTTATTTTTCGAACAGGTTCTTTTAGGTCGTGGCTGGCAACATGGGCAAATTTTAACAGGTCATCATTAGAACGCTGTAATTCAAGTGTCCTTTGTTGTACCTGTTTTGTGAGGTCTTCTGCCCTGTTGCGGATTAAAATTTCGGCTTCTTCGCTTTTTTTACGTGCAAGGACCTGATCGGTTATTTCTATGGCAAGAATCATTACACTGGCGAGTGAACCATCTTTATTTTTTACCGCTTCGTATACAAAATCTACAAAGATCGTTTCTTCCCTATCATTCCGTATAAGATTAATTTCATGTTCTTTTCCTGTATAGGATTGCCCGGTTTGCATTACGTTATTTAAAATCGGAGCATAGATGTGTTCGAGTTCTTTTAATACCTCCCAGTAATTATTTTCGTTAAATTGCTTTCGCGTCCTGCCGACGAGTTCCAGGAATTTATCATTTACTACTTCTACTTTTACCGGATCGCCTTTTACTATGCAAATACCAACGGGCGCTTTTAGAACCAAGCTCCTGAATTTGCTTTCGCTTTGCTGAAGGCTTTTCTTGGCCAGGATTTCTTCGGTTACATCGATAGCCATATCAAGGATGCCATAGAAGTTTCCTTCTGCATCATAAAGCGGCTTGAATGTGAAATCAAAATAGAATGTTTTTAGCTCCCCATCGATCATTAATTTTGTTTCAGCATCTTTTGATGCAAACGTTTCTCCGGTAGTATAAATACCGTTAAGGATAGGAATAAAAATCTGGCCTTCGAGTTCTGGAAGTGCTTCGCGAATAGGTTTTCCGATAATTGATTTATCTTTGCCCCAGTATTTCAGCATCATTTCATTTACTACTTCAATAACCATATCCTTACCGGTAAATAAACAGGTCGCTACAGGTGCATTCTCAATCAATGCCCGAAAGCGCTTGGCATTTTCCTCGGATTCCTGGCGCATCTTTTTTTGTGCAGTGGCATCGTTACAGGAAATCATGGCTCCTATATTGTTATCATTTTCTTTATATGGCTGAAAAATAATATTAAGATAGCCTTCTTTTTTTATTCCGTTGGCAAGAAATGAATAAGGCAAATCGAACAAATGAATTGGTTTTCCTGTAAGTAGTGTTTCATCAATTATGGGGCGATAAGTAGCTTCTAATTCGGGTACTACAGCAAACAAAGGCTTTCCTATAAGTGTATCCGGAGTGTGCCCTAGTAATCTTGCAAAGGTTTTATTGATGAGGCTAATACGCATTTCATCGCCAACAACAATCACACTGCCAAACGAGGCGTCGCCAATAAGGTCCTGAAAATATTTTTCCCGCGGGGATATTTCACTTGTATTGGTTTTTATGCTGATATTCTCATGACAGCTCATAAATATACCTTCAATCTTGCCCAGTTCATCATATACGGGATTACAGCCAAAAGTCCACTCCACCTCTTTTACACCTGTGTTTTGTTGCATCGGGATGACAGCATTAACCGTACGGGAAGCATTGTTCCCTGCCATAATATGATGGATCAAAGGCTCAGTTGCCGACCAGATTTGCGGAAATGTAGTTGATGCAGGCTTGCCTAATGTAGTAGTAACTGAGTCGCCTGAAGCTGAATTAAACAACTGATGTGACTTGTCATTATAAAAACACATTAAATCCGGTCCCCAATATAGAAACATTGGAAAAGGAGAATTGAGTATAATACCCAGCGTAGTCTTAAGGCTTTGCGGCCAGGATGCTATTGGGCCTAATGCCGTTGCCGACCAGTCATACTTTGATATTGCTTGACTCATTTCGCTGCCCCCGAGTAAAAAATTATCTGATGCCGTATTACCTTGTTCCTCCTTAATGTGCATTATAATAAATTCTATTTAGTTTTTAATTTGTTTTTCTGTCAGGTACTTCCAATATCTTTTGGGTACGTGCTGAATATGCAGCTTCATGTTTTTACGTGCCGGTATATTGGTACTCTTAAAATAATCGTTCCAGAGCAACGCGTATATTTCTTCTTTTTTGTGAAGTGTATCTGAAGGAAGAGATAAGTTATCTTTGATTTCAGGAATATAATCAAACTTGATCTCTTCTGTTTTTTCTAAATCATAATACAATCCATATTTACGTTTCAGGTCATAGATAATCCATTTTTGATCTGCATAACGGTTCCTGAAAAAAGGCTCGATTAGTGGTAGTACATTATAATCCGGTTCAATCGGTGCATAAAAAATACCGTCTTTGGTTTCCTGAAAACGAATAAATGCTTTCATTCTGTGCCTCTCGCGATTGACACTTTTATCCATTTTTGAAATAGCGATAACTGACGGATGCCCAAAGTTTTGTTCGGCCCCTTTTGGGTTATCAAAAATATAACAGGCAAAATCAAATAGGTGCTGAAATGTTTCGGGAGTTTCGGAGAGATACGCTTTATAAAAACGGTTTTGCCAGTCCGGGGTTATCTTTTTGCACAACCCTGTCCATACCCTTTTAGCTTTGGCTTCATCATTTATAATTTCCAGGGTTTCTTCGAGAAATACAGGTTCAAAACCGGCTTTAGCAACCAATTGGACTTGCCGCGGCTTTCGCTCGTAAAATTCGAAAATTGCTGTTAGCAAACCTTCCAGGCTCCCGTCGAAAATATAAATAACCATTCTAAAAAAGCGTTAACTGGTTTTGGGGTATTTTTAAGTATTTACTATTGCTTTCTGACAGGATCAGGTTTTTAACCTGCATGGCTTCCGGCGTATTCAGCTGGAAAATACTGTCTGCACAACGTATAAAATGTTTGGCGCGATTGTAGGCAATACCTATTTTTTTTAACTGATCGGAGCGTAATTTACCGAATTTACGGGCCTGAATAATTTTATTGGCTGATCCTACGCCGATTCCGGGAACCCGTAGTATCATTTTATAATCGGCAGTGTTAATGTCAATAGGAAACTGTTCTATATTGCGCAAAGCCCAACTTAATTTAGGGTCAATATCGACATCCAGGTGCGGATTTTTCAGGTTTAAAAGTTCTTGTACATCAAATCCGTAAAAACGCATAAGCCAATCGGTCTGGTACAACCGGTTCTCCCGTAACAGCGG
>DASVUQ010000139.1:0-14011 GCA_036386975.1 Flavobacterium sp. | reverse complement strand
CTTCCAGGATTACAGGTTCACCTTCAATTATAAATTGTTTTTTGCCCGATATAATATAGGTGTATTCTTCAAACTCAGGGGTTTGAAAAGGCTCGCTCCAACCCGGCGGGGCTACCATGTGTGCAATAGAGATATCGTGGTTACCTGTGGTAGGAATACCGTGGTGTTCTTCAATTAATTTGCCGTCGGTCGTAGGGACAACAAAAGGAGCGGTTTGTATAAAATATTTCTTCATGTTTTTATTGTACTGTTGAAGGAAATTTGATTACCAGTGTTTTGATCATTAATTGAGGTTTATTTTTTGAATATAAAATAAACGGCCAGTATGAGGAAACAGAAACCAATCGCATGGTTCCACCGGAACGTTTCGTTCTTGAAAAATACTAAAGAGAAAATAACGAAAATAACCAGTGTTATTACTTCCTGAATTACTTTGAGCTGCATTAATGTAAATGGCCCGCCATTACCATTGAAACCTATTTTATTGGCTGGGACCTGAAAACAGTATTCCAATAAGGCGAAACCCCAGCTGATAAAGATTATAGTAATTAACCCTGCATTTTCAAACCATCGCAATTCTTTGAATTTTAAATGCCCATACCAAGCCAGAGTCATAAAAACATTAGCAATAACAAGTAGTCCTATAATAATAAAGCCTTTCATGTATTTAACTTTTAATATAAAGTTTAAACGCTGGTAAAATTAATTAAATTTTTACTATGTCATTGTAACATTAATAAGCATACTACTGTCCCTGATAATAGCTTTATATGTTAATATAAGGTTACTATAATAATAACAAAGATAAAATTCTTTCTTATTGTAGCTGTACATCTTAAAAGTTATTCAAATCATACAATAATTAGTGAGAAAAACTGTTAGGAGTATTAAAGGGTTTTTTGTAAAGGAATGAAAAATTTCAATTTGAGCAGGCATATTTATGAAATGTTATCATATTTTGGCTTTAATTTATAGTTTAAATATATTTTGCGTTCCAGGTTTTTTATTTCTATCAAAAAAAACTGTTAATAATCGATAAAAAGTTAGAATTTATTTTTTTATATCCACTAAAAATTTAAATTTGTCGCTCGTATAGAAAGTAACTTTCAATTCTAAAACTATTAAACTTTTTTAAAACTAAAAAAAAACTAAAATTAAAAGAAATGGCAAACGCATCTAATGTAAAAAAAGGAGAATCTAAAGGTTCAGGTATTTTCGCGGGAGTAGCAATCGTAGCTTGTTTAGCACTGGGGATAGTTGTATGGCAGTTTATAATGGGACACGGATCAAACTTTCAGGGTGGTGTCAATACTGGGGAGCCACTACCTGGAAACTATTTGGCAATGGTATATAAAGGAGGAAAAATTGTACCGGTATTAATGGGATTGTTCTTAATGGTTCTAGTATTTTCAATCGAGCGGTTTTTTGTAATTAACAAAGCTGCAGGAAAAGGTAACCTTGATAAGTTCGTTAGCAAAGTGCAAAGAGACATTGCTAATGGAAATATTGATGAAGCTTTGGCTGATTGTGATAAACAAAAAGGTTCCGTTGCCAATGTAATTAAGGCGGCACTTATTAAATACAATGAAGTAAAAAGAGAAGGTTTAGATAGCGAGAAAGCTACAGAAACAATTCAAAAAGAAATCGAAGAGGCTACTTCTCTTGAGATGCCCATGTTAGAGAAAAATTTAACTATTATTTCTACATTAGTATCTATTGGTACATTAGCGGGTCTATTAGGAACGGTAATGGGGATGATCACGGCGTTTGGTGCATTGGCTACTTCAGGTACTCCTGATCAGGCGCAATTAGCAAACGGTATCTCTGAAGCACTTATTAATACAGCTACAGGTATTGCGACATCTACATTAGCAATTATCGCTTACAATTATTTTACTTCTAAAATTGATACACTAACTTACTCTATTGATGAGGCAGGTTTTTCGATTGCACAAACGTACAGACGTTTTAGAGGTGACTTAAATTCTAAATTCTAATAATAATTTTAGAGAAAGAGTGGTTATAAACAAATAACCACTCTCTTTAAATAATTAATTAAAATATACAATGGCTAAAGTTAAAATGAGTAAAAAGACTTCATCTATAGATATGACAGCCATGTGTGACGTGTCATTTTTATTGCTGACTTTCTTTATCTTAACGGCAACGGCAAAACAGCCGGAGCCTTTACCTGTAGATACTCCGGCATCTACAGTACAGGTAAAATTACCGGATACAGATCTTGCTACAATTACTGTAGGGGATAGCGGAACAGTATTTTTCGGAGTTACGGATCAAAATGTAAGAAAAAAGACATTAGAGCTGGTGGCTAATAAATATGGAGTAAATTTTTCTAAAAGCGATGCGGAGAAATTTGGGTTAATTGAAAGTTTCGGAGTTCCAGTTAATCAACTAAAAACGTTGATCAACCTTCCGGCTGCTGATCGTAATAAAAAAGGGTTACAAAAAGGTATTCCCCATGATTCTCTTAATAATGAGTTAAAGGAATGGGTTTTGGCTGCAAGAACAGCCAATGCTGAAATAATGGACAAACAGTTGAATTTTGCCATCAAAGGCGATGCAAAGGAATCCTATTCGGAGATCAAAAAGATTATGGATATTCTGCAGGACCAGGATGTAAATAGATTTAATCTGGTTACCGGTCTTAGAAGTGAAGATTTTTAATATAAAAACAAAATAAACCATGGCAGAATTAAACAGTGGCGGAGGAGGCGGTAATGACAAAAAAGTTAGGAGTAAGAAATCAAATGCTAAAGTAGATTTAACTGCAATGGTAGATTTAGCCTTTCTTTTGATTACGTTCTTTATGTTAACGACATCTTTGTCAAAACCGCAATCTATGGATTTGCCTATGCCCGATAAGGATGATACGGATATAGATATTAAGGTTGATGAAAACAGGACGATGACTATATTGATAGGTGAAAATAACAAAATGATGTATTATATGGGTAGGGCAGATGCCCCTTTAGAAGGCCCTGATGATGTTACATTTGGTAAAAACGGTATTAGAAAAGAAATTCTTAATAAAATAGCTTCAGTTGCAGCACAAACCGGAGATGCTAGAAATAAAGGCCTAATTGTACTTATCAAACCGGTCGAAAAATCCAAATATAAAAACATGGTAGATATTCTGGATGAAATTGCCATTACAAGAGTACAAACCTATGCCATCGTACCTATTGCGAAAGCAGAAGAAGAGTTGTTGAAGAAGTAAAAATTTAATAAATTTACTTTAAACTTAATAAAATAGTATTATGAAATTAGATATTTTTAAAGGACATTGGATCGATATGATATTCGAAGGGCGTAACAAAAGTTATGGAGCTTACGAATTACGTAAAGAAAATCCAAAAACAACGATGATAGCCCTGGCTATTGGTGCTTCGATATTCGCTGGTGCTTTGGCACTGCCATTATTAGATTGGAAAGGAACTGACAAAGAAGACGAAGAGAAAGTAACTTTAGTAGATATGAAAGCGCTGCCTCCACCACCTGAGGAAGTAAAACCTTTAACCCCACCGCCACCGCCACCGCCACCGGCACCAAAAATTGATGAAGTTAAATTCGTTAAACCTAAAGTAGTTAAGAAAGAAGAGGTAGTAGAAGAAATCAAAACTATTGAAGATCTTAAGGATAAAAACGTCGGTACAAAAGACGTTAAAGGAAGGGATGATGGTAAAATCTTAATTGATGAACCAGCAGGCGAAGGCCCGGCAGATTCTAAAATTGTAGAAGATAATACCATTTATAATGCAGTAGAGGTAAAACCGGAATTTCCAGGGGGTATTCAGAAATTTTATGCTTATGTCATGAAAAATTTTAAATCTCCTGAAGATGAAGAACTCAATGGTAAAATTATTGTACAATTTGTTGTAGAAAAGGATGGTAGCTTAACCGATATTAAGGTATTACGTGAGTTAGGTTTTGGTACGGGTAAAGAGGCAATACGGGTAATAAAAAATTCTCCAAAATGGAAGCCGGGTATACAAAACGGAAGAGAAGTTAGAGTTTTATATAATTTACCTATTACCATTGTTACAGGAGGTTAAACTTATGTTAAGTAGAAATAACACAGATGAAAGAGTTCAGAAATCGCTTAAAGGGCGATTTCTTCTCGTTTTAGGTATACTGTTTTTTGTACTCTATTTTATCTTAGGAGTCATAATTATATTCTGGAAAGACTTTCCGATACAAATGGAACAGAAATACAGGACTGCATTCGGAATCCTTTTGATAGGATATTCGTTCATTAGATTTACAAGATTGATAAAAAAAAGATGATAAGATGTTTAAATTGTTAAAAATTAACATATGCATTATATTTTCGGTAGTACCTTTGTTAGTGTCTTATTCTTGTAAAAAAGATGACAAACAAAAATCTGCAGAAGAAAGTATCCTAGCAGGGACCACTACAATTTTAGTAGATGAGACCATACGGTCTATTATAGAAGATGAAATTGAGGTTTTTGAAAGCCAATACCCTGCAAAAATAACTCAAATCAACAAATCAGAATCAGAAGTTGTAAATACATTTTTAAATGATTCTGTTTCAAGGATAGCTATACTAACCAGAAAACTTACTTCCCAGGAAGAAAAAGGGTTTCAGGCTAAAAATTTATCTCCTAAGATTACAGAATTTGCTTATGACGCAATAACATTCATATCAAACAATAGCTCAAAAGATACATTAGTTGATTTACAGGAAGTAATTAATTTGATTCAGGGCAAGCCAAGTAACATAAAAGGCCTTGTATTCGAGAACCCCAATTCAAGTACAGTACGTTATATGAATGAATTGGCTGGAACTAAAATAGATAATAAAAAAGGGATATATTCTCTAAATTCGCATGAAGAAGTGCTGAAATTTGTTACTGAAAATAATGGTTTAATTGGTGTTGTAGGCCTTAATTTTATTGTTCAGCCTACACCCACAATGGGGCAATATCGGGACAAATTTAAAGTGTTAGCTGTCAGAGATGTTAAAAGTAAGGCCATAGATAATAAGCATTATACACCTACACAATCTAATATTGGCGGAGGTTTATATCCGCTGACACGAAAAATATATATGTTAAATTATCAGGGAAAATCAGGTTTAGGCATGGGGTTTGCATCCTTTATTGCAGGAGAGACTGGACAAAGAATCGTATTAAAGTCAGGTCTTTTACCTATCCGGTTACCCGGAAGGATTATCCAGGTCCGAAGCAATATAAGTAAATAATAATAACTATCAATAATAATAACTATCAAAATGAAGAAATTTAAAATTTTCAGCATAGCCTTAATTGCATTTGGGTCACTAGCTTATGCTCAGGATTTAGAACAAGCTAATAAGGCCATTGACGCGGAACAATATGAAAAAGCGAAAAATATATTAAAAGGATTAACAACTTCAAAATCAGATGAAGGTAAAGTTTTTTTTACATTAGGCAATCTGTATCTGCAACAGAAAGTTCAGGACTCAGCTACGGCAGTATATCAAAAAGGATTAAATGCAAAAAAGAACCCTAATCTTAATTATATAGGTTTAGGACAGATTGATTTAGAAAATGGAAAACAAGCTGAAGCAAAGGCAAACTTTGACAGAGCTCTGGAGAAAACTAAAAAGAAAGATTTCGAAGAACTATTATATATAGGACGAGCCTATTTGAATATTTCTAAGCCCGATTATAAAAAAGCTTTAGAATATCTGAATCAGGCAAAGGCTGCTCAGCCAATGAACGCTCAGGTTCTACTATCTTTAGGTGATGCCTATAATGGAAATAAGAATGTAAATGATGCCTATTCTGCTTATCGAAATTCTTTTGATGCAGATAATAGTGTATTGCGTGCTAAATTACAATTAGGTGTTTTAACTAAAGGTTCCAAGGCTTTTGAAGAAGCCAAAAAGGCTTTTGATAATATTCTTGCTACGAATCCTCAATACGGCCCTGCTTACAGGGAATTAGCAGAAACATATTACTTGTGGGCACTTAATGATAAGCCAAAATATGCAGAATACAATAAGAAAGCGATTGAATATTATGAAAAATACATGTCACTTACTGATTATTCATTAGATTCAAGAATGCGTCACGCTGACTTTTTAATTCTTACGAAGGATTATAAAGCTTTAGAAGCTGAGGCTAATGCAATGCAAAAATTGGATAAAGTTAATCCCAGAATTTTACGTTACTTAGGATATTCTGCTTATCAAAATGGAAATTATGATGCTTCCATACAAGCACTAAATAGCTTTTTAGCTACCGATAAAGCCAAAATTATAGGGCGTGACCATTTATATTTAGGTTTAGCTAAAACAGCAAAAGCGGTGACAACAGGTGCTGCAGACAAAGAAGGAAAGCCAACTTATACAGTAAATCAAACACTTTTTACAGAAGGTATTGCTGATCTTAAAAAAGGTGTTGAACTCGATTTAAGTATGGCAAATGAGCTTAATGATCATGGGAAAGTATTTTTTGAAAGAAAACTATACAGGGAAGCAGCTTCTATTTATGAAATAGCGATTTTAAACCCTGATTCAAGAAATTTCTTATACGACAACTTTTATTTGGGTTATGCGCTGTATTTTCATAATGCCAATAAACCAGAAAATGAGAAAGTAAACATAGATGAAATTGCTAAAGCAAATGCGGCTTTTGCTAAGGTAATAGAAGTTTCGCCAACAACTCAGGATGCTTATGTTTATAAAGCAAGAGTAAATAGTTTATTAGAAAAGGATCCTGCTGCTCAGGCTGAAATGGTAAAAAACTATGAAGAATACATGAGAGTAGTTACTGAAAAAGGAGAAGCAGAATTATCTAAACCTGCTACAAAAACTAAATTTGTTGAAGCCTATAATAATATTGGTATTTTTTATGCTAAAACAGACAAAGTGAAAGCAAAAGAAAGTTTTGAAAAAGCGCTAGCTATAGATCCTCAAAATGAAACAGCAATAAGTACAATGAAATTGCTTAAATAAATTTAATTATTTAATATATTAAGCCGGTAGTTAATCTACTGGCTTTTTTTATGGCAAAAAATGTTTAATATTATCTTTAAAGATATATTAAGATACTTTAGGATGATAAGAAATATATCCATCATTGTTTATTCTTATATTTGCAGTCCGTTTTGAAAATTCAAAACTTAAACGTATTTAAAAATGTTATCAAAAGAAATACAAACAGCAGTGGAAAAGGGAGTAATGCTACCTTTAATGGAAGAGTTTTATACCATTCAGGGAGAAGGCTACCATACCGGAACTGCGGCTTATTTTATACGAATAGGGGGCTGTGATGTTGGATGCCACTGGTGTGATGTTAAAGAAAGCTGGAATGCGGCCTTACACCCGCCAACAGCTATAGATCAGATTGTTTATAATGCCGGAAAGTATGCAGAAACAGTTGTTGTGACAGGAGGAGAACCATTAACCTGGGATATGACACTACTAACACAAAAGCTCAGGCAAAACAACAGAAAAGTGCATATAGAAACTTCCGGGGCCTATCCGCTTACCGGGATATGGGATTGGATATGCCTTTCTCCCAAAAAAAATAAATTACCTACTCAAACAGTATATGATAATGCTCATGAACTAAAAGTGATTATTTACAATAAACATGATTTTATTTTTGCAGAAGAACAGGCAGAGAGAGTGAATAGTAAAGCTATTTTATTTCTTCAACCGGAATGGAGTAAAAGAGAAGAAGTGACACCATTAATAGTAAACTATGTAATGAATAACCCAAAATGGAGGGTATCATTACAAACCCATAAGTATTTAAATATTCCTTAGGGACTTAAATGTTGGTTGTAAAGCTATTTAATGAACAGCAAGAGAAGAAGCTAAAGAGTTATATTAAGGTCTTAATAAATGATTGGAAAAAGTAGGAGAGGTGTAATTAAATATTTTTCAAATGGCTGATAATAAAAAATGATGCTTGGGTCAGGGTAATTTCAGCACTGCCAGATAGTCATAATGTTCGCCTTCTATAATTAATTCTGCTTGTAAACCACAATTCAGCGCAGCACGGCAAAGTGTATTATAATCCAGATATAACCAAGAGAATGGTACTTCAGTTTCTTTTTTATAATGAATAGTGTATAGTAGTTCCCCGTAATAATGATTATCAGGAATCCAGTGACCGCCGTCGTTATCTTTATCAAACATATAAATAATATCAGAACTGTCTATTATAATTTGGCCATTAGGTTTTAAAAGTGATTTTAGAATGGTAAGGTACTTTTTAGTTTCTTTAAGCGTACCAAAAATCCCTGTGCCATTCATCAAAAGTAATATAGTATCATAAGTAGCTGCAGCATCAAAATCCAAAATATTTTTGACAAATGCTTTATGGAGGCCTCTAAGCTTACAAGTGGCTACGGCACTTTCAGAAATATCTATAGAAGTAACATCAAGACCTTTATTTTGTAAATAAAGGCTATGGCTTCCCGCACCACAACCTACATCCAGGATTTTACCGCGTGCTAGTTCCAAAGCTTTTTGTTCGATAAGGGGCATTTGATTATAATCGCGAAATAAGTAAGCTACTTCCATTTCATCTTTTTCAGAAATAGAAGTTTCCGTAATTATATTTTCAGGAGTATTATTAGTATGATAATCAAATATAGCCTTTCCAAATAAGTCTTTCATATTATAATAGTATTTGCAGTAGTCTACTGATTTTAAAATGTAATTTTGCCATATATTTAAATGAGATGGAAGAATTTTTAAAGAATATTAAAAAATGGTCCAAAGATAAGCATACAGAGAACAAAAAATATCTGGATAAGCTAAAAAAGAAACCACCTAAGAATCTGGATTATCTTATGCAGGATCTGCATAATGCGGAGTTTAAAAAAACAGATTGCTTAACTTGTGCTAATTGCTGTAAAACAACCGGGCCGCTTTTCACTACAGCAGATATAGAAAGAATTGCCAAACACCTTAGACAAAAGCCACAGCAATTTATTAATCAATATCTAAAGATTGATGAAGATAATGATTATGTGTTGCAACAATTGCCATGTCATTTCCTTGATAATGACAATGCCTGTACCATTTATGAAGTAAGACCTAAAGCATGTCGTGAATTTCCTCATACCGACAGGAAAAAGTTTCAGCAGATTGCTGATATCACACTTAAAAACATTCCAATTTGTCCGGCTACATATAGGATCATAGAAGAAATGAAGAAAAAAATTCCATTATAAAAAGAAAACCTTTCAATTTTGAAAGGTTTTTCTTTTTTATACAAATAAATCATCTTCAGCAAATTCCAGGAAATCTTGTTTTTCATTTCCTCCTCCCATGCTTCCCATGATAGAATTAAAACCATCTTTAATAAAAGTAGTAATCCTTCGGATCCAATCTTTTATTTGATTTATCAAATCCGAACCCATGTCAATAAGGTCATTTATAATAACAACAATTTTTTGTAAATCGTCAACTATCGATAATAATGCTTCAGTTTTTTTCATAGTTTGAAATTTAAATTAGACATGACCAATTTAAGAAATCTTACTTTCTGTATTACATTTTTTAATTATAAAATTTCCTTATTTTTTATTAATATATGAGATATTTTTTCCTCATTTCCATAAAATGAATCAAACCTTCACGCCAGCTTGCTTTAATTTCATCAACCGACATACCAATTTCTATCTGCTTCTGTAGCCGTGTTGTTCCGGCAAGTTTAGTAAAAAAAGGAATAAAAAATTTAGATTTATCAAAGGTTTCATTATATGCTTTTATTAGCCATTTCAACTCCAGTTCATTTATTTTTGAAGTCTCAGACAAGTCTTCACCATAACAATCTATCCCGTTATAAAGCGGAAATTTTGCTCCCTCATTAGGTTTAGGAGTAAAACAGAAACCAACATTAGGTAAATAAGGCGAACCATAAATTTGAAACTGCTTGTCCGTTCCCCGCCCCACACTAACATTGGTTCCCTCAAACAAGCATAAACTTGCATATAGATTAATTGCCCGGTCATTAGGCAAATTAGGAGAAGGCTTA
This sequence comes from Flavobacterium sp., assembly GCA_036386975.1. Classification (GTDB taxonomy): domain Bacteria; phylum Bacteroidota; class Bacteroidia; order Flavobacteriales; family Flavobacteriaceae; genus Flavobacterium. The sequence goes on along the minus strand of DASVUQ010000139.1, from coordinate 3,986 downwards.
ACAGCAACACTATACGGCATTTCTCTGGTATAAGCAGAGCAGGCAATAACGGTCAAATCACAAGTAAGGCCATTAGCCAGCCAGTGTTCCCCATTAATCATCTGAGCATATTCTCCGATAGTCATTCCGTGCAATACAGGAATAGCGTGCATACCCACAAAACTGGAATATTCAGGTTCTAAAATTGGGCCGTCAACAATATTTCCATTAGGATTTGGCCTGTCTAGTACAATAAGCATAATATTGTTTTCTGCGCAAGCTTCCATAATATAATGCAGTGTAGAGATATAAGTGTAAAATCGTGCACCCACATCCTGAATATCAAAAATCAAAACTTCTACTCCCGAAAGTTGTTCAGGATTTGGCTTTTTATTATCTCCGTAAAGCGAAATAATGGGAAGCTCTGTTCGGGTATCTTTTCCGTCTATAATAAGTTCCCCGGCATCGGCGGTACCACGAAAACCATGTTCAGGAGCAAAAATTTTAGTAACATTAATCTTTTCAGATAATAAATAATCAACAACATGGATACTATCGTGTACCATACCGGTTTGATTCGTCACAACACCTACAGCCTTATCTTTTAGTAAAGTATAAAAACCTTTAAGATTTTCCGAACCGGTACTAAAAACTTTATTTTCAAAATTAGGAATAACTACAGATTTATGTTCCACAGGGATTTTAGGAATACTAATAGCAAACTTTTCAACATTCATTTGAGGCTTCTGAACTGTTTTACAAGAAAAAAATAATACTCCCGATAATAAAAAGGCAAGCCATCTAGATAAGTTACAAAGTATATTTACAAACATAAAAGAGTTAAGAGCGGCATGGTAAATCATAAGAAGGTAAATCTAGAATAATTATAATAATTAAAATCCTTGTACTTCGTATCTAAAACTGTATTTTTGACACAAGCAAACAAAAGCTTAAATTACTATTACATATTTATATATTGAATTTAGAATATTTCATAGCAAAACGGCTTATTTCTGGTAAAGGGTATAAAAGTAGTATATCTGCACCAATTATAAAAATAGCAATAGCAGCAATTGCAATAGGAATGATTATGATGATCATTTCTGTCGCTACAGGAATTGGTCTGCAAAAAGTCATACGTCAAAAAGTATCTGCATTCAACGGAAACATTATTATATCCAACTACGACGGAAACCAGTCTGAAATCAGTCTCGAACCCATTTCAATACATCAGGATTTTTATCCCAAATTCAAAAATATTTCAGGGATCAGTCATGTCCAGGCAGTAGCCAGTAAAGCAGGTATTATCAGGACAGCAGATGCTTTCGAAGGCATTATCTTCAAAGGAGTAGGCAAAGATTATAAATGGGACAATATAAAAGAGTATTTGGTTTCAGGAAAAATACCCGATATCAAAGGCAATATCACTTCAGAAGTTGTAATTTCCAAATTATTATCTAACAGGCTAAATCTAAAAGTAGGTGATAAATTCAATACCTTTTTTATGAAACAGGAAGCCAACAAGCTTCCCAACCAAAGAATATTTAAAATTGCAGGAATTTTCGATTCCGGTTTTCAGGAATTTGATGCCACCTATATAATAGGAGACATCCGCCATTTACAGCGCATTAATAAATGGGCCCCGGATCAGGTAGGTGCATTCGAAGTGTTTGTAGAAGATTTTAATACCATCCAGTCCAAAGGAGAAGAAGTATACCAGCAAACCAATTCCTCGCTCGATACAAAAACAATAGTAGAGAAATTCAGTTATATATTTGAGTGGTTGCAACTCTTCGATTTCAATATACAACTCATCATCATTATTATGATCATAGTATCCACCATAAACATGGTCGTAGCACTATTAGTCCTTATACTGGAACGCACACAAATGATCGGTATACTTAAATCGATTGGGGCAAACAACTGGGCCGTCAGAAAAATATTCCTTTACAATTCAGCCTATCTTATATCCAAAGGATTATTCTGGGGCAATCTTATAGGAATAAGCATACTATTGCTCCAGAAAAAGTTCGAAATAGTAAGTTTCCCTAATCCGGAACAATATTATTCCAGAATCATTCCCGTAGACATCAATATTACGTATATTATCCTGCTCAATATAGGAACTATAGCCGTTTGCCTGATCATACTATTAATCCCTTCCTATATAATAACAAAAATCTCGCCTGTCAAAGCCATTCACTTTGATTAAATTATAGCCTGTAATAATTATTCGGACGTGTTCTTTTAGGCATACCTGTTCAAAACCTTACATAGTTGATTTTGCATTCCAAAAAGGCTTATGAAACTACAATAAGTTTTAGGCTATATCCCCGATAAGGAATTAGAAAAGTATCTCTTAATTACCCGGGCCATCATGTATAGCTAAATTAAAATAATGGGTCCTGTTTTATAATTCTTAAAAAGTAGATAAGAATCCCGAAAAAATCACAATTTTTTTAAATTTAATGAATTACAAGGAGCACAAAACTTTACTGTTTCCATTGCCTTTTGTCCCGCTTTCCGCTCTATCTGCGCAAAAAAGCGCAGGACGCCGCTCCAATCGGGGCTATTATAAAAATTTTCGTTTTTTAAGAACACCCGAACAGTGGTGTGCCGGTATAACTTTAAAAATACAGGCAGGCAACGAATACATTCCGCTATAGTTTTGCGTCTTAGCACCTTTGCGAGGAATTAAAAACACAGTGAATAAATAGTATAAAATATGCTGTAGCAATAATGATTGATGTCATCATTTTTTTGCGGAACGGGTAAAGTTTATCTAAAAAGGAGACCTTCTTTTCCTGGGTTTTAAAGACACACAAAAATTTAAAGAATAACCCATCACCAGGATTGTAAATTTTATTTTAATTCAGCTATAATTCCGGACTTGTTTTAGTCGTGAGGCAACTCCTTCTGTGCTCACAGATACCGTCCCACTTTTTCCAGATGCTGTTTATAAATAATTTAAATTTTTTCTGCATTTAAACGATTAAAATTGTTTATCGTAAGATAATTGTATATATTTATCATTTAAAACAATCATACACAGATTTTTAAAAAATAAAAATTAGGCCATAATAGCATCGATACCGGTATATAATCCGGGACTTATACTTATAAATTTTAAAATAAACCATTAATAACAACTATATTCTTTAACATCTAAAACCATCAATTATGAGTTTAGCAGAACAGGTACATATCGACATTGACAGCTTCGACAAGACGGTTATTTACTATGATTTAAAGGTCGAACTGGCACTTGCCGGCCACCTTACTTTCTCCTTCCTTTGGCGCCATACCGATATGGTCATTACCTCCCAGGGCCAGCAAGAAGCCATGGTGAAGCGCTACCAGGCACGCGATGTGATTTTTACCTTTAGGGGTACCCCCGGCACAGAGGTCAAGGCCAAGGGGTTTATAACAGGGATGGTCATGACAGATAATCAGGGCAGCTCGGTAGGGCTGCAGGTAACGGGCATGGGCCATACCTATTATATCGATGATATGAAGAAGTCCCGTACCTTCCTGGACAGGGACCTGCAGTATATTGTACAGGAAATCCTGCCGGCTGAGACACCGGGGGATTTTTACCAGAGGGCCGATATGGTCCCTACCTATAAAAATCGTATCCCCTACAGCGCACAGTACAACGAGACCACTTTTGAATACGTTAAACGTCTGGCCACCCGCTACGGGCAGTGGTTCTACTGGGACGGCATGCGCCTGCAGTTCGGGGTGATAAAGGCCGGCAAGGTAAAACTCATTAACGGTTCTTCGGTCCATGAATTTACGACAGCGACGCACCTTGCCCCGCAAAAAGTGTCGCTGGCCGGGTATGATTATACGCAAAATACCGCGATACAGGCGTCACAGCGCAAGGTAGAAGGGGGCAGCAGCGATGGCTTAGCGGCCCATCTTTCCCAGAAGCAGCACGATTACTTTACCCGGGATTTGGAGGTAAGTGCCTATACTGCGCAGGCAGCCGGGAAGCCGGAGCT
>DASVUQ010000138.1:0-10652 GCA_036386975.1 Flavobacterium sp. | reverse complement strand
CCTTAGCATTGCAGCAACACCTGCTTCTAAAATGGAAAACTTTTTTGTACGTCCCAAAATCCTAACTTTTATACCTACCTCTCCATAGATATAGGCATATACTTGCCCCATTGAATACCATCCGTCATTTCCTACCGGGCCATTCATTCCTACGCAGGAAACCCCTGTTAATTTTCTGTGTGTAATGTCAAATCCTCCTCCTGCTTCTAAGTAAGCATAAAAGAAACCAAAATCTTTACCAAATTGTACCGAAAAATTTAACCCGAATGCAAACCCTTTACCATCATTCAAGAGGCTTAAGTTTCTATTGTCGTTTAAAATATCGGCGCCTAATATCTGAATTACCCTGGAGTGTGGAGGTGTTTGCGTAGGCAATACATCCCCTGTCATGAAATAGGCCTGTACATTTACATCAAATAATGAAATTTTAAATATGGCCCCTAATTTATCCATAGGTGTGCCCACGTGTAAATAGGATTTGGCCGGACTTGAATATAAATGTACCATACCAAATTGATTATTAGCCCCGGCTCCTTTAAGTCCTTCTAATTTTAGGTACAATTCAAATAATCCATCAAATGAATTATTTAAAAAATCTTTTTCTATACTTACATATACTCCTATTTTTCCCTCTTTAGCAATTTCTGATAATGGATGGCCGGTCTTTGCAATTTGTAAAAGATTGCCTTGTGCCAGATACCCTTTCATCTGGGCCGCTTCATCTCCTTCAAAAATGTTATCGTAAGTTGCCCAGGTACTGCTTAAACTACCTGGAGTTTCTCCATCACCCGCCATCATTGCTCCTTCTCCTAAAAAGTATAAACGGTTTAATCCTCCATGTTGGTTATACTCTAATTCGATAAAGGCTTTTGCTTTAAAAGAAGTAGTGCTTCCAAATTTGATTTTAGCGCCGGCCCTTAACCCTAAACCGTATTGTTCATTAGGTACATATTTTGATGTTTCATACGTCCATAGCATGTTGCCGTCCGAACGTTTCATCTTATAAGATAATCCACCTTCAATTTTTTCTATTCCAAATTTATTATTATCATTAGTATTGATAATTTGGAAATCGGCAAACCAGAATCTAAAATCTTTTTTAGCAAAGACTGCGTTTGCTTTACCTTTTATTTTGAGGTCTTTAAGATCTATATCTAATTTGCCTTTAAAGCCTTTGCCATAGATGGTGTCATCCCTGAAAATATTAATTTGTCCGTAGAGATGAAAAGAACTCTTCTCTATATCTACTGTTATAGAGGATACATCAACCCTATGGAACTTATAGCTTTGAAATTCTTCATTTTGAAATTTCCCCAGGATTTTTACTTCAGTATCAGCATAAATACCGGAGTTTTCCATCAGGTTCAATTTGATTTTCATTCCAATGCCAACAGTAGCGGCATCTGGTGTAACTAATTGAATGTTTTCAAAACTTACCGGAAAATTCCCAAACTTTGCTTCGCTCGGATAGCCAAAATAAGAAGCCTGTATATAAGGTTGTTCGTAGGATTTTAATCGTAAATTTTGAAAAACAATACCTTCAAACTGATAAAATTTATCTTCGTTTCTTACAGTATTTCCAGAACTGTCAATCATTGTCAGTTGATCATGGGTAACATCTCCGCTCAAAGCCATGGAGCCATTCAAATAAGCTTCTCCTTTAAATTGCCTGGTTGTTCTGTCCAATTCCATTTTTATCCAGGAATTTTTCTCAAAGACTAATTTCCCATTAAGCATTTTAAAATCTGCACCGTCGACTTCTACCATTAACCGGTACAAGTCTTTGTTAAATGTCCCGGAATATTTTAGATAAGAACCTAACGCTGCCGGTTTTATTTTTCCGGCCAGCTTAGCGCCTTTAAGTTGATTTACTACTACATCTACAATTAATGTATCTATAGTAAATTGCCAGCCTGTTGCACTTCCTTTATCTAACAAATTATATCCTGAAAATTTCCCCGATACTCCAAAGTTGTCAATTAATAGGTTTGTAGATTCAAATTTTGTTCGTTCATTACTGCTTTTATTTTTAAATTCTCTTGGTAAAGTAATACTAACGTTTTGAGCATAAAAACCTCTCCATGCTTTTGAATCTCCTCCAGGGAATAAATTATTTGTAGTGTAGATTTGAGGAAAAACTACTGCGCCGGAATTTTTGGTATCGCTCATATCAAATACGACATTATTCAAATTAAATGTCCAGCCATTTAAATCTTTAATTTCAAAGTTGGGAAGGCTGAGCTGAATTAACATATCACTCCAGCTATCTGCCGTCATCTTTATATTTGCCCCAACATATTTGGGGTTATTGATTGCCTTTATGCCATCTTCTTTCAGATCTTTATCATAATCGATCCGCTCACCTGCATTATCAACAGGAATTGCTAATGATCTTGCTAACCTGACGTCCATATCAAATGAGAATGACTTAAAACCATCACAATCAAATTCTACGTACGATTTACTTTTTACATCTCCTGTTGCTTTATCAAAGTCCCCACCAATAATACTCAAAAGCATTTTACCTCCAAATTGTGGTAAAGTCTGATTTCCTATCAGGTATAATTTCCATTGGCCTATAACACCACCTTCATGTGATAGCTTAAGTTTACTGGCGGCAAAATAGAGATAAACCCCGGGATATTTAGTTTCTAATCTGGCAAATGCGGTAAGTTCTAAATAGGTAGGTGTAACCTTTGCCTTTACAATAGCCATTTCTGCTTTAAAAGCATCACTGGTGTGGCCTGATAACCCAATGGGCAATGAAAGCTCTTCAAAACCCGTTATTTTTTCAACAAATTTTAAATTGCCTTTTGTAAATAAGTTTTTCGCAAATGCCTGTAAGGAATCTGATTCATAGGAAGCGGTATAATCAGGTTTTAAATAAAAATTTTCTGTAGCATTAAATGCTTTTTTAAAAGAAATCTTAGCATCCAATTGTGAAAATTTGGAAACTGGTTTTATTTTTTTAATAATTAAACTATCAGATACAGGTTTGATAGTATTTGCATGAACAAGGCTTAACGCTACAACAAAGAAAAAAAAAGTAGTTTTAAAATTCATTTTAAGTTTTTGATAAAAGTAAATTATTATTTGTTAATATTAAAATATTGTTAATATTTATTTGTAGGCAAAAATGAGTAATTAACTATATCTTAATATGAGTGCCTGTAATACTTTGTCTAAATCTTTTTACATAATTTCATAGTAGTTATAAATAAGATTAAATTTGCGCTTAATATAAAATTCAAATGAATAAAGTGGTTTTAATTACCGGGGCTTCATCCGGGATTGGCAAGGCTACAGGCGAGTTCCTGCACCATAAAGGGTATATTGTTTACGGGACAAGCCGTAATCCGGAGCAGGTTAAAAACTCCCTCTTTCCGCTGCTTGCGTTGGATGTAAGGGATCCTGAAAGTATTGCCCTTGCGGTGGCAAAAATAATAACGGTTTCCGGAAGGCTGGATGTGGTAATCAATAATGCCGGTGTGGGTATAACGGGACCACTGGAAGAAATCCCGGCAGCAGCAATCAGGAACAATTTTGAAATTAATTTTTTTGGCCCCATAGCGGTAATGCAGGCGGTGCTGCCCCAGATGCGGGCACAACGATCGGGACTGATTATTAATATTACTTCTATTGCGGGTTATATGGGCCTGCCTTACCGCAGTATTTATTCGGCCTCAAAAGGGGCCATAGAACTTATTACGGAAGCATTACGCATGGAAGTAAAGCCACTGGGCATTACCATTACAAATGTAGCACCCGGCGACTTTGCGACAAATATTGCTACGGGGCGTTTTCATGCGCCTGTAATTGCGGGTTCTGATTATGAAATTCCGTACGCTAATACGCTACGTATGATGGACGAGCATGTGGACACCGGCAGTAACCCGAACGAGATGGCTACAGCAATTTATGCTATTATACAAAACCCGAACCCAAAGATCCATTATAAAGTGGGTGCTTTTATGCAAAAATTTTCGATCGTCTTAAAGCGGATTTTGCCGGATAAAGTATATGAAAAAATGCTGATGAACCATTATAAGTTGTAATTTTGCAGCGGTTTTGCGTGAAGGATTGCAGTGGAAAGCCCGGAAAAAAATGGAGCGGCAGCGGTATTTTTTGAGGACTTGAAACGGAAAGCCTGACCCGAGCCCCCGGAGGGATTTTTGCGAGGGACACGCCCAAAAAAAGAAGTTGGACACACAATTAAATACATACAAATGAAATTTTTTATTGATACTGCAAATTTAGCCCAGATTAAAGAAGCTCAGGCGCTTGGCGTTCTGGATGGTGTAACGACGAACCCAAGCCTTATGGCGAAAGAGGGGATTGCTGGAAAGAATAGCATTTTGAAGCATTATGTGGATATTTGTAACCTGGTTGACGGTGATGTAAGCGCGGAAGTGAATGCCCTGGACTATGATGGGATGATTAGGGAAGGCGAGGAGCTAGCCGATTTGCACGAGCAGATTGTGGTAAAACTGCCGATGACGAAGGAAGGGGTTATGGCTACCAAATATTTTTCGGACAAGGGGATCAAGACCAATGTTACTTTGGTGTTTTCTGCGGGGCAGGCCATTTTGGCTGCTAAAGCAGGCGCTACGTATGTGTCTCCGTTTATCGGGCGTTTAGACGATGTGTCTACGGATGGCCTGGCACTGATTGAGGAGATTCGTCAGATTTATGATAATTATGGTTATGAAACGCAGATTTTAGCGGCTTCGGTACGCCATACGATGCATATTGTAAATTGTGCCAAAATTGGTGCCGATGTCATGACCGGGCCACTTTCGGCTATTCTTGGCTTATTAAAACATCCGTTGACGGATATTGGCCTGGCGCAATTTGTTGCTGACTTCGAAAAAGGGAATAAAGGCTTGTAGGTTATAGTACGGAAATAGTAAATGAAGGTGTTTTTCTATCAGGAAAAATGCCTTTTTGTATTTTAAAAATCAATTACAACTATTCTTATTACATGTAGACAAATTTTGTATTTTTGCAAAAAATTAAACAATAATAAATAATCCATGTTAACAATCAATAATTTATCAGTACAATTTGGTAAAAGGATCTTGTTCGACGAAGTAAATACGGTCTTTACACACGGCAATATTTACGGCGTTATTGGAGCCAATGGTGCGGGTAAATCTACTTTTCTAAAAATAATCTCAGGCGATATGGACCCTACATCAGGGCATATCCATCTGGAGCCCGGAAGAAGGATGTCGGTGCTGAACCAAAACCATAATATGTTCGATGAGCATACGGTGCTGGAAACGGTAATGATGGGAAATAAAGTATTGTATGCCGTTAAAAAAGAAATGGATGAACTTTACCTGGATTATAGTGATGCGAATGCGGACAAAATAGGGGAGTTACAGGTACAATTCGAAGAAATGAATGGCTGGAATGCGGAGTCCGATGCGGCGTCTCTACTATCGAGTTTGGGCATTGCCGAAGACAATCATTATACCTTAATGGGCGATCTGGAAGGAAAATTAAAAGTGCGGGTACTTTTGGCCCAGGCACTTTTTGGCAATCCTGATTTGCTTATTATGGACGAGCCTACCAACGACCTGGATTTTGAAACCATTGCCTGGCTGGAAAATTTCCTTGCCAATTATGAAAACACGGTTATTGTGGTCTCGCACGACAGGCACTTCCTGGACGCTGTTTGTACACATATTTCGGATATCGATTTTGGAAAAATTAACCATTATTCGGGAAATTATACCTTCTGGTACGAGTCCAGCCAGTTAGCTGCCAAACAACGGGCGCAGCAAAACAAAAAAGCAGAAGAAAAGAAACAGGAATTAGAAGAATTTATTCGGCGTTTTAGTGCGAACGTAGCCAAATCTAAACAGGCTACTTCCCGTAAAAAGATGATCAGTAAGCTAAATATTTCAGAAATTAAACCCTCAAGCCGGCGTTATCCTGCCATTATTTTTGACCAGGAGCGCGAAGCGGGCGACCAGATACTGAATGTACAAAATTTAAGTGCTTCTGTAGACGGTGAAGTACTGTTTACAGGGGTAGACCTCAATATGGCCAAGGGAGATAAAATCATTTTATTTTCTAAGGATTCCAGGGCAACTACCGCTTTTTATGATATCCTTAATGGCCTGCAGCAACCAGATTCGGGGACTTTCGACTGGGGAATTACGACCAATCAGGCTTATTTACCTGTAGATAATCACTCTTTTTTCGAAAATGACTTAACGTTAGTAGACTGGCTGCGCCAATGGGTAAAGACAGAAGAAGAAAGGGATGAAGTATACATTAGAGGTTTTCTCGGTAAAATGATTTTCTCCGGAGAAGAAGCGTTAAAAACAAGCCGGGTACTTTCGGGAGGTGAAAAAGTACGTTGTATGCTGTCCAGGATGATGATGCAGCGTGCCAATGTCCTGATGCTGGACGAACCGACAAACCACCTGGACCTGGAGTCGATTACCGCTTTTAATAACTCCTTAAAAAACTTTAAAGGATCGGTTATTTTTACCACACATGACCATGAATTTTCACAAACTGTAGGGAACCGCGTGATTGAACTGACACCAAAAGGGGCCATTGATCGCTACATGACGTTTGATGATTATCTGGAAGATGAGAAAGTCCAGGAACTAAGAAAGAAAATGTATTCCTTATAGCATAAAATCCCGTTTCAGTTGAAGCGGGATTTTTTGTATTTTATGGCATGCCCCTTCGGGTCCGGGCTTTCCGTTACAATCTTTTTGTTCGTCCCTCACAAAAAGGATTTTCACTGCAATCCCTCATGCAGGCAGATGTGGTTTTCTAGATAATTGTTTAAGGTTTAAAGTTTAATGTTGTTAACAGTATAAAGCTTAAAGGTTCCTATTTATCATTATTCCTGCGCTCCGCTTCCAGCAATCGCTCGTAAAGCTTTTTATTTTCTTCGTAAGCTTCTATTAATTTTTCAATTGGATTAAAAATACAACTGTTATTAAAAGTTCCTTCACCAATAGCACCTTGGCTATTGTTTGCACTGTTGTCGTAAAAATTATTAAAATAATTTATTACATTTTCTTCTGAGAAATTTTTAATCGCTTCTGGTGTAACGCCTAGTGCCTTAGCAACCTCAACTAATTTTTCGTCGTCAACGGTTTCACTATTTTCTATATATGAGATAGCTTGCTGGCTTACGCCAATTGCAAAAGCCAGTTCATCTTGTTTTATTCCGCGTAGTTCGCGAAGCCGTCCGATGTTACGTCCAATGTGTTTTGGTTTTGTTTCTGTACTCATAATTCAGGATATAAATGCTATGAAAATTTGCATGGTAAAAAGCCAATACAATTTATAAATTACCAATGCCTTCTATTGTACACCGATGCAAAGCATATTTACTTACAGTGACATCAACAAAAATACAATTTTCTAAAATTAGTTTTTATTTTTTCGAAAATAATTTAATTCTATAATACTAAATAAATATGCCAACAACATTGCGGTGACTAAAAAACATACTAATAAAGTAATAATAAAAGGGATATAGCCGTCCAAATAAACAGCAGGATAACTTATTATGGTGGCTATTTTGTAACAAATTGCATTTAAATTATTGTGTGTTGTCCCATCTTCATAAGGCATTGCCATAAAGGCACAGTACATATATATTAATACTAGAAATAAAAATATTGATAACGTTTTAATAACCATTGGAGCTATAAGTTTTAATTGCTTTTTTAATATCTACATCAGAAAGAGATGAATAACTATATATTCCTTTTAAGGCATATACTATAACCTGAGCTATAAAAAGAAGTGTATATTCATCAATATTCGAATGTACGATTGGTTCACCCTTTGAATTTTTTTCTTTTGACAAATCAATATTTTTTATCTTACCATTTCCTTCATTATATCCACCGTGAGAACCAATAGGGCTCGGATGAGTTTGATAAATGTTAAGATTTCTTTTGACATTAGATGTTATATCGTTATTAACACTAAAACTAAAAGGTCCTTTTGCAGCATCTATAGTAATTAATAAATCAATATTGATTTTTGATCTTTGAAAATTATCAAGAAATTCCATTAATAATTGGCCGCCCCAGCTATATCCATATAAGATTAAAACCCCATTTTTTATATCGAAATCTTTGACTATGATTTTCAGTATTTCGTTGTAAATATCTTTAGCATTTGCTTCTTTACTAAACATTGGGGAATTTATAATTTGGATATCTCCCTTTTGGAGAGGAATATTATATTTTTTTGATGTTGCTATGGTTTCTATATATTCACCTAAGGTTTTATTAGTTCCATAAGTTCCATTATTATAATAATCAACACCACCCATTAAAATTACTCGGTATTGGGATTTATTCACAATGCGCAAAGTGACATTTTGAAATTCATCTGATCCATTAATGTCAGAAATATATAATACTCTTTCCATAATTTCTTAATTTATAATTATAAATACTATTCTTAAAGTTCAGGTATCAATATTTTAAAGATTTTTTATTCTTCCTTATTAACTATTTGTATTCTCATAACACGATATACTATTAAGAGCTACTTCTGTTTGTTAAGGAGAATATAACAAATAATAAATTATGAGTGTTTAGAAAAATAATATAAATTTAAATAGTTATTTATCTGTTTATCAAAGCTATAGTTTTATTTCAGTGGTATTTAATTAATGTCAGTTAATGTTATGTTAATTTATAATAATCATATAATTGACTGAAGTAATGTAATATTAGCAAAAATGCAGAATAGCGACTTGTATGCTACAATGTTTAGTGCCACTTTTCTTGTTCTTAAAAAGATACAGATAATAGAAGAAGCATAAGGGTAAATAATCTTTTAAATAACTATCTCGATGTTTGCTGTTATAAGTATAAAAACACAATTCCTCAGACAAGCCTAACTTTAAAATTATTAATTATTACTATTTAGCACTGGAGTTAATAAAAGCTTATATATTTAATATCCCAAAATATTTATATTAATTATAAGGCAGCTTATTTTACAACAGCAACAGGCCTTAGTAGGGAACGTTGCAGATATACACAGAAAAAAACCGCAACAACCCCTAATCCTCCCATAAAAAACCAATTGGGCAGATAACCGAAATGACCAATCATTTCCATTCCTATTTTAGAGCTTCCAATTTGGGCAAGGCCAAAACTCATGGTAAACAATGCCATATACCGCCCTTCATGGCCTTTTGGTGCACGGCTAAGGGCAAAAGCATTCGAAAATGGAAAAATCAACATTTCACCAAAAGTGATAAACAGCAGGCTTACAATTAAAATTCCTGCCCATCCATTAATTAAAAGGACAAAGAAACTGACACTCATTAATATAGTCCCCCAAAGAATGATCATAATTTTTGACGTTTTTTTTGTTTCGAAATAACTTACAATAGGCATTTCTAAAAAGAAGATAAGCAATCCATTTAACATCATTAATAAGCCAGTCTGAAACTCCGTTAAACCATAGGCTTTACTATGGTATAAAGGCAGTGTAGAAAACAATTGGAAGAACTGCATGGCCGTAACAAAACAAATAAACAGGAAAACCCAGAATAATTTATCTTTAAAAACAGACGCTACCAATACTTCTCCCGGATGATTTTTATCTAAATAAGCCACTGATTTCTTTTCTTTTACCAGTAATGCAAATATGGATATGGCTATAATACATGTTATACCGTCAATCCAGAATAATCCGCTGTAGCCAATATTCATAATAATTAACCCACCTAAGGCAGGCCCTGCTGCAAATCCTAAATTAACGGCAAGCCGGACTAGTGTAAATGCCCTGGCGCGGTTTTCGGGTTTTGCATACGTCCCTAATGAAACAAACATTGCCGGGCGAAACATATCTGCTACAGCCATAATGACAAACATTCCAAAGCATAACCCCCAGAAGCTGGTGATGAACTGAATAACAAAAAACAAGAGCCCACTGGTAAACAGGCTAAAGATCATAATCCTGTAAAAACCTATTTTATCAGATAACTTTCCGCCTAAAAAAGACCCCAACATAGAACCTAAACCAAAAAAAACCATAATCCATCCTACCTGGCTATAACTAAAGCCTAAGTCTTCCTTTAAATATTTAGAAAGAAAAGGCAGTACCATTGTCCCGGCACGGTTAATGAATGTAATGATGGTTAATATCCATACTTCTCTTGTAAATCCCCGAAAATTATTTATGTATCTGGCAAAAGCAGTTTTGAGCATCTTTAAATGTATTGGGCGCAAAGTTAAAAACTTTATAATGAAGCCCCGTTGGGATTGAAGTAGTTTTAAACTAAATTTGTGAAAAATAAATAATGAGAAACGGGATTGTAATTGTAATGGTTCTTATTTTCTTTTCGGGATTTGCCCAGGATCATTTTATTAAAGATTCTGTAGTGTCGTTTCAAACAAAATTAAATGCTGAATTTGCCAACAGAGAGACAAGCCCTTTAACTACTGAAGATTTTAAAAGCTTTAAAAATTTAAAATTCTATGCTATTGACAATTCCTTTTTTGTTATTGCCAGATTGGTAAGAACTCCAAATGAAAAACCTTTTAAAATGAAGACTAGTACTGATAGAAGACCATTATATGTAAAATATGGGGAAGTTCTATTTACATTAAAAGAAAAAGAATGTAAACTTAATGTATACA
>DASVUQ010000137.1:0-3937 GCA_036386975.1 Flavobacterium sp. | reverse complement strand
TAATGATCGTATTTCTTTTTCGGTTTTACCAAGTTTCTTCTGCAATCTTCCCCACATTTCTTGCTCTTTACCTTCTTCATAAAGTAGATCATCATCTGTAAGATCAGCATATTGCTGTTTTAATTTTCCTTTTAACTGTTCCCAGCTTCCTTTGATTTCATTTGAATTCGGCATAATGTTGTAGTTTTAGTTATTACTATTTTATAAAGTAACGATTACTGATTCATTATTATGTTACAGCATTTTAATTAAATATTACACAATCTATAAATGGCTTTTAAAGGGGGAACCTAAAATACATAAGGCACAAAGAATAATGATCAATACATTATCAAATCAATTTAACCACTATAAGCAATAAAATATTATGCACCAAGATCTATTTGATTATTGATTAACAGAAGTTTAAAAATTGTTAAAATGATATTTACATTAGGCGAAATCATTTAAATTTATACTCAAAAAATAGTATGGCAACTCCAAGTTTAAGAATTATTGATGCATTACGTAAAACAGCTATTCAGTTAGAAAATGGCCATCGGTACGAATGGGGGCATATGGGAAGTTGTAATTGTGGTAATCTTGCACAGACCATTACTTCTTTTTCACGTGCCGAAATTCAAAAGTATGCTCTGCAAAAGCGTGGAGACTGGTCAGAACAATTGATTGAATATTGCCCTACCAGTGGTTATCCAATGGATATGATCATTGAGAAAATGATTGAATTCGGATTTACACGTCAGGATTTACGCCACCTGGAATTGTTGTCAGATACCGAGATATTATCCAGTATACCTAATGGTAAGCATCTTAACCGAAATGTAAAGGCAGATACGATAACCTATATTAAAGCCTGGGCAGATTTACTTGAAGAAAAGCTTTTAGCAACATTAAAAATACCAAATATTGAAGAAATTAAAGTACCGGAACTAGTGTAATATTTTTCATTATTTATGTAATAACCATTAATTCACTGTATTTGATTTTGAATTGATGGTTTTTTTTTGCCTTCCAGATACAGATAAAACTGCACCCCAAAAAGCAGTGAAGCAATTATTAAATGTAAGGGCTGTGACCCAAAAGGGAAATCAAAATAATACATTGCCATACCAGAAGCTATTTCCAAACCAATTAAAACCATTACCCAGTTCATCTTGCTAAAGCCAAGTGCTGCTTTTTTGTTTCTGAAAAAAAGAAAAATATTTAATACTAAAATGAGTATGGAAAAGGACCGATGGATATAAAAGTTAAAAGCTGGGTTTTGCAGCACTTTTTCCATCTGGTTATAACCAAAAATATCCACCTGATGGTCTACGTATTGCCTTACCTGAGTGCCCAACACTACTTGTATTAGAGTTAATAAAAGAGTAAGTAAAAGTATATTTTTGAACAAAGCATCTTCTTTAAAAACGGTTGTTCTTTCACTTGCAGCTCTAATAATATAAAGAAGCAACGCCACTATAAGTAAAGCAACAATCATGTGCAGGGTTATTTTTACCGGATTAAGCACAGAATATACTACTGTTGCACCAAGCCAGGCTTGGAAACCCATCATAAATACAGCTAACCAGGATAACCAGGTAATTTTCTTTTTAAACTTCCAAAAACTAAAAGAAACTATAGCCATAGCAAAAACAACTAATCCAGCCAAAGCACCAGCCAGCCGGTTTAAATATTCTATCCAGGTGTGTGTGGGGTTAAAAATCGCATAGTCGTGTTTAGTATAAAGTCGCCATTGGCTTTGTTCAAAAGTTTTCCCGGTAATAAAATCATCTACGGCGACCAACAACTTCTCCTCTTTGATAATTACCTGTCCTTTTTGAAAAGCTTTGTCAGGCCTCCAGGTTAGTTCCTTAATATCAGTAGGAGGGATGTAGTAACCAAAACATTTAGGCCAGTCAGGGCAACCCATCCCTGAACCTGTCATTCTGACTAAGGCACCAGCTATAATAACGAGGTAAACTAAAATTAATGCTGTTTTTGCTATTCCGGTAAAATATTTTTTCATCATTTTAGTAGCTGTAATTCTTCTTAAAAAATATTTATTTTTCTACTTTTATTAATCCTAATTTTTCGGCTCTTTTCATTAAAAGATCATAAGCAGGTTGATATTCATTTGGAATTTCACCTTCGAGAATAGCTTCTTTTATGGCTTCTTTTAAAATACCAATTTCTTTTGACGGCTTTAAACCAAAAATTTCCATGATTTCTTCTCCGGTTATAGGGGGTTGGAAGTTCCTTACATGGTCCCTTTCCTCAACTTCGCTAATCTTGTTTCGGACAATATCAAAATTACTATGGTATTTTTTGAATTTTACCGGATTTTTAGTGGTAATGTCTGCTCCGCATAATGTCATCAGATCATCTACATCTTCTCCTGCATCAAAAACCAAACGGCGCACGGCAGAATCTGTCACAATATCCTGTGCTAAAACAATAGGCCTGGAACTCATCATAACCATTTTTTGTACGAACTTTAGTTTCTGGTTCAATGGCATATGTAATCTTTCAAATATTTTTTTTACCATTTTTGCACCTACGTATTCATGACCATGAAATGTCCATCCTTGTTTTTTGTTGAATCTTTTGGTTGGTGCTTTTCCAATATCATGTAATAATGCCGACCATCGTAACCAGACATCATTGGTATCAGGACAAATATTATCGACTACTTCTAATGTGTGGTAAAAATTATTTTTATGGGTGTGGCCTTCTATTTCTTCCACCTGATTTAATGCAGTTAGTTCAGGTAATATAATATCTAAAAGCCTTGTTTTGTAGAGTAACAGGAAACCAACAGATGGCTTATTGGTCAACAAAATTTTATTTAACTCATCTACAATGCGTTCACCCGTAATAATTTTTATACGGTCTTTATTCCGTTCAATAGCTTTAAGCGATTCTTCTTCAATAGTAAAATCAAGCTGGTTGGCAAACCGTATAGCGCGCATCATACGTAATGGATCGTCTGAATAGGTAACATCAGGATTTAAAGGGGTTTGAATAACCTTATTTTTTAAATCTTCTAATCCATTAAAAGGATCAACTAATACTCCGTAATTTTCTTGATTTAATGAAAATGCCAAAGCATTAATGGTAAAATCACGCCGATTTTGATCATCTTCCAATGTTCCGTTTTCAACTATCGGATTACGACTGTCTTTATTGTAGGATTCCTTTCGTGCGCCAACGAACTCAATATCGATATCCTGAAACCGCAGCATAGCCGTTCCATATGTTTTAAAAACTTGGACTTTTGGTTTTTTAGGAAGTAATTCAGCTACTTTTAATGCCAGTTCTATTCCAGAACCAACAGCGACAATATCAATGTCTTTTTTACTATCACGGCCTAATAAAAAATCACGGACGAAACCTCCGATCACATAGCTTTCTATGCTAAGTTCGCGGCTTGCTTTTGCTATAATTTCAAAAATGGGATTTTCTAGTGCTGTAGTGTAATTCATTTTTTGTGTACCGCAAATTCGCAAATTATTTTTTTGATCTTACTATTCGTTTGTATTCTAAAGATATGAGATTAAAATTTGCCAGAATGGCTAATTCATTTTCAGATATTTTTAAATAATTAAGGCATTGATTATAATGACTGTTATTAAAGCAATCCACTGTTTTTATTTCAAGTATTATTTTTTCAAATACTACAAAATCTGCATAAAATTTATGTTTCAATGTTGTATTTTTATAATTTACGAAAAATTCTTTTTCTCTTTCAAAAGGAATATTAAGTTGATTAAATTCATATTCTAAAGCATCTTTATATACGATTTCAGAAAATCCTTTGCCTAGATTTTTATGAACTTCAAAAAGAACACCTACTATGGCATAGCTTTCCTGTGGATGTAAATAATCTTCCATAAATAGTAAAATAATTTGCGAATTTGTGGTAAAATTTATTTACGTATAATCTTAACCTGAGCAT
>DASVUQ010000136.1:0-11416 GCA_036386975.1 Flavobacterium sp. | reverse complement strand
ATTTGTGCCGAAGATGAAATTGGTTTAGGGTCAAGCCATGAAGGGATTATGGTCCTCATCGAGGATCATAATCCCTTCATGGCTTGACCCTAAACCAATTTCATCTTCGGCACAAATCATCCCGTGGCTTTCCTTGTCACGTATTTTTCCTTTTTTTATCTGAAATGCTTTTCCTTCTTTATCGTATAATGTTGTCCCGATCGTAGCAACAGGAACTTTTAGACCTACGGCCACATTACTGGCACCACATACTATTTGTACCGGTGCACCATTGCCCAAATCTACGGTAGTTACCTTTAACCGATCCGCATTAAGGTGTTGTTCACAAGTCAGTACATGGCCTACAACAATTCCTTTCAACCCGCCTTTTACTGATTCAAATGCTTCTACAGTTTCTACTTCTAAACCTAAATCTGTAAGTAGGGCAGCAGTTTCATCAGACTTCCAGTCTATTTTAATGAATTGTTTTAACCAATTATAAGATATTTTCATAATGCGTAATTGTTCTTGGATAAGGGCGCAAATATAGGGATTGGACCGTCTAAATGAAAGCTATTTCTTTTGTTTTTGTTAACATAGAACGCTTATAAAAACGGTTAACGTTATAGTATGCTAGTCAATTTACACATCAATGCCATAAACTGGCATCTGCAAATTAAAGCAGTTCTTCGATATTTTTCCGGATATTTTCACTGATTTTCCTCGTAGGTAGGTCATTTTCATCGCTGCCAAAAGGATCTTCAATTTCTTCAGCAATCAATTCTAAACTGGCTAACACATAGAATATAAAAACCACTACAGGAGCTACATAATAACCCAGGCTAAAGGCATAGCCAAACGGAAGGGTCATCACATAAAAAAAGATAAATTTTTTTATAAAAGCACTGTAGGAGTAGGGGATAGGGGTGTTTTTTATTCTTTCGCAAGCACCACAAATATCTGTAAATGACCTAATTTCTTCATTAATGATTATCAATTGGTCACCGGTTATTTTTTTAGAATGGTACAAATCATTTATCTTATGAAACATCATTTTTGCCACCTGGTTGGGTTTATGATGATGGTGGATAATTTCTGAATCAATAGCATCAAAAAGTTGTCGGGATGTTTCCTGATTGTTCAAATGTTTGTGGAGGATTGATGCATACGAAGGAATCATTTTCCTGAAATACTTCCTGTCGTTTTCATCCTGAAGGATAACGGATAGTTTTAATGCAAAATTACGGCTATTATTTACTAAGGCACCCCATAATTTCCGGCCTTCCCACCAGCGGTCATAGGCGGTATTGGTGCGGAAAACCAACAATAATGAGATGACAAAACCCAGCATGCCATGCATAATGCCTATGTTTTTGACATAACTGTCATCATTCAGTTTCCAGAAAAAAACTTCCAGATAACCAATAATTCCGGCATAAACGCCAATGGCTAACATGATAGGCAGCAATTTTCTGAATGTGTCGGCTTTATGAAACCGGAATATGAATGTGAACCAGTCTTTTGTATTATAAGAAACCATGTATATATTAAAAATTTAAAGTACCGGCAAGCTCTTTCAAAGCGATTTCTGATAATTTGGCCTGAAGTTGTGCATTATTATTTCTTACGATAGCATTAATATAATTAAGCTGGGCTGTCCTGAATTCTAAAGTCGTTATGGTACCAATCCTGAATTTATCCAATGTAATATCAAGGTTTTGCTTGGCTATTGCCTCGTTTTTTTGTTCCAGTTTTGTAAGCTCTAAATTGGTCAGGTAGGACTGGTAGGCAGTGGTTAGTTGTGTATTTAAAGCTAACTTCTGCTGGTCAATAGTTAATTGTGTATTTTCTAACTGGATCCTGGCTACTTTTTCATTCCGGTTTTGGTTAAAGCCGTTAAATATATTCAGGCGAGCAGTAAAACCATAGGTTAAACCTCTTGAAGATGATTTTGCTGCAAATCCTAAATCCGATCTGGAATTCGTAAAATTATATCCGGAATTAACCACTATAGTGGGATAGCGCGCGGCCCTAACTTGTTTTAGCTCCAATTCTGCTATTTTTCTGTTGATGATTTGTGCCTGCAGCTGCGGGTTTTGTTTTTCGGCCAGGGCGATTAGTTCAGGCAACAGCAGGTTTTCATCAATCTGAACATTATCGACAACATTAAAATCAATTGACAAATCCCTCGCAAGGATCTGGTTTAATTGCGTTTTTGTATTGGCATACAACTCTTTTTGCTGAAGCAGAGTAGTGGTATCGGTATTTAAATCGACCTGGGCATTTAAGACTTCTAATTTAGACGCTCTTCCTATAGTGAACCTGTTTTTCGCCAGCTCTAATCTCTGGTTAGAGATAACAATGGTAGAATCTAATGCCGATAATTGTTGTTGTTGCTGCACTAAATCATAATAGGTAGAAATAACATCAGCAATTCTACTGATGATAGTGAATTTTAATTCTGCATCCCCAAGTTTCTGCAATTCTTTGAGCTGGTCATACCTTGCAAACATCCTAAAGCCGTCAAATACTGTCCAGTCTAAACCAACACCATAATTTAAGTTCATATTTTTGGCATTTTCCCTTTCTGTCACCACGCCATTTTGGCCTGTTTGAGAAGCACTTTGTACGCTGTTGTTGTCAATAAAATTTCCGGTTAGGGCAGGTAACATTCCCGCATTTCCGATTGTAACATTAGTCTTGTCTACTAACAGTTCGTTTTGTGAGATTTTGATTTCAAAATTATTTTGTAATGCTGTTTTAATCGCCTGTTCCAGGGTTAAAGTTTCCTGAGCAGAGCCATTGCAGCAAAGAAAGAAAAGAATGATAATTAAAACGCTATTGAAAATGGATTTCATGTTACTTAATTTCTTTTTCGTATTCATCAATATGGTCAAATTCGGGGTAGTGTTTCCGTGCCCTGGACCACATTAAATATAAGGCAGGTATAACAAAAAGTGTTAATATCAATGAAAAAATAGTTCCTCCCACAATAACAACACCCATACCAATCCTACTGGTAGAAGCGGCACCCAATGATAATGCAATAGGCAATGCACCTAATGCAATGGCCATACTTGTCATTAAGATAGGCCTTAACCTGGCTTCAGATGCTTCTAAAATGGCTTCGAGTTTTGGCTTGCCCTGTTCCCTGAGCTGGTTGGCAAATTCGACAATTAGAATACCGTTTTTAGTTACAAGCCCAATTAGCATTATCGTACCTATCTGACTGAAAATATTCCATGTCTGTCCGAAAAGCCATAATGAAAATAAGGCCCCTGCTACAGCCATAGGCACAGTGAGTATAATAATAAAAGGATCAATAAAACTTTCAAACTGTGCGGCCAGGATTAAAAAAATCAATAGTAAAGCAAGACCAAATGCAAATGAAGTATTAGAACTACTTTCTACAAAGTCACGTGATTCTCCACCTAAGTCGGTTGTAAAGGTATCATCGAGTACTTTTTCTTTGATCTCGTTCATAGCATCAATACCATCGCTGATACTTTTTCCGGGCGCCAGGCCTGCAGAAACTGTTGCGGCCATATACCTGTTGTTATGATAGAGCTGTGGCGGATTGCTTTTTTCTTCTATGGTTACGACGTTATCCATTTGGATCAGCTCCCCTTTGTCATTTTTAACAAACATGGAGGTCAGGTCCAAAGGTTTTGAACGGTCTTTTTGATCGAATTGTCCTATGACCTGATACTGCTTCCCATTCATAATATAGTACCCGAAACGTTGCCCGCTAAGGGAAAGCTGTAATGTCTGCGCAATATCGATAACTGAAATTCCAAGGCTTTCTGCTTTTTCACGATCTATAGTGACATCAATTTCAGGTTTATTGAATTTTAAATTCACATCAGTAATAGCAAAAGTAGGGTTTTTCGCCGCTTCGTCCATAAACTGCGGGATTTTTTCCTGTAGTTTTTCAAAATTGGGAGCTTGTATAATGTACTGAATGGGTAACCCGCCACGCCTGTTCACGGCAATGGTAGGCTGTTCTATTACAGATGTTTTGGCATCAGGATATTTTTTTGATAATTTGGTAAGTTTGGCAGCAATATCTTTTTGAGAAACTTCCCTTTCACCAGGTTCTTTTAATGATATACGAATAAAACCGCTATTTACGGAACTTGCGCCAAACCCCGGTGAAGTAATAACAAGTGCTACTCTTTTTTCCGGTATGGAATCATCTACCAGTTTCGACATTTCCTGCATAAACCGGTCGGTATATTCATAGGAAGAACCTTCCGGGGTAGTCATTCGCATTACAAACCCGCTACGGTCATCATAAGGAGCTGTTTCTTTTGGTATAATAATAAAAAAAAGAGCGATCAATCCGAAACATCCAATAAGTATTGGGAATGTCAGCCATTTTTTCTTCATAAAATTTTGTAAAGAAGAAGCGTAACCCGAGTTTAATTTTTCAAAATACGGTTCCGTAGCCAGATAAAATTTTGATTTTTTTTGTTCGCCACCTTTCATCAGGTACGCGTTGAGCATAGGTGTTAATGTAAGGGAAACAAAGGCTGAGATTAGTACTGCAGCCCCAATAACAACACCGAATTCCCGGAATAGCCGCCCGACAAAACCTTCTAAGAAAATAACCGGTAAAAATACAGCTGCTAATGTGACAGAGATAGAAATAACGGCAAAAAAGATTTCATTAGACCCTTTTATGGCCGCTTCAATTGGGGACATTCCTTCTTCTACTTTTTTGAATATATTTTCGGTTACTACAATTCCGTCATCGACGACAAGCCCGGTAGCAAGGACAATGGCCAGTAGAGTAAGTACATTGATGGAAAAACCAAAAAGCCACATGATAAAAAATGTTGCAATCAGGGAAACCGGTATATCAATTAATGGCCGGAATGCAATGGCCCAGTCGCGGAAAAATAAGTAGATGATCAGGATTACCAGTACAATTGAAATTCCCAGTGTTTCCGCAACTTCTAATACGGACCTTTTAACAAATACGGTGTTATCTATGGCGATATTAAGATTGATATCTTTAGGTAAATCTTTCTTAAGCCTTTCGAATTCTTTATAAAATTCTTTTGAAATATCTAAATAATTAGCCCCCGGAAGTGGTACAACGGCAACACCTACAAGCGGTAACCCTGATTGTGTCATTTTTGTTTCGACATTTTCAGGCCCTAATTCTGCACGTCCTACATCGCTAAACCGTACTATTTTTTCTCCTTCAGAACGGATAATAATGTTATTGAATTCTTCGGCAGAGGAAAGGTTCCCTACCGTTTTTACGGTCAATTCCGTAGTAGCACCGGTTAATTTACCGGAAGGCAATTCTACATTTTGTTGATTTAAAGCATCACGCACTTCTGAAACGGTACAACCATACGAAGCCAGTTTTACGGGGTCTATCCACAGACGCATGGCATATCTTTTTTGCCCCCAGATCTGGACACCACTTACACCCGGAATAGTTTCTATACGTTGTGCAATTACATTTTCAGCAAAATCACTTAATTCTAATGAACTCCTGGTATTACTTTGTACGGTCATCGAAATAATAGCATCACTATTCGCATCTGCTTTGCTTACCACGGGTGGCGCATCGATATCCTGGGGTAAACTTCGGATAGCCTGGGATACTTTGTCACGGACATCATTGGCTGCTTCTTCCAGGTTTTTATCCAGGTTAAATTCCACAGTAATTGTACTGCTTCCCTGGGCACTGGTAGACGTAATATTCCTGATCCCGTCAATCGAATTTATGGCTTTTTCTAAAGGTTCAGTAATTTGGGAATCAATAATATCAGAGTTGGCACCTGAATAATTAGTTCTTATGGATACCTGTGCAGGATCGATCGAAGGAAATTCCCTGATTCCTAAAAAAGAATAACCAATAATACCGAACAGCACAATGGCTACATTGAGTACTATGGTTAATACAGGTCTTTTTATACTTAAGGTGGATAAGCTCATATTATTTTGTTATTACCTTTATTTTTGCTTCGTCTTTAAGGCTCATTACACCAGTGGTTACTAATGTATCCCCGGCTTTTAATCCGGATAAAACAATAACCGATGCATCTGTTCTTGTCGCCGTTTCTACCTTGACTTCTTTGGCTTTTCCGTTGGCGGCAATAAATACCTTTTTCCCATCCTGAACCGGTACTACAGCTTCTGTAGGCACCACAATAGCATTTTCAAAAACGGCCAGTGGCAGTGCTACATTGGCATAAGTCCCGGGTAATAGCGCACCATCTTTATTCTCTGCTAAAGCGCGTACCTGTAATGTCCTGGTGTTAACATCGACATTAGGTTCAATAGCATATATTTTGGCAGTGTATTTTTTTGTTGATCCCGCAACCGTGAAATTAATAACTGTGTTTAATTTTATCTGGTTAGCGTATTTTTCCGGTATAGAAAATGTAATTTTAAGATTGTTGGTATTCACAAGGTTAGCGATCAAAGTTGTTGGCGTGATGTAAGTACCAGGAGAAATGGACCTTAAACCAATTTTTCCTGAAAATGGTGCCCGTACCGAAGTCTTGGCTATTTGTGCATTAATAAGTTCACTTTGTGATTGGGCAAGCCTTAAATCTGCTCTGGACACATCATATTCTTCCTGGCTGATTGCTTCTTTTTGCAATAATAACCTAGCCCTTCTTTCATTTTCCGAAGCCAGGTTTCGTCTTGTTATGGCCTGACTGCGCTGTGCCCTTAATTCAATATCATTCACTTTAAAAAGTAACTGGCCTTTTTGTACTGTGCTACCTTCTTTAAAATTAATAGACTGTACAATACCTGAAACTTCACTACGGATTTCTACCTGTTCATTGGCCTCTATAGAACCCGATAAGGATAAAAGATTGTCAAAGTCTTCCGGTTTTACCACTATACCGTTTACCAGAATAGGCTGGCCCCCGCCATTTTTATCTTTCGGGGTTTCGTTTTTGCTTTTATTGCTATTAATCCTGTAAACTATAAAACCACTCAGGCCAATAATTAAAATGGCGTAAACAATGTATTTTATTTTCATAATGTGTAGGGAAGGAGAGGTTGTTTTCTACCTTAATATTATTATCCGAACAAATTTAGCTTTTACAAGAAGACTATTTTAGTTCTTAATGATTATTTAACATTTGTATGTACAAATTTCGAGATAACGGCTTTTTATATCTAGCTGATGTAATTCCAAATGCTACTTTTTTTAGTCAGTTCGATAAATACACTTCGTAAAATACTATTTTCAGGCATTTCCAAAGGAGCGTCTTTTTTAAGGATAATAACAGCATGATGCCGGGCCAGCTGTAGGATATCCCTATCCCGGACAATGTCGGCAATTTGTAAATTCAAAACCCCACTTTGTTGCTTGCCCATTAAATCGCCCGGGCCACGCAGTTTTAGGTCGACTTCGGCGATTTCGAACCCGTCATTGGTCTGTACCATCGTTTCCATCCTGGTTTTACTGTCGTTAGACAATTTATACGATGTCATCAGGATACAATAACTTTGTTCCGCGCCGCGCCCTACACGTCCCCGGAGCTGGTGCAGCTGCGACAAACCAAAACGTTCCGCACTTTCTATAATCATTACACTGGCGTTGGGTACATTGACACCTACTTCGATCACTGTGGTGGCCACCATAATATTTGTTTTTCCTACAGCAAACCGTTTCATTTCTGCGTCTTTATCTGCGGGTTTCATTTTTCCGTGAAGGATAGAAATAGCATATTGCGGGAGTGGGAAATCCCTGGAAATACTTTCGTAACCATCCATTAAATCTTTAAAATCCATTTTTTCTGATTCCTGGATTAATGGGTATACAATATAAATTTGCCGCCCTTTTGCGATTTCGTCCCGTATAAATTTCCATACCTTTAACCGGTTCGAGTCATACTGGTGTACGGTCTTAATCGGTTTTCTTCCCGGCGGCAGCTCATCGATGACCGAAATATCCAGGTCGCCGTACAAACTCATCGCAAGCGTACGTGGGATAGGAGTAGCGGTCATTACGAGGACGTGTGGCGGAATGGTGTTTTTTTTCCATAATTTAGAACGTTGTTCTACACCAAAACGATGCTGCTCGTCTATAACGGCCAGACCCAGGTTATGGAATTGTACTTTGTCTTCCAGCAAAGCATGAGTACCGATTAAAATATCCAGGCTTCCGTTTTCTAAGGCTTCATGGATGACTTTCCGTTCTGATATTTTGGTCGAACCCGTAAGGATTTTTATTGTGACATTCAGATTTTGTGCCAATTCGGTTAAACCAATAAAATGCTGGTTGGCCAGGATTTCCGTAGGTGCCATTAGACAGCTCTGAAAACCGTTATCTTTCGCCAGAAGCATCGTCATTAAAGCTACAATCGTTTTGCCCGAACCTACATCACCTTGTAGCAAACGGTTCATTTGGGCCGAGTTGCCCATATCGTTTCGAATCTCTTTCAGTACCCGTTTCTGGGCATTAGTAAGTTCAAACGGTAAATGGTTGCTATAAAAATCATTAAAAGCCGCACCGACCTGTGTAAACGGATGCCCTTTTATTTTATGTTTACGGATTAAGTTCTTCGTAATAAGTTGTAGCTGGATATAAAACAATTCTTCAAACTTTAATCGGAACTGTGCTTTTGCCAGAAGATCAGGGCTTTTTGGGAAATGAATATTGAATAAAGCTATTTTTTTAGGGATCAGTCTGAGTTCATTTATCAGGTATTCCGGAAGCGTCTCGCTAAAATAGGTTTGCGTTTCCAGGAACAACTGTTGCATCATCTTGATAATAACGCGGTTCGAAATGCCGCGGTTCGTCAACGTTTCTGTCGACGGATAAACCGGCTGCATTACAGGGCGTAAACCTTGCTCATGTTCTGCAAGCGGTTCAATTTCAGGATGCGCCATATTGTACATTTTATTAAATGAAGTACATTTTCCAAAAACAACCACCGGAACATTAAGCTGCAGGCTTTCGCGGACCCATTTATGCCCCTGAAACCAAACCAGTTCCATCTGCCCGGTAGCATCGGCAAAAGTAGCCACAAGCCGTTTTTTGTTTTTACCAAATTCTACGGTTTTGACATGAATAATTTTACCGATAATCTGTACTTCGGCATTCGTGTCCTGAAGTTCATTTATTTTATAATACCGTGTCCTGTCAATATACCGGTTGGGATAAAAATTAATTAAATCCTGGTATCTATGTATGTTCAGCTCCTTTCGTAGTAACTCCCCACGTTGCGGGCCAACGCCTTTAAGGTATTCTATAGAAGTCTGAAGAAGGTTCTGCTGCATCCTGCGAAGATAGATTTTAATTGGGAAATTCAAAAATGTGATAGTTCATATAAAACAGGAGTTCGGTATATTTGAAATCAAAAATTCAGACTATGACAACCCATCTTGTGCTTTTTCGTGGTATTAATGTTTCCGGCCACAATATGATAAAAATGGACGCGCTTAAAATGACTTTGGTGAACATGGGTTTCCAAAATGTACAAACGTATATCCAGTCCGGTAATGTTTTTGTAGATACTGATGAAGAAAATTCTGCTAAGGTGGGTTTCCTGATCAAACAGGAAATTCAAAAAGTGTTTGGTTATGATGTTGGGATAATTGTTATCGGTAAGCAGGATTTAGAAGCCTGTTTTAAAAACAACCCTTTTATAAAAGAAAAAGATGCCGATTTTAAACAACTATACGTGGCTTTTGTCAGTACCGTTTTAAAACCCGAAGCCATAAATGATTTAAAAATAAGTCAGTTTAAACCCGATGAAGCGAGTATAGACCAAAACAGGATTTACATTAAGTATGCAGTAGGAGCAGGGAAAACAAAGCTTGAACTCAAATATATCGAGAAAAAACTAAGTGTAACAGCCACCATCAGAAACTGGAATACCGTAACACAATTATTAAAAATGTATGAGGAGAAATAGAACTATTACCCTTTTATTATACTATCCAGACCTTGAAATAATAATGTTTTAGATTAGGATGAGATTGAATAGAATATGTATCTTTGGAGCTTTTTGATTGAGAATTAAAATAGATGTGTAAAAGAATTTTAGGGTTTAATTTAACTATAATAGCAAAAATTACAGTTATTTCTTTAAAAATATTTTTTACTTGCTGACGAAACTAATTATCAAAAACTTTATATAAACATTATGAAATTTATTATTTTATTTTCTTCATTACTTCTAATTTGTAGCTGTCAAAATGAAGCGCTATTGCCATTGTCTAATCAAAAAACGGATGCTATTTCGGAAAGATTATCATTTTCTGAAGCTAGCTTTCCTTTTACAAGCGGTATACTAGAAGCAAACCAGGTGATCCCGGCAAGTGATTTACTACCTACAGGAGGATTGCCAGGAGGGAACGCTATTTTAGCTGATAATTCTCCCGAAATTATCTATAGCGAAGGATGGGTTTTTGCGCCACCCAGGATCAATAATGTGCGTCAGTCGGTGACTGGTGAAAAAGAATTTTATACCTTTCATTATAACAAAATGAAAGTAGGCGGTGTAGAAAAGAATGCTTTTTATGTTTTATTGGCAACAAATCCAAACAGCACACCTGTAACAGCTTCTTTAAGAGGTTCTATATTGACAAAAACAGATGCAGGAGGATTTAATTTTTCTAATCCCCCCTATTTTTTTGAAAAAGAAGGTTTTGAAGTTTCCAAACGCTTTTTGGAAGGCGACCATAATTATGTTACCAGCAATGTTTCGATACCTCCTTCAGGTGCAGGTAATTTTAAAATACTGGCTTATAAATATGTTGCACAAGGTGATGGTGTTGATGGCAGATTTACATTAAATTTTTCTAACAATGTTTTTGTTTATGCTGTCATGGTCTCCATAAACCAAGGAGAATCAGTAGCTACAATACTTAATAGAGCTGTAAACCTTGCTACGACAGATAATTTTACTGCCTCTAATGTGAATAAGAGAGCAGATGGAGAATGGAAATATAATAATGATTGGATATTAGAAAGACCAGACGAATATGGAAGGCAATCGGGTTTGTATCGTAATTCAAAATGGGAAGTTAATCAAACGATTACTTTGCCTCAAGGTCCGGGATATCTGGGAATGTGTTTGATATCGGATAAGAAATTTAATGCTTTCTCTGAAGATCAGACCTCTGAAAAAATAGCTTTGGTTCCTGCCGATACTAGACGTTACAGCAATATGGGTTCACTTGAAAATGCTTCCAGAACTTATGGCAATTATGGTTATTTATATGATATGACCTATACTGTGGTTAATAATGAAGCAATCACTCGTAATGTGAAGTTGTCTATGGCTTGTACTGTAACTGATGCTAATGCTCCCAATGCAAGATATGTTGGTTATGTTAAAGTTAAAGATGGTTATAGCGATGAAGTGCCTGTAAATTGTATTGTTCGTTTAAACGACCCTAAGTTTACCCTTTTAAACTTTACTTGTGCACCCAATAGCAGTAAAAT
>DASVUQ010000135.1:0-7788 GCA_036386975.1 Flavobacterium sp. | reverse complement strand
TTATGGTTACAATGGTATGGCTACCGTGAGAAAGATAGAGAACACCGGTTTCGTCGAATTTAATTGGGGAATGCTTTATTCTCGACAAATCACAGACCTTAATGTTTCAGAAAATATAGTTTTATACTATGGTTACGATAGACACGACGGAAATGAATACCAACTATCTGTCGACAGAGCCAAAACATCCAAAAGCCTTAATTCGATCCCAGGGTACAATACCTTAGGGTCTTTAAACAACTGGCCCGTTTTAGGGACCAATTCCGGAATTTTATTTACAGAGGATCAAGGTCTAAGTTGGAAGTCAGCGAATGATGGCTTAGATAGTTTAAGAATTAAAACACTTTATCCCGCGAAGAATTGTCTATTTGCAGTAACTCCGTTAGGAATATTTGTCACCAAAGATCTACAAAAATGGACATCTCTAAACGAAGGCCTTTCTGGGACTGATGTTCTGGCATTTGCCTCAAACGACTCTGCGGTATACGTCAGTACCTCCGCAGGACTGTATCAGCTTTCATTTAAATTTCTAGATGAGAATATCATTAATGCTGTTTCTCATAAGAAGGAAAGTGATTTATTTTTACAAACTTATCCAAATCCTGCAACCAGTGTCTTTAACCTTTCCATACAATTACCACTAAATGAAGAGGTAAAAATTGAAATTAAGAATTTATTAGGGCAGGTTGTTTACAAAGAGTATTTGGTTTCAAATGATCATGTATTTCGAAAAGAAATAGACCTTTCTGATTGTACGAAGGGGATGTATTTACTCAACGTGGAAACTAACCAGCGGAAGCTGACAAAAAAGATATATTTGATTAATTAAACAGGCTTGTTCATGTTGTAGGAATTGGCTAATGAGCATGAATATGGCTTAAATCAGATATATTTTTATAATTCCTATCTCTCCTCAGGCATAGCTTTTTGATCATAAAGAAAGTTGTGTCAGCGCTAATTCTTGATAAGGTTAAAATTTAACCCCCTCGCCTGCGAATATTTCAAAAACTAACCGCCAAACCTCGGTCCATAAATTATGAGCTGTCATATCATTGTGCCTTTAGCACCGAAATGTGGAGTCGTTCACTATTTTCCATTTTAGCAAGTCTCGCCCTATTCTATTTATAGGGCTATTGGGAGCATGGCATGATGGATAGTTAATGTTTTTTCTGTTAAAGTGGTGTCGATAATTACCATTTTACCAAGCGATTCTTTGCCATGAGCATCAGCAGTAACTTAGAAATAAACAGAACCTGGGTTGTATCCTTACTTAAAATGTAATGAATTGGGTCACATAGGAGATGGTGTCTAAAACTGTTCACAGCAGAAATATTGCCAATAGCATTCCTTATCATTTGCAACAGCCTTTTCACTCGATTCACAAAAAATGCTCTTCAACCTCAAAAACCAAAACCATTTTGAATGTTGCCACACTCGGCCTACCTTCAGAGGAGTAATAACCTCCTACTGCTGGCAGTGCCACGATATCAGGCCACCTAAAAGTACCGGTGAATGCTTCCGCTATATTAAACTCAGGAGAAGTTCAAACAAACTTAACCGAGGTCCATACTTTTGTTCGTCGCATTCCCCATTAATTCTATATATACCTAGTTTTTAAGTAATTAAAAATATTTTTTTTCCACATGGTGATAGGTATCAATTTGGCCCCAAACTTAACGGACTTGCAGTTATTATCTAATATTATGTTACTTATAATTGCTCCTGGCAAGTAAGACGGCTCGATTTCTAATAAACTTGGCTTTTCTCCTAAATAAGCTTAATATTGTCGCCAATAACGGGTATAGTGGGTCGATCTATGTGACAACTTGGACTCATATTCTGAAGGAAATTAAATCCATGGGTAACTGAATTATTTCTAAAAACTAGTGTCGTAGCTTATACTGCCTCCCGATATCAAGCATTTGTTTCATTTATGAAAATTAACGGTAAGCCGTAAGCAAGGGCGCGGCAAATTTATAGCATGGAAAAATATCTTATTACGGGCTTCTCAGGATTTGTGAGCAAACATTTTATAGAATATTTAGAACAAAATAAAATTGAATCTTCGGTATTAGGTGTTGACGTTAACATTCCAGAATTTGACATTGCCAATTTCCAATATGTCAGCTGCAGTTTTACAAAGGTGGATTTATTAAATAAAAATGATGTTGATAATATCGTTTTTCAATTTCAACCTCAGTATATCTTGCACCTAGCGTCTTTTAGTAGTGTTGCTTTTAGTTGGAAAAATCCTGTTGCCAGTTTTACAAATAACACCAATATATTTTTAAACCTTTTAGAAACTATAAGGTCAGTAGACTTAAAATGTCGGATACTTTCAATTGGTTCTTCTGAAGAGTATGGCAATGTAAATGCGGCACACCTTCCGTTACATGAAGAACTTGTAATAGACCCAATAAGTCCCTATGCCGTTGCCAGGGTTGCGCAGGAAATGTTGTCAAAGGTTTATGTCAACGGATATAATATGGATATTGTAATGACTCGCTCGTTTAATCATATTGGACCGGGGCAACGGGACATTTTTGTAATCTCTTCATTCGCGCGACGACTATCGGAAATAAAAACTAATAATTTACCACCTGTTCTTGAAACGGGGGACCTATCAATAATCAGAGACTTTTTAGACGTACGGGATGTAGTGGCTGCTTATTATAAACTACTAAAGACTGGTGTAAGAGGGGAAATTTATAACGTTTGCAGTGGAGTTGGAACCTCTTTAGATGAAATTATAAACATAATGTCAAAAGTGCTAAATATTAGCATTTCAAAAAAAACAAATGAAGATCTGGTAAGACCTAATGACAATAAGATCATTATTGGCTCATTCGACAAATTGAATAGACAGACGGGATGGAAACCTAAGATCGAACTGAACAAAAGCTTGATTGATGTTTTGGATTTTTGGAGTAAAAAATGATATTCAAGATTAGCCATATATTTAGTTTAAAAATTCTTACTCTCGGCCGCTTCTTTTTCTAACATAAAATTTAATAGTTATTAGTCGATGTACAAAAACAAAAAAATAGCAATTGTGCATGAGTGGTTGGTTGATTATTCAGGCTCAGAAAGACTTACGGAACAATTATTAAACATTTTCCCCGATGCAGATCTATTTGCTATAGTCGAATTTCTTCCAGATAATCTTAAATGGTTTATAAAAAATAAAAAGGTAACTACCAGCTTTATTCAAAAACTTCCCTTTGCGAAAAAAAAATATAGAAACTATTTGCCATTGATGCCTTTTGCAATTGAGCAGTTGGATGTATCCAACTATGACGTTGTGATTTCCGTGAGTCACGCGGTTTCAAAAGGTATTATTACAAATGTTAATCAAATTCATATTTGCTATTGCTGCTCGCCTATTAGGTATGCTTGGGACCTATATCACCAATATTTAAAAGAATCAAAGTTACAAAGAGGTTTTAAAGGTTTTATTGCCAAAAGTATTCTTCACTATATTCGTTTCTGGGATTTAACAACTACCAATAGGGTCGATTATTTCATAGCTATTTCAAAATATATAGTAGGAAGAATTAATAAAAATTACCGAAGGGAAGCCTCTTATATATATCCCCCGGTCAACGTTGAAGACTTTACACTGCATCTGGAAAAATCTGACTTTTACTTTGCTGCCTCACGGTTAGTTCCATATAAGAAAATTGATTTAATTGTTGAAGCATTTTCAAAAATGCCAGATAAAAAACTGGTTGTTATTGGAGATGGGCCTGACTTTGAGAAAATAAAAAGATTAGTCACCCCAAATATCACAATGCTTGGATACCAACCCTTTCCAGTACTAAAAGAACATCTACAAAAGGCTAAGGCTTTTGTGTTTGCAGCCGATGAGGACTTCGGAATCATACCTTTAGAAGCTCAGGCGTGTGGAACCCCTGTGATCGCATATGGAAGGGGAGCAAATTTAGAGACAGTACTTGGAGGTATTACCGGATTATACTTTCAGGAACAAACCCTCGAAAGCTTGATTAGCACGGTAAATAAGTTTGAGGAAGTGAAAGGGAATTTTGATCCAATTAATATTCGACAACACGCTGAAACATTTAGTATAAAAAGATTTCAAAGCGAATTCAAAGCCTTCGTTGAAGAAAAGATTGACGAAAAATGGACTTAAGACATTCAAACGTTGAATCTGATCGCGTTTAGGAAAACTTTAGATATATGTTGTGCTAAAAGAGTCACCTGTTTTAATTGGGCCTTAGAGACTTGAGCTGAGGTCTTGCATATTTTGTCTATATCAAACGAGACGTCAAATTTGTTCTATTTTGCAATAATCAAACCAATAAGGATCTTCATTTTTAGTTTCAGTTATAAATTCAACCAGTTCTTCGAATTTCGAAATTTCGAACTGGAGTTCAAAACCCTTAAATTGGCCACTGAATTCCTTATCTAATACCTCCCGCGTAGCTAAAATCCTTTTGCCGCCCAATGACGTGGCTCTTAATGATAAAGCTACAGTTTTAGCTGATCCTTCATTACTAAGAATAAAAAATGTTACCTTATACTTCCCTGGATAAAGGTAAATGTAAGGGCCAAAAGACAGTGTGCCGATTTTATTAGATGAAAAAATAACTTTCTTCCTTTCATCCGTGGTTGGGATTACAGTTCCGATGTTTGTATAGAGATTGCTGTAATTATAGCAGGTCTCCAACCCCAAGTTATGATAACGTTGAAGGACGGTATTGCCAATCACTATGCTATCATTTCCTTTACGTAATTTATAACCAAATTGCGTAATAGAATCGGGAAATAAATTAAACCAGTCATTTTTAATCAAATAAATATTTTCACATTTTAAGACTTGACCCACCTCCCGGCCACTTCTTACATAATCCTTATCATGCGGCGTTGCAAGTATAGAGTCAGGGTTGATGCTAGAATACTTGTATGAACTCCAATACTGTGCAATGATAGCTGTTTTTGGCTGCTTTGAAAACTGCAATAGTGTCGAATAAATACTCGTCTGCGCTAACCGTTCATATGACGCATAGCACAAACCGACTAAAGTTGTGGCTAATAAAATAAGGCTTAAAAAAGTTCTATGCTTAGAAAGCCTCTCTAGGGTAAATAAAAGATAAAGGGTAAAACAAATATAAGTTACAATAAAGTACCGTGAGCCAATTCCATTTAGAATAACCCATTTTGAGAAAAGGACTACCAATAACGAATAGAATGAGCTTAAAAGAAAAAAATAATACCAAGTTACACCCACAGGGTTGTAATATCTTCTGTAAATGATGGTAAGAAAGACAAAAGCAACGGCAAAAACCACATAAAGGTTTCCATAAATTTCTTCATCAATAAATAATATAGAGGAAGTGATTCTTTCTGAAATTTCTTGAATCATCGTCAATAATTCAGCCCTATTGTTAAGCAGTGAATAATTGGGGTAGGGTGTGGAGTGAGTCTTAGCAAACACAATAAACACCGCGACAGACAAGAAGGCCAACAACGAAATTATAATTAGATAATTATAATTTTTTTTATATGAAAGTATAAGGTTATTACGACTGGTCCTTGAAAGAATCCTCTCCTTAATAAATACTGATCCTATGGCGAGAATAAAGACGATACTCAGCTCCGAAACCCAAACCGTTAGGAAAAGACATAAGGCCGCGAAACCAGACGCATAGATATCTCGCCTATGCTCGAAATTTGAGTTTTTTATGCGTTCATAGAGATAAATAAAAATTGCTAATAGAAAAAATTGCGCACTATAGGGATGACCTATATGCAATAAATCTATGAATTGTCTGGGTGGAAAAAAAAATGCAACACTTACTATAATTTTAGAAATATTTGATTTAAAAAGACTGGCAAAAACCAAACAGGAAAAAAATAAAAATATATACTGAACTATTGAAATTATTAAAATGGGCTTGGCCGGAATGACTAAATAAACCAAGTGGGATAACAAAGGCAATAAACTTCCTAGCCTATCTTGTCCCCAATAATAAAGATCGCTAGGAAATGTAAACTTCGCCGTCATCAGTACATGTACAGCATGGTCAGAATTGTAATACGTAGAATTTATAGGTGAAAATAAAC
Source organism: Flavobacterium sp. (assembly GCA_036386975.1). Taxonomy (GTDB): domain Bacteria; phylum Bacteroidota; class Bacteroidia; order Flavobacteriales; family Flavobacteriaceae; genus Flavobacterium. The sequence continues at coordinate 1,704 of DASVUQ010000135.1, read as the reverse complement.
AATAAGAAATTACCGAGATTATAAGTAAAGTAAATAAGAACCCAAAATCTCGACCTCCAAGAGACGGTTTTATTCTCATTTTACCCTAAGCCCAGTTTTAGTTATTACGGAACTTTCCTGGTAATCATCGTAATCAGTATTTATATTCCATAAATTAAAATTACTATTAGAGTATATATTTTCAGCCGCTAACATTCCCATCAAAATACTATGGTCTTGGTTATTATATTTGAATGATCCATAGCGGCCAATTACTGAAAGTCCCCCAATAGATTTCAAATAATCTTCTACTGGCTTTAATTTATTCTTGTAACCGGTCTCGTAAACAGGATAACAACGGTTAATGCGATGCACATACCCCTCGCTAATTTTGGAATTCTTAATTAAACCAGTTTTATCAAGCTCATCCTTTGCAAGAGAAATTAGTTCTTCATCAGAGGCTTTCCAAAGATCTTCGTGTTCGAACGACCAATATTCAAGAGTCATTATGCTACTCTCATTGTCACCGTACAGCTGAGGAACCCAGTTACGAAAATTCGTAAGCCTACCCATTTTAAGATCGGATGAATGAATGTAAAGCCAGTTATCTTCAAATAAATCTTTCCCGTGAACATTAAGAAAAACCAGTATAGTGTTTCTAAACTTTAATGAATGTGCCGCTAACTTAACTTCGGCAGGAACTTCCGGCAACCTTGTCACCAGATGCGATATAGGCATAGAAGAGATGACATGATCGTAAGATTGTATGACTCCACTTTCCATTTCAATACCAACCACTTTCCCACTAACCGTCAAAACCCTTCTTACAGGGGCATTGCAGTGTACACGGCCTCCATTTAAGTTAATAAAATCTTGCATACGTTCATATATCATTCCAGTGCCAAGAAAGGGATATGCAAATTGATCAACCAATGTTTTGTGTTTGCCTTGGTTCCCAAAAATGGAATTAATTATTGCTTCGAAAAGAGATAATTTTTTTATCCTTTGGGCGGCAAAGTCTGCATCTAGCTCTTTACAAGTGATGCCCCATAACTTTTCGCTATATGTCTTAAAAAAAATCTCAAAAAGTCTCCTTCCGAACTTGCCAACCACCCAGCTTTCAAATGTCCCGTCTTGCCGTGTTGGCTTTACCTTCTCCTTGATATATGAAAAGACGCAAGCGGTTGCTTCAAAAATACCAAGCTTGCGTAATGCGTCTAACGCCTTCAAAGGATAGAAAAAGAATTTTCGTTTGTAATATATTCTTGTCAAACGATCAACCATCTCATAGTCACTCTTTGCGACCTCTAACCACAATTTATTTACCCTATTGTCATTGCTAAAAAATCTATGAGGTCCCAAGTCTACCTTTTGATTCCATAAATCTATCGTCTTAGCAAGCCCTCCTACCTTATCACTCGATTCATAAACATCGACCTGGATGTTTTTCTTTGTTAATTCGTATGCCGCTGTTATCCCCGCAGGGCCGGCGCCTATTACAGCAACTCTCATGTAAAAAATTTATGTAAGACAATCCTATAACTACTTATTTTTAATTGCAAACTCGCTTTTCCAAAGCTGCATTTTTTCATTGTACTGACCTACTTTGATATTTGCTATCTGATAACTAGGGAGCCTGATAATGGAAAACAAGTGGTTATCCAGAACAAGCGTATGATTAGGTATAAAAAAGTCAAAATTCTGGAATCCAGATGATCGCTGGTC
>DASVUQ010000134.1:0-8408 GCA_036386975.1 Flavobacterium sp. | reverse complement strand
GGTGCTAAGACGCAAAACTATAGCGGAATGTATTCGTTGCCTGCCTGTATTTTTAAAGTTATACCGGCACACCACTGTTCGGGTGTTCTTAAAAAACAAAGATTTGTTGAATAGCCGCGATTGCAGCGGCATCCTGCGCTTTTTTGCGCAGATAGAGCGGAAAGCGGGACAAAAGGCAATGGAAATAGTAACTTTTGTGCTCCTGATAATTCATTGGATTAAAAAACTATGATTTTTTAGGGATCCTTATCTACTTTTTAAAAATTATAAATTAGGACCCATTATTTTAACTTACTATATTGAAACATAACCTTACAGTACAGTAGCCCAAAATATAAAACAAAAAAAATGCTGTCTCACAATTCGTGAAACAGCATCTTTTATGATGTTAAGCCAAATTAAGCTTTATTATGCTCGTCTTCAATCCTTTTGTGCTCCTCTTTAGAAATAGTATCACAAAGGACCGGAGTCGCTATGAATAATGAAGAATATGTTCCTACCACTATACCAACAAGCATGGCAAATATAAACCCTCTGATAGATTCTCCGCCAAAAATAAACATGATCAGTAACACTAAAATCATAGTAAGTGATGTGTTGATGGTTCTTGACATGGTTGAATTAATAGATTGGTTTACGATCTGGTTAAAGTTTCCTTTTACTTTTCCGTCTAAAAATTCCCTAACACGGTCAAATACAATTACAGTATCATTCATAGAGTATCCAATAACAGTAAGTATCGCTGCTATGAAATGCTGATCGATTTCCATTCCAAAAGGCATATATTTCCATAATAAAGAATACACTCCTAATACGAAAATAACATCATGCGCTACTGCGGCAATGGCTCCTAAACTATATTGCCATTTTCTGAAACTTATGGTCAGGTAAACGAAAACAATAGCCATAGCCCCTAAAACGGCCCAATAGGAATTTGTTTTGATATCTTCGGCTACAGTCGGGCCAACTTTTGATGCCTGCAGAATACCTAAAGCTTTACCATCATAAGAATTAACGAACTGGTCATAAGTAATATTTTTATAATGTTTTTTAAGTCCATTATACAATAAAGTATTTACTTCTTTATCAGCTTCGGTACCGGAATCTTCTACTTTATATTTGGTAGTAATTTTTAATTGTGTTGGGTCTCCAAAGACTTTAGCTTCAGCGCTACCAAAGACTTTAGTAAGTTCTTCTTTCACTTCGTCAACAGGCACTACTTTATCAAAACGTACCTGGAATGTCCTTCCACCTTTAAAGTCCACGCCATAATTTAATCCATTTATTGATAGGGATACAATACTTACAATTACTACAATGGTAGAGAAAATATACGTATATTTTTTAGCGCCAAGGAAATCGTAATTGAATTTCGTAAAAAAGTTTTTAGAGAAAGAGGTTGTAAATGCAAGTGTGGCATTTTTTGCAGCACTCCAGTCTAACAGGATTCTTGTGATAAATATGGCTGTAAATAATGAAGTTACGATACCTATTAGTAATGTGGTAGCAAATCCCTGAATCGGACCTGTACCGAATACCAATAGCACTATACCTGTAAGAATATGTGTTACGTTAGCATCTACAATAGAACGCATAGCGCCTTTCCATCCGAAAGAGGCCTTTATTGCGTCTGTGGTAGATTTGCCCATTCGTAATTCTTCTTTTGCCCTTTCGTAAATAATAATGTTAGCATCGACGGCAGTACCCATGGTTAATACGATACCTGCAATTCCGGGTAGTGTTAAAACAGCACCTAAACTGGCTAGTATTCCGAATAAGAACAACAAGTTAACGGCTAGGGCAATATTAGCATACCAGCCTGCTTTGCCATAATATACGACCATCCAAAGTGATACGATCAATAGCCCTAATATGGCAGAATTGGTTCCGTTATCAATAGCTTCCTGCCCTAGGGAGGGGCCTACAACTTCTGACTGAATAATTTCTGCCGAAGCGGGTAATTTTCCTGCTCTTAATACATTGGCTAAATCTTTAGTTTCTGTAATATCAAATGCACCTGAAATTTGTGACCTACCACCTGCAATAGGGCCGCTTGTAACGCCAGGAGCTGAGTATACAACGTCATCTAAAACAATAGCAATATTGCTTTTTTGTGTATAGGCTTTTCCTGTAAGTTCTTCCCATGTTCTGGCACCTCTGGCATTCATCTGCATGGATACACATGGTTTTCCTAACTGGTCGAACTCATCCTTAGCATCTGTTATAACGCCTCCACCCATGGGTGCCTGATTGTCCCTGTTGCCCTTAAGTGCATAAAGTTCTACGGTTTCAATTTCTTTTTTTGTTTTTTCATCCGTTGTAACCGTTGGTTTGCCCCATACAAATTTGGCATATTTGGTATTGGCATCTAATAAAATTTTAATATCCGGCCTTTTAAAATAACCATTTATTGTGGCTGTATCTTTAACAGAGAAAATCCCTAGAATAGGGCCGCCACCCTGGCTGATCATTTTATCAAATAAAGGATTATTTCCTTTTTTGGTTGCAGTAGAATCTTTGGTATCGGCTAATAAAGCACTTAAGGAATCATTTGACTTTACTGCTTCTTTTGTTTCCGTTTTAATTTCGGTTTTTTTAAGCACATCGTTGGCAGCCATCAAAAAATTGCCTACTTCTTCTATTTTAAAAGTTTCCCAGAATTCTAATTGTGCCGTACTGGACAATAGTTTTTTAATACGGTCTACGTCTTTAGCTCCGGGCAATTCTACGAGTATTCTTCCTGACTCTCCTAATTTCTGGATGTTAGGCTGGGTAACGCCAAATTTATCGATACGTTTCCTTAAAACTTCGAATGCACTTGCAACTGATTCATCCACTTTTTGCCTGATCACTTTTTCTACTTCGTTATCAGACATTTTAAAGTTGATCTCATCCGCCAAACTTTTATTGCCAAAAATATCAGGGGAACCTAATCTGGCATTCGCTGTATTTTTTTTGAATTCGTCAAAAAATGCATCAATATAAGTTTGATTTCCGGCTTGGTTTCTTGTGGCATCTTCTAACGCTTTATTAAAAGTCGGATTTTTAGAATTGTTTGCTAAGCCTTTAAGGATATCTTTTACAGAAATCTGAAGGATCACATTTATTCCTCCTTCTAAGTCAAGGCCTTTGTTGATTTTCTTGTCTTTGACATCGTTATAGGTAAAAAAACCAAAAACTTTTTCTCTTCCAATGGAATCTAAATAGGCATTTTCTTTGCTGCTGTCTCCGTTTGCAAATGCTTTTGCTTTACTTTCTACACTATTGGCCACAAAAGTGAATGAAAGTTGATAAATACTTACCAATGCAAATAAAATTGCAAAAAATTTAACGAGTCCTCTATTCTGCATTATTACTAATAATTAATTAATTTGTTTGTATTTTTTGGTGTAAAATAAGATACTATAGTAGGAGAAATTGAATAATTTCACACCATTATCCTTTCTCATTTTTTTGAAACGCGCAAATATATAATTTACGCAAAGATTAACCAATTTATTTGTAATTAATCTCAAAAAAAAGACTGCAAACTTGCAGTCCTCTCTTATAGCAAATAAGAAGTTATGCTAATATAGCTTTTAAATCTGCATTCATATTTCTTACGGCATCGGCACTCTTAGCAAATAACGCTTTTTCGTTATCATTAAGATTGATGGTAATAATTTCTTCTATTCCATTTTTACCAATGATACACGGCACTCCTATACATATATCACTTTGGCCGTATTCTCCTTCTAAGAATACAGAACAAGCGATCATTTTTTTCTGGTTGTTTAAAATGCTGTCTACAAGATAGGCTACAGATGCACCGGGTGCATACCAGGCAGATGTTCCTAAAAGCCCTGTTAACGTAGCACCCCCCACCATAGTGTCTGCGGCTACTTTGTCGAGTTCTTCCTGTGAGAGGAATTCTGAAACCGGGATACCATTATAGGAAGCCAGGCGTGTCAGAGGGATCATTGTAGTATCGCCATGCCCGCCGATTACCATTGCCGCAACATCATTTGCCGGTTTGTCCAGCGCTTTTGAAAGATAATATTTAAAACGGGAACTGTCTAAGGCTCCGCCCATACCAATAATCCTGTTTTTAGGCAATCCCGTAGCTTTTAATGTTAAATAGGTCATGGTGTCCATTGGGTTAGATACTACAACTATAATGGCATCAGGAGAAAATTGCAATACATTTTCTGCTACAGATTTTACAATACCTGCATTGATACCAATTAATTCTTCACGGGTCATTCCCGGTTTTCTTGGAATGCCTGAAGTAATTACCACCACATCACTGTTGGCCGTTTTAGTATAATCATTTGTCACTCCCGAAAGCTGCGTGTTAAAACCTGTATTTGTGGCACACTGCATGATATCCATAGCTTTACCTTCGGCAAAACCTTCTTTAATATCTAATAAAACTACTTCACTTGCTATTCCTCTGTATGAAATAACATCTGCACATGATGCGCCTACATTTCCGGCGCCTACTATCGTAACTTTCATTTTTATTATTTTAAATTGAATTTTGAATTTTAAATTTTTTCGATTTGAATATTGAACTCTGCATTTAGAATTCAAATTCAAAATAATTTTTATGCATCAATATTGGCATATACGGCATTTTTCTCAATGAAATCCCTTCTTGGAGGTACTTCGTCTCCCATTAACATAGAGAACACCCTGTCGGCTTCGGCCATGCTATCGATAGTTACCTGGCGCAATGTCCTGAAATTAGGGTCCATTGTAGTTTCCCATAATTGTTCCGCATTCATTTCCCCAAGGCCTTTGTAACGTTGTATTGCTGCACTTCCGCCCATTCTTTCATTGGCCTGGTCGCGTTGTACATCGGTCCATGCGTATTCTTTCTTATTTCCTTTTTTAACCAGATATAAAGGTGGTGCTGCAATATATACGTGTCCTTGTTCTATCAGTTCTTTCATAAACCTGAAAAAGAAAGTCAGGATCAGGGTAGAGATGTGGCTGCCATCGACATCGGCATCACACATTATAATTACTTTATGGTAGCGTAGTTTTTCCAGATTAAGTGCTTTACTGTCTTCATTGGTACCTACTGTTACTCCCAAAGCGGTAAAGATGTTCCGGATTTCTTCATTTTCGAAAACTTTGTGGTGCATTGCTTTTTCTACATTCAGGATTTTACCACGCAATGGCAGAATAGCCTGAAAGTTTCTGTCACGCCCTTGTTTGGCTGTTCCTCCTGCCGAATCCCCTTCGACCAGATAGACTTCACATTTTGCAGGATCCTGTTCTGAACAATCGGATAATTTTCCGGGTAATCCACCACCGCCTAAAACGGTTTTACGCTGTACCATCTCCCGTGCTTTTTTTGCAGCATGGCGTGCCTGGGCAGCAAGGATTACTTTTTGTATAATGATGCGGGCATCGTTTGGATTTTCTTCCAGGTAATTTTCGAGCATTTCGGCAACTGCCTGGCTTACAGGAGAAACTACTTCTCTGTTGCCCAGTTTGGTTTTTGTCTGCCCTTCGAATTGTGGCTCGGCCACTTTTACAGAAATAATAGCGGTTAACCCTTCACGGAAATCATCTCCTGCAATTTCAAATTTAAGTTTGTCGAGCATCCCTGAAGCATCGGCATACTTTTTTAATGTTCTTGTAAGCCCGCTCCTGAAACCTTGTAAGTGGGTTCCGCCTTCGTGTGTGTTGATGTTATTTACGTACGAGAAAATATTTTCTGTATAACTGGTATTATAAATTAAAGCCACTTCGACGGGTATTTCGCCTTTTTCGTGGTCCATACTGATGACGTGGGAAATAATAGGTTCGCGGTTGCCGTCGAGGTACCGGATGTATTCTTTTAGCCCTTCATCGGAATGAAAAACTTCCTGAACAAACTTTCCGTCTTTATCTAATTCGCGTTTGTCTGTAAAAGTAATGGTAATCCCTTTATTAAGGAACGAAAGCTCCCGCATCCTGGCGGATAATGTATCGTACGAGAACTCTATGGTTTGTGTAAAAATAGAATCGTCAGGATAAAAAGTGACTACGGTACCTCTTTTTGTTGTTTCCCCTATTTGTTTTACCGGGTAGAGTGCTTTTCCTTTTTCGTATTCCTGTTCGTAGATTTTTCCATCTCTGTGTACCGTGGCACGCAGGTGGTTGGACAATGCATTTACAACAGAAACCCCCACACCGTGTAGGCCTCCTGAAACTTTATAAGAATCTTTATCAAATTTTCCTCCTGCCCCGATTTTAGTCATTACGACTTCGAGTGCGGAAACACCTTCTTTTTTATGCAAATCTACCGGGATACCACGGCCATTATCTTCTACCGTGATGGAACCATCTTCGTTAATAGCTACACTTATGGTGTCGCAATGGCCTCCCATTGCTTCATCGATTGAATTATCGACCACTTCGTAAACCAAATGATGCAAACCTCTGACACCTACATCTCCAATATACATGGATGGACGCATTCTTACGTGCTCCATTCCTTCTAATGCCTGAATACTATCTGCTGAATACTTGTTTTTACCGGTTTCTTCGCTCATATAAATGTTTATTCTGAATGATTTTTAATTGACGAACAAATATATGAAAATACGACCGAAAATCGCTTAAAAACGCTTATTTAAGTTGTGAAGTTATCAACATTTTGTTACATTTTCTGTTTTATAATTTTGTGTTTATTTTATATTTTTCTCAGCGACTTTTGCGCGAGGGATAGAAAAAAGTAGAAACTACACGGGAATTGATTTTAGTAAAGCACCAGTTGGAAATAAAAAAGTATTGGTTACCAAATTTGATCCGTTTTCGTTAAATTCTATTGATCATCCAGACAAAGTATATTATAATATTTTACAATCAATCCTTCAGGAGTAGTGGCATTAGCATTATCAAGTAATAATCAACTAGGTGCTTATATTTAAACTATGGTTGTGCCAGTCGGATATATTGTTTTTGGGGAGCTCGCAATTAAGCACCAGCTTTAAAATCTGGACATTTATATTTGAGTATAAGCATGATTTATTAAACATTTCTGAAGCTATATCTTTCATTTCTTATTCATAAACAAATAATAAACAGGAATGCCTAAAGCAACAATACCCAATCCTAGAGCGGTATTGAAAGTATCATAAACTAATAATGTGACACAAATAGCCATTGCTACAATAATATAAATAGCCGGGATTACAGGGTAACCAAAAGCTTTATAAGGCCTTTCGGCATCCGGTTCTTTTTTTCTAAGAATGAATACCCCAAGAATAGTGAGTATATAAAATAATAAAGAAGCAAAAGTAGCATACGTTAACAAATCGCCGTATTTTCCTGAAATGCATAACAGACATGCCCAGATTCCCTGTACCCACAATGCTTTTGCAGGAACGTCATTTTTATTTAATTCCCCTGCTTTTTTAAAAAACAATCTATCCTTTGCCATAGCATAGAATAGCCTTCCTCCTGAAAGTACTAAGCCGCTGTTACACCCAAAAGTAGAGATCATGATTAATCCTGCCATAATAAAAACCCCTATATTACCAAAAATGATACTGGCTGCTGCTGCCCCTACCCTGTCCTGCTGTGCAAACATAATCCCCTCATTCAGCACCGAACCGCTGTTGGGTGTTCCCTGCATAGGCAACAGGGCAAGATAAGCCAGATTGGCTAACATATAAATAACAGTAACTATAAATGTACCTAAGAATAAGCTTCTCGGAATGTTTTTCTTTGGTTCTTTAATTTCTCCTGCAATGAATGTTACGTTGTTCCAGGCATCACTGGAAAACAGCGAGTTAATGATTGTAGCGCCTGCTGCCCCTAAAATAGCTACTCCTACAAGTTGGGTCACCGTTACGGTACCATCCGGATTAAGTACGGTTTTGTGAGCATCCCACATATTAGCAAAATTATTGGCAAGTACATCAGTTTTTAGGCCCACATACAATCCTAGAATAATTAAGGAAAATAAAGCAATTAATTTGGCTGAAGTAAAAAACAACTGAATTGATTTTCCTGTTTTTACGCCTCTTGTATTAATATAAGTCAGTAAAATAATACTTGCCATGGCTAGTACTTGCTTATTGGAAAAAACAAAATTTTCTCCAACAGTGAAAATGGTATTTTCTAAAAAAGGGAAAAACACTGCTGAATAATTGGCAAAAGCGACGGCAACAGCGGCAATGACACCAGTTTGGATAACGGTGAAAACAGTCCAGCCATATAAAAAAGAAGTCAGCCGGCCATAAGCGCGCTGGATATATACAAATTGTCCGCCCGCATTGGGCATCATCCCTGCAAGTTCCCCGTAACTTAACGCTGCAGTCATCGTTAACAATCCTGTAACCAACCAAATTACCAATAACCAGGCAGCGGATCCTATATCTCTTGCCATAGCGGCCGTTACTATAAAAATCCCTGATCCGATCATTGAT
>DASVUQ010000133.1:0-4606 GCA_036386975.1 Flavobacterium sp. | reverse complement strand
CGTATTCTTAGGATGGCTGTTATTAAATGAAGTTATTACTATCGATGTTATAGTAGCTACTGTTTTAATTATTAGTGGCGTATTTATTATTAACTATAATAAGAAAGCAAAAACGGTAGAATGAAAGAGTGCTGCTACCATTGATAACAGCAATCCTTTATGCTTACGCTGAAAATGTAGCGACACTTTTATCAATTTTATTGACTAATCCAATCAGTACTTTTCCCGGACCGACTTCTGTAAATTCAGAACCACCGTCTTTGATCATTTGTTGTACCGATTGCGTCCATTTTACAGGAGCTGTTAATTGTATGATAAGGTTCTTTTTAATTGCTGTAGGATCTGATACGGCACTTGCCGTTACATTTTGGTAAACCGGACAAATGGGAGTAGAAAAAGTGGTCCCCTCAATTGCTGCAGCCAGCTCTTCTCTTGCCGGTTCCATCATTGGTGAATGAAATGCACCGCCAACAGGCAGTAATAAAGCTCTTTTTGCACCAACAGCTTTCATAGCTTCACAGGCGCTTTCAACTGCAGAAAATTCCCCTGAGATCACCAGTTGCCCCGGACAATTATAATTTGCGGCAACAACAACCCCGTCAATGGAAGCACATACCTGTTCTACTATTTCATCAGCCAGTCCAAGAACAGCAGCCATGGTAGAAGGTTTAATTTCGCAGGCTTTTTGCATAGCTAAAGCTCTTTTGGAAACCAATTGTAAACCATCTTCAAAAGATAACGCGCCATTGGCAACCAAAGCAGAGAATTCCCCTAAAGAATGGCCTGCTACCATTTCCGGTTTAAAACCAGTTAACGTTTTAGCTAAAATAACAGAGTGTAAAAAAACAGCGGGTTGGGTTACTTTTGTTTCTTTTAATGCTTCGGCCGTTCCCTCAAACATGATATCGGTAATACGAAAACCTAAAATAGCATTGGCTTTTTCAAATAATTCTTTTGCTAATGGAGATTGTTCATAAAGGTCTTTTCCCATTCCTGTAAATTGGGCGCCCTGGCCTGGAAATATATATGCTTTCATAATAGTTTGTTTGTATAGTTCTCGTTACTTTAGATTGGTAAAAATAGCATTTTTTTAATAATAGCTACTTTCTTGTTTTTGATAAGGATAAAGTGTAACATAAAAATTTTAAAGCTACTAATCGCGTAAAGCCATTCATCATGAAAAAAATAATTATTATTTTAATACTTCTGCTATTCATTTTTCTACTGTTTTACTTTGGTTTGCCTGTTATTCAATATGGTTTTATAAAGTTGCCGATACTCCTTTTAATCCTACTAATTTTCACAATCATTATAATAACTCGTTTACAGGTTTCCCAAAAAACAAAACAAGTAATTGTTGCTTCAAAGCCGAATAAATTATTGATGTTTTTAATAGGTATTGTTGCATTTTATTTGATAATTATTCCTTTATTTACCACACTGCCTATGTTTAGAAGTGAATCGTATAAAAATATGATTGGTAAGGTAACTAATGGCACGGCAATTTCAAATCATATTGCCCCAATAGTTATTGATAAAATCCGCGTGGTCGATGAGGGTCTAGCGTATTTATTAGGAGAGAAAATCCTTGGGTCGCAGCCCGCCTTGGGAAGCCAGGTGGAATTAGGGGATTTTACGATTCAAAAAGTAAATGATGCGTTATATTGGGTAGCGCCATTATTACATTCAGGATTTTTTAAATGGAAAAATAATACCGAAGGTACTGCAGGTTATGTTATGGTCGCCGCAACAAACGAAAGAGATGTGAAACTCGTTCAGCAGGTAGAAGGGAAAGATATAAAAATTAAATTCCAGCCCAATGCTTATTTTGGGAGTAATCTCCACAGGCATGTGTATTTTAATGGTTATGCAACTGTAGGTTTGGAAGATTTTAGTTTTGAAATTGACGATGCGGGAAAACCATTTTGGGTTATAACAAAATATATTAAAAGAGTAGGTTTCAGTGGTAATGATGCTACCGGAATAGTAGTGGTTGATGCACAAACCGGAGTTATAGAAGAATATAGCATTGCTAATGCGCCAAAATGGGTCGACAGGATACAGCCCATCGGTTTTATTGAAGATCAGCTAAATGACTGGGGCGAATATGTAAACGGTTACTGGAATTTTTCTAATGCTGATAAACTGCAAATTACCGAAGGTTTAACACTGGTCTACGGTCCGAACAACCGTTCTTATTGGTATACAGGACTTACCTCTGTTGGTAAAGACGAGTCTGCTGTTGGATTTGTATTAGTCGATACACGAACAAAAGAAACTACTTTTTACAAACAAAGTGGGGCTACTGAATATGCTGCGCAGAGTTCGGCACAGGGAAAAGTCCAGGAAAAAGGATATAGAGCCTCACTGCCTATACCTTACAATATTAATAATATCCCTACTTATGTGATGACGCTAAAAGACGATGGAGGATTAGTTAAAATGTATGCTATGGTAGCCATTTCAGATTATACCATTGTAGGTGTAGGGAATACCATGCGGGAAACCTTAACTTCATTTAAAAATGCATATAATATGGCAGGTAATAAAATTAACCCTGATAGCATTTCAAATAAAAAAACGATTCAGTCCATAGTAACAAGGATCCAAAATGATGTGAAAAACGGGAATAGTTTTTATTATTTTAAAGTGGCTAATTATCCCAATATCTTTGTAGGTTCCTCACAGATATCGAGTCAGTTGCCGGTAACTATGGCTGGCGATAGTATAACGATATCATTTGATGTCGATCTGGAAGAAGTTGTCGATGTTTCTACTTTTGAAAACCTGAGTTTAAAGAAAAAATAAAATGTAATACTCTTTGCTTATACAAAAAGGGGTATGGCCGAAAGGCATAAAGGCCAACAAAAGCTATTTATCATTGTCAATTAAGCTAAGCCATTCCCGGGCGTCAGCTACGGTATTAAAAGATTGTATGGCAAGTTTGTTCTTATCAATTTTATACGAAATGGTTTCAACCGCGACTTTATTAAAATAATGGTCCGGTTTAACAATTGCGATCACTTTAAATCCGAAATCAGTTGCTCTCGGCAAAAAATCGGTATCTAACCATTCCTGATCTTCACGCGCAATTATAGTCATATCTTTAATATTAGCTAAAACCTTGAAAGTATTGTTTTTTATTAAAGTATTTAGCATTAATTCTGTTCCTTCTCTAAACTCCTTGCTTGTAGCATATCCACGCCATTCCATAATAACAGTATCAATAATGGGATCAAAAAAAATAGTATATACTTTAGCAGTTGTTTCCATTCTTTAAATTTAAAGCCTAAACTTAAGAATTATTTTGTAAATCGGATTATGGTATGAAGTTAAAATTTTTGTGGATGTATGCCATTCCGATATACGATTTTGAGGTTTTTCTAAAACCGTAAGTAGTTGTCCATAACAATGGTCAATGAGAGTAACAATCAATAAGGTATCTGAAGCTTATATAGAATAGGATTTTTAAATTTTGTTTATAAAGTTTTATATTGCTGCCCAATCTAAATGTAATGAAAACTGAAAAAGAAAAAATGCTTGCTGGTGAAAGTTATTTTTCTAATGATAAAGTGCTGACCGCGGAAAGAAGCAAAGCAAAGAAACTGTTGCATAAGTTAAATGTAACAGAGTATTTAATGAATGGAAATTCGAGGCAGCTTTTAAAGCAACTATTGCCTAATGCACATAAACGGTTGTATATTGAACCTCCCTTTCACTGTGATTATGGATACAACATCTATTCTGGCGAAAATGTATATTTTAATGTAAATTGTGTAGTGCTGGATACAATGAAGGTAACTATAGGAAATAACGTTTTCTTTGGCCCGGGTGTTCATATCTACACAGCAACCCATCCTCTGGATGCTGTAGAAAGGCGTACTACCGAAAGTTCAAAACCCATAACGATAGGAGATGATTGCTGGATAGGAGGGAATACGGTAATTTGTCCTGGGGTAACTATAGGAAATGGTTGTGTGATAGGTGCCGGTTCCGTAATTACCAAAACTATTCCAGATAACACACTGGCAGTAGGCAATCCGGCAAAAGTAATCCGGAAGTTAAATCAAAAAGCAGATTTGTAGTGTATTATTTTTGATCTACTATTTCTTCTTAATATTAGGAAGTAGCTTAAAAGAAGTAGCAACAAAACGGTTATCTACAATTTTACCGGTAACTTCAGCTTGTCTTATTGCAGAACAAACACCATCTTTGGCATGTGCATCGCCATGATCATCAATTTTAGTCCCATCTACAAAATAAGCTTTATGATCTATTCTAACAGCAAGGTCACATCCTTTTTTGCTTTTCATTCCAAACTGGCATTGTCCACACGAGGCTTCTACAACTTGCTTTTTTATTGACTGCGCATTTATTACGGCAGAAAAAAACAACATGCTTAATAAGAATATTTTTTTCATTTTTATATTATAAGTAATTAAAGCTAAATTAATTAATTTGTATTTTTAAATTCCCGTAGAATCTCTAAAAAGCAAAACTATAGCTGAATTTATTCGCTTTCTGTTCATTTTTTAAGTTATAGGCACACCTTGTTCAGGTGTTTTAAAGATGAAGATTTTCAATAGCCCTGATTGCAGCGGCATCC
>DASVUQ010000132.1:0-3030 GCA_036386975.1 Flavobacterium sp. | reverse complement strand
TAATACAAAAGCCTGATGCAATAGGATTAACCAGTATGACTTTTGTAGCATTTAATTTGATTTTCGATTTGTATATTAATCATTATTGCCTATATTTGCACCCGCAATAAGGCCTCGTGGCGCAATTGAATAGCGCATCTGATTACGGCTCAGAAGGATACTGGTTTGAATCCAGTCGAGGTCACAAAAGAAAACCCTAATACTTTATTATTAAAGTATTTAGGGTTTTTAATTTAATTGTTCTTCCGCACAATCCCCTCTTTTTAGTTTTTTAAAGTACCTATAATCAATATATAAAAGTTTCATTTTACTTAATAGTTAATAAAAACTTAAAAACAATTTTATTACTAATAGTCTTAATTTAAACAGGAGGCTTGCCTGCTTGCTAATGGAATACTGGAACTTAAATGAATTAACAAAATAAATAAATGGCTCAACCCTAAAAAAGAATTAGGATGAGCTGGCTCAGAGATTTATTATATATGACTTTATAATGAATATTAGGATTAACTTATAACTTTTTCAAGACTTTTTCAGGAAAATCCGTAATAATACCATCTACTTTTAATTTTATCATTTTGTCAATATCTTCTTCTTCATTTACTGTCCAAGGTATGATGCGCATTTTTAAAGCTTTTACAGAATCTACCAGTGGCTTGTTTACCAATTTATAGTACGGACTATAAATCTGAGGCAGAAAATTTAATTTCGAAAGATTTTCTTCCAATCCTTTATTTCCAGCCAGAAAAGCGGTTTTTATTGCTGGATATTTTTTGTATAATGCATTTAAAATAGCAGGATCAAAAGATTGGATGTTAATTTTATCCTGAACGCCTTTCTTCTTTACAAGCTCCATTACCATTTCTACGAACCGCTCTGGTTGAGGCTGTGATATATCATATTCATTGGTACTCGATTTAATCTCAATATTATAACGTACCCGTTGCAGCTTATTTTTTACAATATAATTTTCAACACTGTCTATTAATTCTGAAAGCAAGGGCTTATACGTCTTTATTCTTTTCTGCTTTGGAAAACCAGGATTGCCTTTTGAGCCTGCATCAAACTTTTTTATGCTGTCATAGGTCATTTGATATAGGTTATACGACTTCTCCTTTTCTTTAAGGATGCTGGTTCCATCGGGTAGTGAAACATACTGAGAAGACATAAAAGGCTCATGAGAAATCACTATCTTTTTATCCTTAGAAACAACTATGTCGAGCTCAATTACATCTACGCCTTTGTCGATTGCACTTATAAAAGCTTCAAGGCTGTTCTCCGGAAAATTTCCTCGATCGCCCCGATGTCCTTGAACTTCTATTGAAGATGTGTTTTTCAGTTGTTTTTTACTCACTGTCTTGCAGGAATAAACAACAGCTAATAATATAATGAAGAAGCATGTTCTATATTTTCTCATAATTTACTAAAATGCTATTTCTTTATTGAATCTATTCTGTAGTTCCTAGTAGCCGTATGTGTTTTACCAAACATATCAACTGCTTTTATTTCCACTTTGTGCTCTCCCTCTTCAAGATCAGAAGGAAGGTTCCCACGCCATAAATGGGTACATTCCACAGGGTCTGAAGAGCGCCGGCCCGGCATTAGCTGGTCAGTAAGTTCCCACTCGTATACCAATTCAACATAAGAAGGATCCTGGGCTTTCACATATTCCATTTCTTTCCATTTTCCGTTATCCACACGATAAGTCAGTTTATCATTTTTATTTCCCATAAAGAAATTTACAAACACACCGGATTTAGTCCTTTTGGCTTTTGCTACCACTTTAGGCGTAAAAACTTTCATCTGATACGTTTCCGGTTTTCCTGCAACTTTATAATCAACAGTATATTTATTGCATACAAAACGGATAAAAGCATATCCTTTGGGCGTGCCGTCTCTCATTACCGAAATTGGAATGCCTTTTTCATCAAGTTTTCCAGAATACCAATCTCCCGATGTAGTGCCGACATTATAATGATGATGGGGTTTTTCTTGAAGCCAGCCCTCTTCCTTGCTAAAGAAATCCTGCCGTTGCAGATGAGTATGTGCTGACAATGACAACGTGTTCGGGAAATCTTTCAGCAAGCTAAAAAGCTTATTCCTGTCTTCATCCTTGAAGGAATCATCATCAGGCTCGCTTATGGGAATATGAAATGCCAGGACCACTAAATGATCTTTAGGTACAAATTTAAGATCATTTTCAATAAATTGCAGCTGGTCTTCCCTGAAACCGCCCCAATACCCTTTGGAACCTCTCGGATCAGGGTACAGAACATCATCAAGCACAATAAAATGTACTTTCCCATAATTGAAAGCATAGTTAGCCGGACCAAAGTGGGCTTCATACGTTTCATCAGATAAATTATCAGCAGTAGCATCAAAATTAAGATCGTGATTGCCCAAAAGGTTATACCAAGGTATCCCTATTTTTTTTACTGCCTGGATATAAGGGTTAAATAGGTTAAGATCATTTCCTACTAAATCTCCCATGCTGATCCCAAAAGGAACATCTTTGATGCCCTCAACCTCAGCAACGATACCTCTGGCAAAATAATCAACTTCCTCTAGATTATAAGGTTGCGGATCCCCAAAAATCAGTGCCGTAAAATTATCCTGTTCTTTTTGAGGAACCAACCCAAAATCAATAGATTCCGGTAATTTTCCTGTTGGTGTCACACCCTCAAATTTCAATTTTGGAGAACCTGCCGGTTTGTGGATATAGAAAAACTGAGGCAGGTTGTCTTTATTGGTTTTTATTTTATATCCAGACGGTTTAATTATAGATATGATAGCATCAGCGCCTAGCGGCAATTCATAATTGCCTTTTTTATCTGTAAGCACAACTTCGCGCCCATTAGTAATGGCTACATTGGGAATTCCATTTTCGCTTTTATCCTTCTTGCCATTCTGGTTTGTGTCTGCATAAACATACCCTTTTACCGAAGTCTGGGCTGTTACTGCCATTGTAAACAGTAACAATAGCAATGTCAGTTTCGTTTTGTTCATTTTTAAAATTTTAATTATCCCACC
>DASVUQ010000131.1:0-4413 GCA_036386975.1 Flavobacterium sp. | reverse complement strand
ACTTAGGCCAGCGAAAAGACTAAGCTTACGGTATTCTTTAGGTGTCTGAATTATTGTCCATAATAAAAAACCCTGAATTACAAGGTCATAAGCCTTATTTTCAAAAAATATTGGAATGTTATGTCCGGTCACTATATGGATGATAGACAACGCAAATCGAATAGAGAACATACTATATATCCCTAAGTGGTATCTCCTTGACCGGGGATAAAACTTAAGAAATTCATGAAAATATAATAACATCGCAAGATTTACACCCGCCGATGTTATTGAAAAAATCCTATATATGTCTTTAAGATAGTCGACCGGATAAATGTTAGTGGTGTAATTAAACAGATATCCCGCATTGGTCAATCTTGATAAAATCAGAAAAACCGAAAATATTGAATAGTACAGATACATTTTGTCCTTTAAAAAAATAAAAAAAATGCAACCAAATAAGGCCGCCAAAAAGCCCAGGCCTAGGAAGAAAAATTCTACTTGGGTCATAGTCATTTCATACCCAACAGCGTCTTTAATTTCACTCTCTCCTATCCATATAGATTGTCCAAAAAAACTTTCAACATGTAACCAACAAATTGTAGCCTTATTACTTCTAGGTAGTTCTACATGTAGATTGCGAAGAAGCAATTTGTGCTGGGCCAATGTTTTGTTTATCCCAGCGTGATAATGGTGAAGGCTATCACCTACATAATAGTAGAGATCGATGTTCTTGCAAACTATAAATGGATACGTAATATAATAGGCCTTTTGAGGATCCAGTTTATCATACAGAAACCTTACCCAGTACGTTTGTAGCCCTTTGTTACTGTAATTGCCTTCTTTATATGGGCTAAAGGGTAGTTTACTATTAATAACTTGATCAATCGAATACTTATAGTTTTCCTCAGCAAGTACTTCTATATTTTTGATTGAGCTTGCTTTTAAGGAAAAATTCATCAGAAAAATTAGTCCCGCCATTAAGAAATATCCTCTGGCCATTGTCACCCATCTGTTCGTCATTAATTCATCCACTTAAATCCGTTATTAAGCCGTAATTGATCATCTACCTCTATTTGATAACGTGCTCGATTTGGGTATTTTATAATTAAAATTTATAATTTAAATGTTAGTAGGCCGCAAATCCATGTTTTATAACAATTTAAATATCAACCACTTAATCCGTTATCAATATGAAGATAATTATATTATCGAATGTATACGCATTTAAGCGGCAGGAATTTTATTTTTTTATAGATAAGTGTTACTAAAAAGCTTGCATAGTCGACGAAAGTTGTAAGTACCTAGCGCTCTTAGTGCCAAATTACCTCATATTATGCTTGAAAAATCCTTGTAATACGATCCTAAAAGACCGGCTGATGTGGAAGCTCTGTCATATAAAAAGTAGTAAAGGATTAGAAGATAAGGTAAGGGGGATAAAGATTAAGATAGAAACATGGCTACTTGCAATCATTTATGACGTGCAAAATAGCCCCATAAAGCCCTTGGAAAATCATTCTCAAAATGAGGTTACGCTTATCCTCAAACTATCTGCTGCAGATATAAAAAATATACTAGTTTAACATCACTCCTTCCTCATTAAAAAGGCCCGCCTCCACTTAGTGAGAGCATTTTTTGGGATCTCATAATTCCTTTGAGTAAACATTACGCTTCAACGGCTGATTGTTGCCCTCACGCAAGAAAGCTTCTAAGAAGAAAAGTGGAAATTAATGAAAAATCTGTTAGCCATGTTTGGATTAATTCTAGTTTTGCTGGCGAATTTATTAATCGTTATTCGAATAGGGCCCTCTATGGATACCTTTAAAAGCAGTTGGTTTATAATTGTCAGGGTTAGAATTAATATTTACTTCAAATTTACAAGCCAGAATCGCCAAGTAAACGGTCCAAGGTTTTTAGCACTTAATCTCATATGCAATTAAATATCCTATGTTAAAATTGATCCAATTAATTATTCTTGTAAGCCTTTCGACATTTCTCAAGAGTTTTTCGCAAGATATAAACCAAATAGAAAAAGTACTTGATAGCACTTATCAAAGAGATCCTTTTTTTGCGAATCTTTTGATAACAAAGAATGGAAAAGTTTTATTTGAAAAAAGCTATGGCTTTTCGGACTATCTGAATAAAAGAACTCTTACCAACCAATCTTCATTTCAGATTGCTTCCATTTCAAAGCAATTTACAGCCTTTGGAATCATGATTCTAAAAAACAAAAAGATGCTCGATTATGACAGTCTAGTATTTAAGTATCTACTGAGTTTTCCTTATAAAAACGTAACGGTTCGACACCTGCTCACACATTCCTCAGGTCTTCCGATGTTTTGGGAAGAAATAAGACCAAAATTGGATACAACCAGACCGAATGGCAACATGGATGTGTTGGATTACTTGAACAAAAACCAACTTCCACTTCAATTTCAACCAGGCACTAATTATCAATATTCCGATATAGGGTACGATTTTTTAGCAAATATCATTGAGGGACTATCAGGCAGTAACTATCAAGATTTTATGAAAAAAAACATTTTTAAACCTCTTAAGATGAAAAATTCCTATGCCTATATGGTCACAGATATTAGGCAAATTGAAAATAAAAATCTTGCCATAGGTCATATAAAAAATTTCGATATTACCTATGCGCATTTGGCACCCAAGAACAACTTGGTTTATTACCTTGGCAAATTTTATGGCGATGGATCTGTTGTGACTACAGCACGGGATCTTGCAATATGGGATCAAGCTCTTAAGGAATGTAAGCTTTTACCATGTAATTTACAAAATGAATCCATTGTCCCCTTTTCTGAAAACGGCCAGATTTTCCTCACTGGAAAGGAGAATAAAATTAATTATGGCTTTGGCTGGAGAATAAACAATGACGCCCAGGTCGGTCGAACCATTTACCACTCAGGCTTGCACCCCGGCAATCAAGCAAGCTTTTACCGTTTGTTGGATAAAAACATTACATTGATATACCTGTCTAATTATGAAAAGTCTGAAAAAAAGATTTTAATAGAAAGGCTAAGCACTTTACTATCTCAATAAAATAGATTTGATACAACCAAATATTTTTTCCGCAGTGTGGATAAGAAAACACCGCTTTTTCATCAACAATAGTGCTTTGATCTTCAATTATAAGAACGTCTAAAGAAGTAATATTTGGCGTTAAAGTACGAAACAATATCCTTGTCTTGCAAAGTGCAAAGTTGTGCAATTGTAATATTCTTCGAATAATTAAATAATACAGTTATGAAAATATGCCTCATCTTTTCGAGCTTCCACTGTGACCAATAAGCCCAATGCAATGCCTATGTGTTGTGTTGTTGTTGTGATGAGCTAGTACGGTTTATGAACTATAAAACATACATTTGAATATTATTTTTCAACAATACCCTATTTAAAGTATTAAAAGCATTCATATATGAGTTTCGGAAAAAGGATTACAGAGATTCGCAAAGAAAAAAATATGTCTCAGGAACAGCTTGCAAAAGCTTTACAAGCTACTCCCACAACTATTGGAAGATATGAAAGAGACGAAGTAAAACCCTCTGTTGATGTGGCGGTAAAAATTGCTGAAGCACTTGATGTCTCTTTAGATTATATCACTGGCCGTTCTAAAAATGATATCAAGGATAAAAAAATGATCGAGCGTTTTAACTCTATCCTTAGCCTTCCCGAAGAAGATAAAAAATGCATACTCTATGCTATTGATGGTTTACTGAGAGATGCGAAAACAAGGCAGGCATACGCTTCTTAACGCTATTGTATGGACTTTAATACCTCAGTAAAAGACCTTATCCTGGATTATGACTTTAAATATTTTCTTACCAAACATATTGAGGATGAACATTCAGATTATTCTAATCAGGATATTGAAAAATTATATCAAGCCTATGATCTGAATAAGGAAAAACTCAAGCAACAGATCAGAAATAATAAGAAACAAGCTTCCTTCTATATCGAAAATCAAGTTAGGAAAATGTGGTCAGGAGGAATGCTACCCGACCTTTTTCAGTTAAGCGAAAACAGAGGCTGGTGGATTATCGATTTTCCCGCCTTTGGCAATGACCTGGCTTATTTAACTGCTTGGCAGGAACACCAGAAGTCTCTGCAATGGAAAAAGAAGACCTGGGACTTAGCTGTAAAAACAGGTACTGTACTTGCTTATCTGTTATCCATTTCCAAACTGATTGAATACCTGATTCCTCTTTTTAAACAATAAAGCCTGGATTTCTCCAGGCTTTATTGTTTCCTAAGACACAAGCGAGGTGCGTCAACTAACCTAATGTTAAGTATCGTTCTAAATTCTCATCATTTAATCTTGCAATTTTTATATCAAAAGCTTCCGCTTGAGACTTTATAATAGTTAAAGTGTCATAGTAAGCAAAAATTTGCCCCTTCAAAAAAACCTTGTCAACT
>DASVUQ010000130.1:0-13102 GCA_036386975.1 Flavobacterium sp. | reverse complement strand
TCGGCCATTCTCCTGAATTCGAGTTCCTGAAAGAGGGCAGCCGTTTTTTCAAAGTCGGGGCGGCTCAGTTCGTAATCTGTTTCGTTAAAAATGACATCACAATCACAAATAATGGTGGCCAGTTGTTTTGATAAAAGCCCTAATTCCTTATTGGCTTCGATGTTTTCCCTCATTTTCCCTTTCAACAAATGGGTATTTTCGAAAAGGTTTTCCATTGAACCGAATTCCTTGAGTAACTTCTTTGCTGTTACTTCTCCTACCCCGGGGAGGCCAGGGATATTATCGACAGCATCGCCCATCATGCCCAAAAAATCAATAACCTGTTCCGGCTTTTCGATTTCAAATTTTTCGAGTACCTGGGGGACACCCCATATTTCAATACCATTGCCCATTCGTGCAGGCTTGTACATAAATATATTTTCGGAAACCAATTGGGCAAAATCTTTATCGGGTGTTACCATAAAGACCTGATAATTGTGTTTTTCTGCCTGTTTGGCAATGGTGCCTATCAAATCATCTGCTTCGCATCCGGCAAGTTCAATAATAGGGATATGCATGGCGGTGAGTAAATCATGGATATAAGGAATAGCAATGGTTATCGCTTCAGGCGTAGCATTTCGGTTCCCTTTGTAACCGGCATACATTTCCGTACGTGCCTGACTGCCTTCTTTGTCAAAAGCTACTGCTAAATGATCCGGTTTTTCACGTTTAATGACATCTAAAAGGGAATTCATAAACCCCATTATTGCCGAAGTATCTAAACCTTTAGAGTTAATCCTGGGATTTTTTATAAATGCATAATAGCCACGGAAAATAAGGGCATAAGCATCAAGAAGGAAAAGTCTTTTTTGTGACATGATATGTATTTGTAATTTTCAAAAATACAAAACTTGTAGCTATGTAAAATATATGTTTTTAAGATTTGAATGAATTTAAAAAACATTATTTCAATATACAAATACAGATTGCAAATGTATAGCTACAAAGTTAAAAACAATTCTTTGTAATTAGTGAAATAAATCTTATACATACAATAATTTTAGCACTTAATCTGATTATTTATGATTTATTATATTTAATAATTAAATTTGTAGTCATAATGCTAGCCCCATTATCTAAACCTTAACTTATCTTTTATGACAAAAATTCATCTTGCTAAAAAAGTATTACAAATCTGTTTATTGGTATTAATTATTGTATCTGGTAATGGATTTGCACAGGTAGGGATTGGAACTATAACGCCCAACACCAGTGCTGCCCTTGATATTACGTCTACGACACAGGGCATGTTAACACCACGAATGACCACAACACAACGTACAGCGATAACTACACCTGCGGACGGTCTTATCGTGTATGATACTACTTTAAAATCATTTTATTATTACAATAGCACTACTGCCTCGTGGACAAGGATAAACAGCGACGTAAGCGCAAGGAATAAATTTAAACGCATTAAATCTACAGATGTCCTGGCAACTTTACTAGCGGATGAATTGGCTGCAGGCTCAGGAACCAAATATGTTTTAGACGCGACTACTTATTATGAAATTAATGGTACAATCACATTTAATTTGCCTATAGATATTAACGGTGCTTATGTAGCAGGAATAGATACTAATGATGATAAATTGGTACGGACTTCTGGAAACCTTTTTGAAGGGAGTACCGGGGGGAGTATCCGTAATGTGACCCTCCAGGTTACTGGTGGCGGTAAAGTTTTTAATTTAAGCGGAGCAACTACACAGAACTTGCTTTTTAGGGATTCTGTTGTTACCGGAAGTTCTAATGTGGGCTCTATTACCGGTTTTGGATGGGTTTTTGTCAGTATAGTACAATACATAGGAAATACTAACGGCATTGTTTACGACTCTATAACCAGATTGTTGATTAATAATACAGGTTGGTTTAGCAGTAATACAGGAATTTACGAAAAATTGCAAGGTACTTTTGGATTAGTGCAGAAATTAGGAGGTTTTATGGAGATTACGGGCACTGGTGTTGGCTTTGATGTTTCTTCTAATCCGGTAATAACAAATGATGCAGTCATGGAGGCTGTTGTTTATTCAGGAACACTTACTGTGGGCGGAGCTTATGTGAAGCCTTATACCTCTGGAAATTATGTAGGGTATAACTTTAATAATAAATGGAATGTAAGAAGTTCAGGTATTCCCACAGAAGCAGATGTCTCGGCCACGGGGGAATTTAGTACCAGTACTAACCTTACTCCAACTACAGGTTTTCCTGTAACTGTTGATAATGCAGGTACTGCAGCAAAAATTGGGCCTGTTACAACTTCTACTGCTTTGTTCAGATTTGCAGCAACAACTTCCGGCAGGTTAACTTATGAAGGTTTTAAAAAACGTATTGTAAAAGTAACGGGAAGTATGTCTTTCGTGGCAGATAGTGCCGGTAAAACAGGAATTTACGTATTTTACATCGCTAAAAACGGAGTAATTATACCCCAGTCTAAAATATATGCATTTACCGGTTCCATAACAGATACAGCGACCGTGCCAATAAACGGATCTGTAGAAATGAATGTTTCAGATTATTTAGAAGTCTTTGTTGACTATTTTTCCGGACCCGCCGGAAAAATCAAAGTAACTTCTTTGTCACTCACTGCATTTTAGAGTAGTTAATCAAAATATAGGCAATAATGGTAGTATCAATTTTATCAAAATTTATAACTAACATTAGCATTTTCAACTTTCTAATACTGATACTTTATTTTTTGGAAGTTGCAATTAATTAAGCTTCATCAGAATCATCTATAGTAAACGAAAATTTTTAAAAGTAAAAGATATAGATGTTTATTTTTAAATATATCCATGAGTTGTTAAAATAATACTAACAGACCATCCAATACAATCGCATAATTTGTTATTTTGCTTTAAATAACACACCATGCGATTGTTTTTTATAGGATTGTTTTTTTTTCTGATAGAACTGTATGCTTTTCAGGCTATAAAAGTTTTAATAAAAGAAAAAACCATTTTGTGGTGCTATGCATTCCTGAGTTTTATTGTTATTATTTACCTACTTTATTCTTTCTATAATTTTGATAGAAGTGTTGGACAGACACATCAGACGATGATGGTTATGGCCGTAACGCTTATATTTATTGTGCCCAAAATAATTATAATAATCTTTATGCTGGGTGAAGATATCCTGCGTTTTTTTATTACTATTTATAATTATTTTACGAATACCACATCCATTGCTGATGCTATTCCTAGCCGCCGGAAATTTGTAAGCCGTATAGCCCTTGGACTCGCAGCAATCCCTTTTGCCTCTTTAATTTATGGTGTTCTCGAAGGGAGATACAATTTTAAAGTTATTAAGCAAACTATTTTTTTTCCTGATTTACCGGATGCTTTTGATGGATTTACTATTACTCAGATATCGGATATCCATAGTGGCAGTTTTGATAATCCTGAAAAAATAAATTATGCTATTGATCTGGTCAACCAGCAAAATTCAGATATGATCCTTTTTACAGGCGATATAGTAAATACGCATGCTACAGAAATGCATCCGTGGCTAAAAACTTTTAAAAGGATTAAAGACCATGATTACGGTAAGTTCTCTGTATTGGGCAATCATGATTATGGTGAATATGTATCATGGCCTTCGGCAAAAGCCAAACAAGAGAATTTTAGCGCTATTAAAAATTTATATGGCGATATTAATTTTAAATTGCTGCTAAATGAAAATATTAAGATAAAGAAGGGCACTGATACTATTGCTCTTGTAGGTGTAGAAAATTGGGGAAAAAATTTTAAACAGGCAGGTGATTTAGCAAAAGCTTCTGCCGGACTGACCAGAGAAGATTTCAAGATACTAATGTCTCATGATCCCAGTCATTGGGAATATGAAGTAAAGGACCATCCTAAACATTTTCATCTGACCCTTTCAGGGCATACGCACGGCATGCAATTTGGTATAGAAATCCCAGGTTTTTTTAAATGGAGCCCGGTGCAGTATGTCTACAAGCAATGGGCCGGGTTGTATGAGAAAATGGGAAGATTTGTTTACGTTAACAGGGGTTTTGGCTTTCATGCGTATCCGGGCAGGGTGGGGATTTGGCCGGAAATCACTGTTATACAACTAAAAAAGGGCAAAATGATTACTTGATTGCTAAAAATACTATATTTGTAAACAAGTTTAATGTAATATAACTATGTCAAAATTTGGAGAACTCATCAGCACGCCAATTCCGGTTTTAATTGATTTTTATACGAACTGGAGCGAACCATCAGTAGCAATGGAGCCTGTAATCAAGGATGTGGCTGCAGCACTAGGGGACAAGGCAAAAGTAATAAAAATTGATGTGGATAAAAATCAGGAGCTGGCAGAAGCCTTACGTATAAAAGGCGTTCCTACGTTAATGATTTATAAAAACGGCCAAATGATATGGAGGCAATCGGGTGAACTGGATGCCAATACCATTATAAGTTTGGTTGAGGAACAATTGTAATTTTTTATAACGAATGACATTCAAAGTCATTTTCTTTAAGGAACTGAAGTGTTTCTGGCAAAGCATATTTCAGGTTTTTTGATGCTTTTACACTATCGTGAAAGATAATGATACTTCCCGATTGTACATTATTTAATACATTTTGCAGGCATTTCTCTTTGCTGATCCCGGTATCAAAATCGGCACTTAGCACATCCCACATTATTATTTGGTAGCCCAGTTCCCGCAGTTTTTTTGATTGCGACCGTTTTAACTTTCCATAAGGAGGACGGAACAAATAACTATTTTCACAAAGAATACCGATCTGTTTTTGGCATAACAATACATTTTCTATATAAGTTGCTGTGTCGGTTTTCCAGCCGTTAAGGTGATTAAAAGTATGGTTTGCTACTGTATGGCCTTCATGAATCACTGCTTTGAATATTTCCAGAAATTGTGCGATGTTACTACCAATACAAAAAAAAGTAGCTTTTGCATTGTATTCTTTTAACTGGTCCAAAGTCCATTGTGTTATTTCGGAGGTTGGGCCATCATCAAAAGTAAGATATACTTTTTTTGCATTATTTTTCTTTTCCCAAATAAATTGTGGAAATAGTTTTTTGATGATCCGGTTCGTTTTTACCCAGTAGAAACTCATTTATAAAATAAAATTTAGTAAATATATTGAAAAAAAAATGCAGCAAAAACACTAATAATGCTACATTTTTAATAAAGAAGTGATTTAAACTTTTATTTTCTTTAATTTTTAAGTGCAATAACCATAAAGCTAAAACGGTTAAATCCTGACCAACTTGCTATTAATGTGTCAAACTATTGAGAGAGACCTAAAATTGTCCATCCATGCATTAGTTCTTAAATTTATCTCTCATTATAAAGTAATTTACTAAAATATTCATGTCTATCTCCATTTTCCTTATTGAAACAAACACTTATTTTTTTCTCACAACACAGCCTAAACTCTTTAGATTAATAATATAATTATCTTCAAATTCTAAAACCGAGATATTAATTTTTATTCTTATTTCTTCTAAAAATAAAAAAAATTCGTCTTCTTTTTATGGATCTAACTTTAATTAAAATTTGGTATTTATAGCTTATTTATCTCTTTAAATAAAAAATTTACACTATCATTTTTTACTTAATGTATATTATATAAGTTTGTTTTACAACTTCAAAATATTAATTTCAATATTTTATATAATATTAATCTCGCTTTATGTACTATATCCAACAGGATAGCTGAATCTTAAAAAATAACGCATAAAAAAATGGAGTGTGCTTAAATACTTATTAAAAATACCTTATATAAAAATGCATTCTTACATAAAATAAATCGTGAACTTTAATATTATTTTTATATATTTGTTATTTAAGTAATAGTAAGCACTGATTATTAGATTTATGCATAGCAATACCAACTTGTTAAGTTATGTTAAAATTATCTAAATAAATTGTTAATACAAAATCTAATGAAAAAATTATTGAATTCATTTTTGTTACTATTAGTTTATGGCAATAGCTTTGCTGTAGATTATTATGTATCCGCCATGGGTTCTAATGACAATGACGGTAAGTCGATTGCGGCACCTTTTCAAACTATAGATAAAGTAAATAGCATCATGAGTTCGCTCTTGCCAGGCGATAGAGTTTTATTTCGTTGTGGCGATGTTTTTAGAGGACAAATAAACGTATCCGAATCGGGTACACCAACATCAAAAATTGTATTTGGATCCTATGGTACTGGAGAAAAACCCATTATCAGTGGTGCAAAATTGGTGAATGCTAGCAGCTGGATAAATTTGGGGAACGGTTTTTGGCAAGTAAGTCACTTAGATAAAATTACACACCTATTTCGTGAGGAGCAAATTCAAATTTCAGCAAGATTTCCAAATGCGGGATACATCACAATCAATAGCACAAACGGTGTTAGGGATGGCGGTGCCACTATAACAAGTGCAGCTTTGGCACAGCCCGCAGGTTTTTGGACGGGCGCAACCGTTCACGTTCGAAATCAAGGCGATGCCATAACAAAATCTACCATTTCGGGTTTTCAGGCAAACACAATTCAGTTTCCAGGTACGGGCTATCAAATTGTACCAAATTTTGGATTCTATATTGACAATTCAGAAAATGCACTTGATGCTGAAGGAGAGTGGTTCTGGAACGAAACAACAAAAATTTTGAAAATTAAATCCAGTACTAATCCTAGCGGATTTCAATTTGATGGTTCTTTCTATGATCATGCATTTTTGTTCTCGTGGAGCGTATCAAACATAATTATCCAGGATTTAAAATTTAGTTATCAAACAAAAACTGCAATTGAAATTTCATATTCAAGTAACGTTACAATACAAAATAATTTTTTTAAAAATTGTCTTAATGGCGTTCGTGCGAGCGGATATATCAATACAGAGGTTTTAAATTTACAAGTCATTGAGAATGTATTTCATGACATTTTAAACAGTTCCATAACAACAAATCCGTGGGTTAACGAAATGACAATTTCCGGTAATGAAATCAAAAGAAATTCACTCATTCCTGGCTATGAAGAATCATGTTTAACTTGTGGACAAGCAGTTTCATTGGCTGGCAATGGAGCCCTCGTGTCAAATAATAAAATCGAAGATTGTGGATATGCGGCAATTAACCATGTAAATTCGAATCATATTATCGAGAAAAATTGGATAAAAAACATTGGACTTTCTAAAAACGATTGTGGAGCAATTCAATCCTGGGGAACTTATACAACCAATAACATAATTAGAAATAATTTTTGTAGTGAACTATCTGGAAATATTGAAGGAATGCCTGCTAACTATGGTATTATTGCAAAAGGGATTTATTTAGATAATTACCAATCTGGTAATATCATTGAGTACAATACTTGTTTCGATAGTCCCAATGCTACCGGTATATTTTTATACAGTGTTCGTGACAATGTGGTGCGCTTCAACACGGTCTACAATAATGAAATTCAAATTAGTATAGCCGAACGTAATCCGACAACACCACCAGGAAATGAACAAGATGCTTTTTATGTATTATCCACAAATAATACAATAACCGACAACATTGGATATTGCTTAACAGAAAATCAAAAAGCGGTGGCGACCTATTCAGACTACAATGGCACAGCTAATTTCGGTACATTTAATAGAAATTTATGGTTTAATCCATATTCGGGAACTATCGCGATAGACATGGGACAAGATTATACGCTACAGGGGTGGAGAAATACAATGAATAGAGATATGCAAAGTAGTGTACATTTTTTAAGCATTTCGCCAATTGAATCTGTTGTTACCACAGGGAATAACCTGATTGCAAATGGCAATTTTGATACAAATGATAATGGCTGGACAACTTGGCAAAGTCATGTGAACTTATCTGTTGGGCAAAACCCAAATTTTGGAAGTTCAGTACTAACTTTTACAGGCAATAATGGTGGTGCACAAAATTATGCCAATTTGCAATCACCCCACTTTTCTGTTGATAACGGCGCAAAATATTTGTTGCGTTTCAAAGGAAGCTCGACAAATCATCACGTGGTAGGCGTACAAAATGCGATGGCTGAAAGTCCATGGAGCAACTTAGCACCGGGAATTAATGTAGTGTTGGATGAGAGCGTTCGCAATTATTATTATTTATTTACACCAACTCAAAATCAAAATCCGGCACGAATTGGTTTCGTGCAAAATGTACCTGCAACGGCATATCTAGATGATTTTAGTTTATTCAAATACACATCAATAGTTTTTGAAGATGCCAAACAAAGATCACCACTTTTTATAAATCCAACGGCAACAGCTGTCAATGTAAATTTATCAGGGAATTACCGCGATTTGCAAAATAATATAATTTCTGGTACAATTGTTCTTCCGCCCTGGTCGTCAAAAATTTTAGTACGTACAGAAGTTTTAACAATTGGTGAGCAATCTTCTATTAATAAAAATATATCGTTATACCCAAATCCAGCCTCTGACTTTTTAAAAATTACAGGTATTGAAAATAAAGTCAAAGTACAAATATATACCATCACTGGCGCAATTATTTTAAAAACTGAATATGAAAAAGACCAACAAATAAACTTTAATCTCGCAAAAGGTTTTTACATTGTTGAAATCATAGATGAGAATATGAAAACTTCTAAAAAACTAATTGTGGAATAAGTCCTATAATTATAAAAATTACAGCTTTAATTCATTATTTTCTGATTTTGTAAATTAATGAAGAGCTATAGATGTAACCTATGGATTAAGTTTAGAGAAACAATTATATAATTAATCATTAATTAAAAAAAAGATGAAACAGAAATTCTTATTTATCAAGTTTCCTGCCGCATATTGTATACGTTCTTATACAGCGTTTGCCCGCCCGGGGCGTTTACTCACGCAGAAAATGTGCCAGTTTGTGGTAAGTTTTACGCTTGTTGCAAGTGCCACCTTTCTATCCTTCAGCGCCCAAGCTCAGACTTTTAAAGCCGTGACGCTTGATTGTGGGGGATGGTTTAGTGGTTTAGTGCAGGCCGATAACGGCCGCCTTTATGGCTATGGAGATGTATTTGGCGCGTGGCGCAGCGATAATGGCGGAACCAACTGGAGCTATCTGAACTGGAGCATCCCAAACGGCGACATTGTTGGAACGGGCATGGCGGTACAAAAAAACAACGCCGATATAGTATACTACTGCACCCCTAGCACGCTCTGGAAGTCCACCAACGGCGGCACTAACTGGAATGTTTTGCTTAACAATATCGGTATCATTGGTACCGACACACCGCGTTTCCGTGGTAGCTCTCCAATCCTGATCCGCTCGAATAACCCCAACGAAATCTGGTTCGCCGGCCCACGCCGAGGTATGACAGGCTGGCTCTGGAAATATTCTAACGGTAACTGGACCAAGGCTGGCGGTAATGCTTTCGACAGCAATCGCGTTCGTACGCTACACAATGTGGCCGCCTTTCCCAACCAGATCTGGGTCGGCACCGATAACGGCCTGTATGTCTCCACCAATGGAGGTGACAGCTTTAGTCTGGTCGGTGGCTCAAACAGTCTGCGCGATGTAGGCATGATCGCACGCTTCACTACCGGCACTTTCGCCGGCGTGGGTCTGGTCACCCGCAGTAACGGCAGCAGCGTCAACAACCCGGGCGGCATCTCCCGCATTACAGCAACTAACTATAACAATGCCAATACCTATTCCGTAACTAACTCGCCGGTGGTTAACCTCAGCTTTGGCTATCCCACCGGTCTGCAGATATTCTCTGACGGTTCCTCCAGCGCTTGGAATACTAATGGAAGTCGCCACGGCTTTAGCCCTGTGGGCAATGGCGGGCAAACATTTACGCTGCGCGCCACATCGCACAATACCAGTGTGGTCCCCATATGGACAACGGTCGCCGAGATAGCCGCCAGAAACCATCCTAGCGGTGGTACCGATCAGGTAATCGAAGCAGTCGGCAATCCTAACAAATGGATCATGACCGGTGGTAGAGCCCCTTCCTATAGTCTGGATAAAGGCCTTTCCTGGCAATTTTTTCCCAATAACAATGGGTTAGCCGGTGTTAAGTCCTACTACACTAGTGTCAGTCGCTACGATCCCAACCGCGTTTACATCCCAGTAAGTGATCAGGGCTCATTCATCATAACTGACGGCGGCACCAGCGGTCAAGCCACGCATGCGTCACGTAAGACTTACGAGCATCATCATAACATGTTCCGTGTCCTGGAAGGGCCAGACACGCAGAACCTGGTGTTGGCAGGCGTAGATCAGGGATCCAATACTACCGTGATCTTGCGCTCCAACAACGGGGGATCCACCTGGAACCCAGTAAGTCAGACCGGCAACAACCTGCCGCCCTCCCGCGACGGTATCACCAAGTCCGTTATGTCGTTCACCAATGCTAACGATTACCTTGTCGTTCTCGCTTCCGGAACGGGTCAACCCGGAACAGTTACCCCAGGCACGATCAATCCCGGGGTCTGGCGCACCATCAATGGTGGCACTTCTTTCTTCCAGGTCAATAATCTGCCTGCCACAGGACTACGGACCGGGCACCGCTATGACCCTCTAAACTGCTTCATTGAACGTGACGCCGTGCAGCCCAATGTGCGCTACTTCATTGCCCGTGATGTCCCCTTCTACCGCTCCACCGACGGCGGCACCAACTGGACCCCGCGCACACACCCCTTCGGAGGCGCATGGGCCTGGGGCATGCATGCCGACCCCGTGCGGGGGTCTAACTTGTGGGCCGCCGGTGACTATGCGGGCGTTAAAGTCTCGCGTGACGGCGGGCAGACCTGGAACCCTACCGCCCAATACATGAACGCCCGCTTTGTCTCTTCGTACGACGGCAAGATTGCCGTATTTGGCTCCAAAGCTGGCGATGCTCAACCACGGCTCTACTATTCCACTGATGACGGGGTGACCTTTAATCCTCTGACCACCGCGGATAATAACTTTCACACTGTTCAAGGACTGGCCGTGGATGCCAACGGCAAGGTTTGGGTAAGCTGGAATTCTGTTACTGTCGTGACGCCAGATACTCAACTTTCCACGAACAACCCTGAATTATCCTCCAGAGTAGTGGTTTATCCTAATCCTTCTCCTGGTGATTTTTTTGTAAAGATCCCTGCCGAGTATCAGGACAAAAATGCAAGAATACAAGTGTATTCCCTGGATGGAAGACTTATTCTTGATAAAAATTTAGATAATAACAATGCAGATGCAATAAGATTAGCGACAAAAGGATTATACATCTTAAAAATAACTATTGAAGGCCAAACATTTACCAATAAAATTTTAATAAATTAAGTTTATGTATTCAAGCCTCATGCTATATTAAAGATAAAATGTTAGACTACTTAAATACAAGGCTGTTTCTGAAATATGAAACAGCCTTTATTAATTCAAACTTGCTATTTTAAACATTTTATTTAAACTTTATTTTAATCATTAAATTTAAAAATATCTAAAGCTTAATCCTTAAATTATCCTGATAAAATTTAAGAAACTAATAATTGAAATATGATAATTAATATCCAAGTGATTAAATTTTTATTTTCTTTAATTTTAAGTGCAATAACCATAAAGCGAAATAGTTAAAATCTTAATCAGCTTACTATTGATGTATAAAGCCTATTGAGAAGCGACCTGAAATTGTCCATCCAGGCATTAGTTGTTTGAATTTATATCTCTCATTATAAAGCAATGGGTCGAAATATTCATCTCTCTCCGTATCTCCATTTCTCTTATTGAAACAAACATTTGCATTTATTTCTTTTTTCTCACAACACAGCCTGAACTCTTTAAAATCAAAGCCCACATCAGCATTTAAAAAAAGCCCTTCAACGGGAATATTGGCTTGTTCTAAAGTTTCTGTTACAATCTCAAACGGAGCTTCTATATCATAAAGGTCATCATAATTGCCAGTTACCGGGTTTGAAACTGCCAAAGGCAGGCCTTGTCTGTCGCTTAAATACAACGCATTAGTAGTTTACGCTTCTTTCTACCTTGATATTCTACTTCCTGGCCGCCTCTTATTGCAGAAGTATGGCTACCATCAAAATCCACACTCGAAAAAGTCTAATTTAGATTTGTTGCTCTCTAAAATACCTATCCAATTTTTCTTTAAAACATCAGAGGCACACCATTTACGATAATGATAATAAAACCGATTTCCACTTTTAATGGAACTTGTATCAAACAACGCCTTTACAGGCAATTGATGCCATTAGGTAACAGTTTTTAACTTATAAGGACCACATTTACTATTTCTTTCAAAGGTATTCCTGCCTAAAAACTTCGCTTGGCTAATGGTAAATAAGGAACAATTTCACTTTTATTATATTTTGTTTAGTACACTCTACATAAGGGTTGATTTTAAAACGATGATGTTTTGCAACACAAATTTCGTCAACCCTTTTCTTTTTGCAAAATAAGTTTAAATCACTTTAACTATTTGATTTACCTATTCATTATCACGGTCAAATCGCTTGAACATTTTATTGTAGCTGTTAAACGTAATTTTATTTTTTTCGTAAAACTCATTGTCACCACGGTCTTTCATTACTTGTAATAAGCCTCTGTACCTTTCTATATCAGTTACAATATCTGAATACAAAGCATTTTGGCCATAGGCATCTAAAGTGTTGTAATATTTAAGGTTCTCCTGGTATTTTTGCATCAGTTGAGTGAGCAAAGCCCTGGCTTTTTGTTTTTCTTTTACTTCATAATACCCACCTGCAAAAGGTTCTACCATGGTGTAATAACCATAATATTCTAAAGGCATTTTTTGCATGGCCAGATTAATGATCTTTTTTGCTTTTTCCGGTTTTCCTTCATTAATTAACTGTTCCATCAGACGCGCCAGGTTAGTCCTGTATGAGATACTGTTCTTACGGGTTTCCGGGTCATGGTAAATGTGCGGGCTTTCGCTATTGCCCCAGTCCCATTTGGTTACAATAGTATACATCTTATCAGTATCTATTTGTCCCATATCGAGCGGGCTTCCATCTTTAGGGATTGGCGTTTTTACAGGTACTAACTTATACACCATCCCGTCAAGCTGAAGGTAATTTTTCATCCACATATAATCATCATCCCCAAAGCTTCCGCCGGTAA
>DASVUQ010000129.1:0-8420 GCA_036386975.1 Flavobacterium sp. | reverse complement strand
CCACTTTCTTTTCATCTTTACATGAAGTAACTATAAAAGTTGAAGTCATAAATAGCAAAGCCACAAAAAATGGGGCCAGTGTCTTTAATTTTTCCAGCATTTGGATTTTGTTTTTCATTTTGCTTGATTTTTAGTTAATTATTGTTAGACAAATTTGGTTCTATATTTCTGAAATATTTTTACACAACTTTTATAATTTGTTGTATTATTTGGTATTGGGTTTGAAAATAAGGTTAATGTAAAAAGCCCATAGTAAAAAACCAGCTTAATTAAGCTGGTTTCATACAATAATTATTGCTTTAATCCCCATATGGCTACATGTGCTCTTTTGTCATCATTATTTGGTTGCGTTTTATAAACAAATACAATTTTCTTTACTTTTCTTTTTCCACCATTGAGTTTAATTTCTTTAGACTCTTCATTGGCTTTTAAACTGGATCCCACATTAATACTTTGTTTATCTCCGCTTTTATAGTATACCTCAACAAGGCTTAAATCGATTGGCGCATCTTCAACTTTGAATTTAATAGCAGAAAAACGGTCATAACCCAGAACAAGTACCTGATCTTTTTCTTTCTTATAATTTACTGTAGTTTCACCAATTTTGTGCCATCCGGCTTTGTTATCTAACATTACTGCCGGTACTTGTGCCTCTATTGTAGTATAGCCTGCAACAAAGGCAATTATGATGATGATGATATATCTTTTCATATGATTGGTAATTATTAGAGTTGTACAAAGTACGTTCGAGGAATAGTATGATTTTTTACAATTTATTAATTAGCTGTCTACTTTTTTTAGTTTGATCTGGCTTAACGTTTTTTCAATACCGGAAAGCTGGTTTTGTATGATTAACCGAAGCGAAGGGTCAAAATCATTTTCTTTAAGAGCTGTTGTATATTTTTTGATTGCTGCTTCTTCACCTGTAATGCAGGCATCTATAATGGCATCTTTATGACCGGAAGTAAAAGCAGCTTTTATATCTATCCACGTTCTGTGTAGTAAACCAAGTGGTCCGCCATCTGCTTCATTAGTAGATTTACCTAATTTATTAATTTCATCCTGTAGTTGTACGATATAGAAACTTCTTTCTCTCGAGTAGGCTAGGAAATTTTCTTTCAGGCCATAATCATCAATGTCTTCAGCGGCATTTTTATAGCCTAATTTACCATCTTCCAGAATTGCAATAAGTCCGTTAAGAGTGTCAACTGTTTTTTGATTTGAATTTTCCATTGTAATAAATTTATAATTTATTACAAAGTTGCATTTCCTTTTCTGAGACTATATTACACCATTTTTTAATATGTTTGTATCATTAAATCGTTATACGGGAAGGAAAATATTGAATGTAGCGCCTTTTCCGATTGCCCCTTCTGCAGTGATACAACCTTTATGATTTTCAACAATTTTTTTGCAAATAGCGAGGCCTATTCCGGTACCGCTATATTGTTTATTATCATGCAACCTATGGAAGATAGTAAAAATGCTGTTGGCATATTGCTGGTCAAATCCTATACCGTTATCACTTATAGATATTTTATAATACTTGTTTGTATTTTCTATAATATGATAAGGCACATCCTGCCCTGAAACGATTTTAGTAGAAATGGTAATTTTTAAATTCTCATCGCTCTTCGCATATTTTAACGAGTTTCCTATAATATTATTGAATAATTGCTGGATCTGAAATGGAATGGCTTCGAGTGTGGGAAGTATACTGGACTGTACAACAGCTTTTTTTTCCTCAATTTGTTCGGCCAGTTCCTGTTTTGTCATGTCAAGGATTTCATTGAGGTTGGTTTTCTCGAAATTTTTATTGGCTTTATTGGTCCTGGAAAAAAGTAATAAATCATTAATAAGCTTCTGCATCCTATTGGTAGCAATTTCTATACGGATAAAGTAATCTTTAGCATTGCCTGGCAAAACATCAAAATAAGTTAGTTTTATACGGGAAATAAAGACCTGCACTTTTCGTAATGGCTCCTGTAAATCGTGGCTAGCCACATAATTAAAAGCAGACAATTCTTTATTGGACCGTTCCAGGTCAAAAAGTTTATCTTCGAGCTCATTGTCTTTTAAAAACTGGTCGGTAACATCGGCATTAACACCAATAAATATTTGTTTATTATAATGGTCTATAATAAATTTTCCGGAAGATTTAAAATTCCGTATTTCTCCGTTCTTTTTGATTACCCTAAAATAAGTAACCGAGGGGCTTTCTTCAGTATATATTTTTTTAAAATTTTCTTCTACTCTATGTTGATCTTCCGGATGAACAAAATGCAGGAAATTTTCTATTGTAGGTTCAAATTCTTTAGGTTTGCAACCCAGCAGGTTATAAAAGTTTTTAGAAAATGAAAACGTATTGGCTTGCAGGTTCCAGCACCAGTTGCTTATTTCAGCAATTTGTTCAGAATATTGAAAAATCTCTTCGTTGATATTGAGTTGGTTGTTTACTTTTTTTAATTTTTTTACATCAACCTTAATTTTAAAATAGGCCAAAACAAATATCAGAAAAGTAAACCCGGCCGTAAGCAAAAAAACGATCGGAGAAAGGCTCGTTTTTTGAGAATGCAATTGTTCCCTTTCTTTAAGTAAAAGACTTTCAATGTTCATCATCTTATTGGTATGAAGCATTAAAAGTGTCATCATAGATTTGTTCCGATCTAGTTTTTCCTTAAGTGTAATGAGGTCTAAAGTATCATTAGAATGCAAAGGATCAGGAAATAGTAGCCGTTGCTTAATATAGTAATCAAGTGTATCTATATTTTTGCGTTGAGGTGCATTATCAGACATTAATTTTTTTAATCGTAAAAAAGAATGCTGTATTTCTTCAACAGTATTGGCATACGACTTAAAAAAAGAGGTATCTTTTGTTAACAGATAATCTTTTTGTTTTATTTCTGCATCTTTGATCTTTGATATTAATTGTGCTATTGCCAGTTGTACTTTGTGTGAATGAATAACACGTTGTTCTGAATCTGTAGTTGATTTTAACTGTTTATAGGAAACATGAATTAAAAGCAATAGCATAAGTATAGACAAAAAAAAACCAGAGGCAATAGGTATTGCGTGATTTTTTTATATAATTTGTTCATAAGTTTTCTTAGTTTTTTTATATGGAAAACAAGAAGTTATCTTTGTTAAGGCCCGACGTATGGTATTGCCAGTTTAATGTTATAACGTCTGATAATACTTTTTTAAGGCTTGCAAAATCATTTGGTTTTTTAATATAAATATTGGCACCAAGTACAAGTGTATCTTCAATATCATCTTCCGATGATGATGTAGAGTAAATCGCTACAGATAGATTTTTTAATCGCTCATCTTGTCTGATCTCTCTTAAACATTCTTTACCGCCTTTTCTTGGCATATTAATATCCAGAAATATAACATTCGGAAGCTGTACATTTGGCGTTTTTAAATATTCCATTAATTCAACACCAACATTAACCATTTTCAGAACAGTCTTTAGCTTTAATTCTTTGAATGCGTCCCTAAAAAAAAGACGGTCATCTTCGTCATCATCAGCAAGAAGGATGTGGTAGGAATTTTCAATCATTGTTATGTATTAAGTTTGTTATTATTGATTGCTTATTTTTCTTTTTTTCATAATGCGTTGAAACATGGTAGGCGTTAACCCTGTTGTCTTTTTGAACTGCTTTGACAAATGTGCCACACTACTATAATTTAATTGCCATGCCATTTCTGTAATAGTATATTTTTCTTCTACAATCATTTGTTTTGCTCTTTCGATCTTTTGAATTATAATGTAATTTTCAATAGATGTATGGGTAATTTCCGAAAATACACTCGAAATATAAGTATAACTATGCTTCAATTTATCAGATAAATATACCGATATTTTTGTATTTTGTTGTTTATCATCATAATATACCATTTGTATTATGGTATCTTTAATTTTTTGAACAAAAGCATTTTTGGGATTATTAATAACCTCTATTCCATACTTGTTTAATGCATCCTGTAACTTAGTATACAACTCATCCGGAATATCTTTTGTAATATTTACCATACCAAACCCATTAATTTCATAGGGAATCGATAAAAGTTCTAGTTGTTCTTTTAAGATAACTTTGCATCCGTAATTAGCGTCATATTTTACTTGGAATTTCATGATAATAAAAAATTATAAAATTAGTATTTTTATAGATATGATAAATAAGT
The DNA here is from genome assembly GCA_036386975.1 of Flavobacterium sp. Classification (GTDB taxonomy): domain Bacteria; phylum Bacteroidota; class Bacteroidia; order Flavobacteriales; family Flavobacteriaceae; genus Flavobacterium. The sequence continues at coordinate 4,232 of DASVUQ010000129.1, read as the reverse complement.
CTAATAAATAATTAACCTTCTTTTACCAAAAAAAAACTGATAAATAAATTACCAGTCTTGTTTCTCTTGTTAAAAAGAAGTATTTGCCAATTATTTGAAGGTAAATAGTACTATTTTTATAGGATAAAGTAGCTAAAAATGTTTTTCTTACCATAGTAATTAATCTGTAAAATGATATTCTTGTTGCTATAGTTTTTAGATTCATATCATCTTTTAAATAAGTTGAATGATAAAAAACAAATATCATCTTTTATTATTTATACATGTTGCAATATTTAATTTTAATGTTATGTGATTTAAATTAGTAGTATTTTGTATGCAACATACATCTAACGTCTCTGTAAAGCAATGGTATTACAAAAAACTATTTTATCACTTTATCATGAATACGGTTAAGTACCCGTTGCGATGCTAATTTAAGAAAAAGTATGATAACGGCTGTTGCAAATGCTATAGCATTACCAATTATAATAGGAATATCGTTTTGTAAAATCCCATATACAAGCCATAGCCCACATCCCAATACTAAAGAAGAATAGGTAAGTATCGAAATACTTTCCGTAGATTTTTCTTTGATAATGGTATAAGTCTGTGGAATATTGGCCACTGTAGTAAAAAAAGCAGCAGCAAGGCCTATGATTTCTATATAATCCATTATTGGGATATTTTTTCTGTATTTTGTATGTAAACAGGATTATAATTCAATTCCCTAAATTCATTAGTAATTTTTACACAATCTTTTACTGCTTCAAAATAGGACTGGTGCCGTACACGGTTTTTATTTTCATCCAGGTCCCAGATACCACAATTAGAGTAAGAAGAAAGATCATCCCAGTCCGGCCTGTCTGTAATAGGGTATATGCATATGCCTAAAAGAGGAATATTTAACTCCAGTGCTTTTAAACATTCTATAGTTACTTCCTGTATCCAATCAACACGTCCAGCCCCAAAATGACCGGTTTCTGATAATATAAATGGTTTTTTATAACGGTTATATGCATGTTGCAATAGTAGGCTTAGTGGTAGACGTTTTTCGTATACTTCCGGCCATTCTACTGTTTCACCGGTGGTGTACCACTGACAGTTATAGTAGTAATTAAATCCTAACAGGTCATAATGGTTTTCGCTTCCGCCAAGTTCGGGGCACATTCTACCGGAAATAATATCCATGGCCTGGAACTGACTTTCGTTAAATCCAATATGGTACTGGCATTCTAAATTATTAGGGTCCTGATGCACATGTATCAATGGCTCCACAAGCATAATGATACAATTAGGATCCGTTTCACGCAATTGGTTTATCGCTAAGATTGCTGCTTTACATAAATGGTATTTCATATCGAAACCGGCATTTACTGCAAAAGGCACAGTCCCACGAACATCACCCGAGTGCCAGGATAAGAAACTTATTTCATTGATTGGAATAACAAATAGTGGCTGTTTTGAATGGGCTTTATGAAAATCGGCAAAGGCTTTGGCCAGCATTACAAACCGGTCACAAAAATGAGGATGGGTAGGGAAGAGGCCATCGGGGTACCCAAAGTGGCACAAATCCCATATTACTTGAATACCACAGCTTGCAGCAGCTTCCATACGGTTCAGCACTTCGCTGAAGTCGAAAACATACGGTGCTTTTTCTACACTGCTCCAGCAAATTCCTTCACGTACTACTTTTATACCTAAAGACAATAATTCATTGTAGTCTTCTAAAACCCTGGTATCATGTTGTGTCTCCACCAATAAATTGACACGGTTCCCGGACCGGTTAATATGATCGGCACATTCGTAACCTCCCATAAAAAAGCTATTAAATACGCTCATTTTCGGTTAGTTCAAGATTATTCTTTACCATGCTTTCCTGTTCTAAACTATGAAATAAGTCTATCGCATTTTTGAAAGCCTGGTCCATATTAAAATATTTGTAATTCGCCAGACGGCCTACAAAATAAACGTCACTCAGTTTATCTGCTTCTTGCTTGTACTGATCATATATTTCCTGGTTACGCGTGTTAGGGACTGGGTAGTAAGGTTCACCGTCATCAACAGTATATTCGGTAACAATAGTTGTTTTTTCGGATTGCTGATTGCCAAAATGTTTGTATTCTACAATCCGTGTAAAATCAACTTCAGTACCCGGATAATTCACTACCGAGTTTTCCTGGAAATAAGGTGTATCGACCGTGGCAGAAACAAAATTAATAGATCGGTACTCTAGTTTTTCTGTAAGGCTGTGCTTAAAGTCAAAAAAGCGGTCAATTGGCCCGGTATAAAATAATTTTTCATACCCCTGGATCTCCTCTTTAATATCAAAATAGTCCGTGTTTAATGCTACTTCAATATTCGGATGGTCTATTATTTTGGCAAACATCTGGGTATAGCCCCCTTTAGGCAAAGCCTGGTATTTGTCAGAGAAATAGCGGTCATCAAAATTAGTCCTTACCGGGATTCTTTCTAAAACGGAAGCATGTAACTCTTCCGGATATTTATCCCATTGCTTTTTAGTATAGTGGCGGAACATTTTTTCATACAATTCATTACCCACTTTATTTAAGACAGCTTCACGTCCGTTTTGTGGTTTGTCGTAAGGAACCCTGTTGGTTTCCAGCCATTCTTTCATTTCGGACTCATTTTGGATATTAGTACCAAAGAGTTCATTAACTGTGGTTATATTTACCGGGATAGGTACTAATTTATCATCTACTTTTGCAATAACTTTATGTTCCCAAGGATACCATTCAGAGTATTTGTTTACATATTCCCAAACATCTTCTTCGTTAGTGTGGAATAAATGCGCTCCATATTTTGAAACTAAGATGCCATTATCATCAACATAATCAAAACAGTTGCCTGCAATATGGTTTCTTTTTTCAATAATTAAAACTTTTTTACCTATTTCGGCATATTGTTGTGCTAATACTGATCCGGATATACCCGCACCGATCACTACTATGTCATAATTTTTCATATTGCAACGGATTGTTTGATTATTGATTTCATTTGGTTTGCTGTAGCATTCCATGATGTTTTTTGTAGTATCTCCTGATATTCTTTTCCTAAAAGAAGGTTTTTCGGTTTATCCAGGATGTTATGTAATGCTTTGGTAAAATCGGTTTCATTTTCTACAATGGCAACACAGTGGCTATAATCACGTACAACATCTTTTATAGCTGTAGAAATGATTGGTTTACCCGCGGCAATATATTCTAATGTTTTTGTAGGGCTGATGAATTTTGTTGCATCGTTTAATGCAAACGGCATAATGGCAACATCAAAAGCTTTAATATAAGCAGGCAAGACATCGTATGATTTCATGCCGAGGTAATAAATATTTTTTTGGCGTGGCAGGTCATGCTCGCTTATTTTTGCTAACGGCCCGATCATCACAAATGAAATAGTAGGATTGGCAATGGCGGTTTCATTAACAAGTTCCAGGTTGATACGCTCATCGATTACCCCAAAATAGCCGGCAATAGGGCCAGGAATGGAAGCAATATCTTCAGGAATCGCAATTCCGTTAAGTGCTTTTGCAAAGTGGTCCTGATCTACTGAACTTGGGAAACAGAACACATTTTTGTGGTGTAATTTTTTAGATTCATAGAGGGATTTTCCTCCTGTGAATATAATTGAAGCATTGGAGATCAGGAATTTTTCCTGTACCAGTAATTCTGCCGGGGCACCTTTGAACATGGTAAGCTCATCCATGCAGTCGTAGATTATCGTTTCAAAATTAAAATCGGACAACAGCGAAACGAACGAAGGCGAATAGAACCACCCAATAGGAATGTTTTTACTTTTTACGTAATGAAATATAATATCTGAAATAGCTTCTATAGACTGAACTTTTGGTTGTAATACATGAAGGTTATCCGTAACGGTAATAATATCATCATAATCATTCTCATCGCTGAATCCTATAGGTTCTTCTACAAAAAGTATTTTTAAATTCTGTGCCATGCGGCTAATGATGTGTTGCGGCCTTTGATACACAAATTCCCATCTTAAATGACAAAAAACAACCATATCGTAATGATTATCATTGCTGAATGATGGTGTTTTTTGTTCAATTTTATTTCCTAATCGTGATTTAATCTTTCCCATTTGTAGTTGTTTTTATTTGGATAATCATATTTTACTTTTGAATTCTTTCATCAAAAATCCTCTACAAATTTTTCTTTTTTTTGTTAAATTTTTAGTTACACAATTCTTTATTAATATTATACAATTTAGTAAAG
>DASVUQ010000128.1:0-10459 GCA_036386975.1 Flavobacterium sp. | reverse complement strand
AAATGATTTGTTAGAGAGGCCGATCCATATCATCAGTGCCAATATGCACAGTGTAATGAATTCCATTTTTGCAACACATGTGTTAAAGAGCAAGTTTAAAGACAAATCAGATTTCTATATTTATGAAGAATTAAGCAGGTCTGGTGCACACGAGGTACGCAGTAAAGTAGAGGAATTTGCAAAATTACACGGTATGATTTCGCTTCCGGACACTTCCGGCACTAATATCGATGTCCAGATTTTTGATACTGCCAGGATTGATTGGAAAAAATCCTCTTTTCCAAAAGCAAAACTTGATGAAGCCCCTGCAATTATAGTAATGGACTATGCATTTGGAGAGCAAGCCTATGAAACTATAGATGAATTATTAAAGCCGTATCAGGAATCAAAAACGGTAAAAACATTCCTTAATGTAGAATCTGTTTCTATTATGGGAAAAGCGGGTATTCTGGAAGGAGGAAAAGGAGATATTATGATTCCGTCGGCACACATCAACGAAGGCACAGGAGATAATTATCCGTTTGTAAACGAGCTAACAGCCGAAATGCTCGAAGGAAATGATATCCCGGTTTTTTCAGGGCCAATGATTACGGTTTTAGGGACATCGTTACAAAATAAAGACCTGTTGAAATTTTTCCATGAATCTACCTGGGGAATTATAGGACTTGAGATGGAAGGGGCTTATTATCAAAAAGCTATACAATCCGCATCTAAAATTCGAAAAAGCATCAATCCGGATGTAAAAGTACGATATGCGTATTATGCTTCAGATAATCCTCTGGAAACAGGAAGCACCTTAGCTTCGGGAGGATTAGGGACAACAGGCGTAAAACCAACGTATTTAATTACCATTAAAATTTTAGAACAAATCTTTAATATAAAATAAGTCTCAAATGAAATTTATTAAAACAAGATTAGAAGGCTGTTTTATTATGGAGCCTAAGATCATACAAGATGAAAGAGGTTACTTTATGGAGAGCTTTAATCAAAAAACATTTAATGAAGGGATTGGCCAGGAAGTACAGTTCGTTCAGGACAACCAGTCATTTTCAAACAAAGGTGTTTTACGCGGGCTTCATTACCAGACGGGTGATTTTGCACAGGCAAAACTTGTGAGGGTACTACAAGGCGAAGTACTTGATGTAGCAGTAGACTTAAGGCCAGGTTCTGATACTTTCGGAAAATATGAAGCCGTTGTACTTTCTTCTGATAACCAAAAACAATTTTTTATTCCCAGAGGATTTGCACATGGATTTTTAGTATTAAGTGCGACAGCCACATTCTTCTATAAATGTGATAATTATTATAATGCTGCATCCGAGGGAGGATTAATTTATAATGATCCATCAGTTGCTATTGAATGGGGTTTGTTACAAGAAGAACTCCTAATTTCAGACAAAGATGCCATTTTACCAACACTTGAAAACTGTAAAAAAGCATGGTAGTTCTTATAACAGGTGCTAACGGCCAATTGGGACAGGCAATACAATCTATAGCTCAGCAATATCCTGCAATTAATTTTATTTTTTGCTCTTCACAGGAACTGGATATTACCAAAGAAGAAGCAATAAATACTTTATTTTTAGAAGTAAAGCCAGATTTTTGTATCAATACGGCAGCCTATACCGCAGTGGATAAAGCAGAAAGTGAGCCGGAAAAAGCACATCTTATCAATGCTGTTGGCCCTGGAAATTTAGCGGCAATCTGTAAAAAAACAAATACCACATTACTGCATATTTCAACAGATTTTGTTTTTGATGGCCAGGCAACAACTCCTTATAGCGAAAAAGCAACCACAAATCCTCAAAGTGTTTACGGACAAACTAAATTAGATGGTGAAAAGGCGGTCCAGGCCGTTTGGGAAAAACATTTTATTATAAGGACTTCGTGGGTGTATTCACAGTTTGGTGCCAATTTTATGAAAACCATGTTGAGACTGGGTGCTGAAAGAGATTCATTATCAGTAGTAAATGATCAAATAGGGACACCAACGAATGCAGTTGACCTGGCAGAAGCAATTATAGAAATAATTAAACACACACAAAATCTTAAATCTGAAACTTTAAATCTAAAATCCATTTATGGGATTTATAATTTTAGTAACGAAGGCCAGTGCAGCTGGTATGATTTTGCCAAAAAAATATTTGAAGTTAATATGGTACAGATAAACCTGTTACCAATTGCTACTATAGATTATCCCACACCAGCTAAAAGACCAAAATATAGCGTTTTAGAAAAAACTAAAATTAAAGAAACGTTTGGCATTAATATAAAAAACTGGGATAAAAGAGTAGAATAAATAATTAATAGTGAAGTGATTTAATTTTTTGATTGAAGATAAAAATGAGGATTTTGTTCTGGATTTTTAATTTTTTAGCACTGCATAGTAGTGCTACTGAATAATCCCATTGCGAATAAACAATCAGCCCCATATTCGTTAATCGGGATTTTATGTTACCATTTGGACCGGCCTAACCCAACTAAAAAAATGGGTTTACAAATACAAGAACATACATTCAGGTAGTACTAACTGCAATCCTGCAAGGTTTTTCTAACCTTGTAGGTATAATTAAAATAATAGGAATAAAATGGATAACACCTACAAGGTTAGAAAAACCTTGCAGGAGAAAATTAAAAATAAATATCACCATCCTGGTTATGAGCTACTCTTTAGTTTTTTTATGTTTTTGAAAATCAACTATAGCTTTATCATTGCTTTCACAATGTTAATTTAACATAAAAATTTCTTATTTGCAAAAGGATATTGTTTATATTGCCCTGTATAAATAGTTATAATTTTTAGTAATCTCCTTTTCTAAAATGCAGTAGCATACTTTTATCTTATTACAAGAAGTTATAGTAAAATTATGAAAAAAATCCTTATTACAGGAGCAGCAGGTTTTTTAGGTTCTCATTTGTGCGACAGATTTATCACCGAAGGATATAGTGTTATTGGCATGGACAATCTTATCACAGGAGATTTAAAAAACATAGCACATCTTTTTAAATTAGAACATTTTGAATTCTATCATCACGATGTCACAAAATTTGTTCATATTCCAGGTAATTTAGATTATATTTTGCATTTTGCTTCACCTGCCAGCCCTATTGATTATTTAAAAATCCCGATCCAAACTTTGAAAGTGGGCTCTTTGGGCACGCATAACCTTTTAGGGCTGGCCCGTGTCAAAAAATCAAGGATCCTTATCGCTTCCACTTCAGAAGTCTATGGTGACCCTCTGGTACATCCTCAAACCGAAGAGTATTATGGTAATGTAAATACTATCGGGCCAAGAGGAGTATATGATGAAGCTAAACGTTTTCAGGAATCAATAACTATGGCATACCATACATTTCATGGTGTGGAAACGAGAATAGTAAGGATTTTTAATACTTATGGCCCAAGAATGCGATTAAACGATGGGCGGGTGATTCCGGCATTCATTGGACAGGCTTTACGCGGAGAAGATTTAACTATTTTTGGTAATGGAATGCAAACACGTTCCTTTTGTTATGTAGACGATCAGGTGGAAGGTATTTTCAGACTACTGCATTCAGATTATGCTTTGCCTTTAAATATTGGTAACCCGGATGAGATTACCATAAAAGATTTTGCAGAAGAAATTATAAAATTAACAGGTACAACACAAAAGATAGTGTATCGTCCATTACCTATTAATGATCCACTACAAAGACAACCTGATATTTCAAAAGCCAAAGCAATATTAAACTGGGAACCAAAGATAAACAGGACTACAGGTATGAAAATCACGTATGACTATTTTAAATCGTTGTCTTCTGAAGAGCTTCTAAAAGAAGAGCACAAAGATTTTTCAAAATATATTTTTTAAGTGCGCAAACAGACAGGCAGGTATTCGGTCTATATCAGGCCATTCTCATACACTGTAGATTTAATAATTATAAATCTACTTTGTGCTGTTATGATGAACACCTTGAGTAATCTTTATTATCATCTTCTTGTTTCCGTATCGTGGATTATTATTGCTTCCAATGTAGGGTATTATGAAGTATACAGATACACAAAAGTCATAGAAATTTTAAGTAAAATTTTTAGGCAATATGCACTTTTTATTATTATCAATTTTGCATTTATAGGTTTTTTAATTAAGAATTACGAAAATAAATATGTAGTTCAGTTTGTTACTTTTGCTATACTATTAACAGCAGGCGAAAAACTTTTTGTTTATTATTTTTTAAAGCGTTTCAGGGTCGTCTTTGGAGGCAATTATAGAAAAGTAGTAATTATAGGAAGTAAAAGACATACGCAGCAACTCGTAGATTTTTTTAATGATAATCCGGATTATGGATACAAACTAACGAATAACTTTGATTTAAAAAAAGATAAGAAGACAGAAATACAAAAATGCCTTTCTTATGTTTTAGAAAATAATATTGATGAAATTTATTGTGCCATGTCTGACTTTTCAAGTAATGAAATGAATGAGTTTATAGATTTTTCAGACAATAACCTCAAAATCCTAAAATTTTTGCCTAGTGAAAAAGAATTTATAGCAAAAAATTTAGCATTTGATTTTTATGGCTATATTCCTGTAGTTTCTTTAAGGCATATACCTTTAGACAAAGCATTAAATCAGGTAACTAAAAGAATTTTTGATATCATTTTTTCTTTAATAATAATTATAGGGGTATTATCATGGCTTACGCCTATACTAGCACTATTTATAAAAATGGAATCAAAGGGACCTGTTTTTTTCAGACAAAAAAGAAACGGGCTTAATTATAAAGAATTTTTTTGTTATAAGTTTAGATCTATGGTAATCAATGATATTGCAGACATAAAACTAGTTTCAAAAAATGACCCAAGAATTACACGTATAGGATGTTTTATGAGAAAAACAAGCATCGATGAGTTGCCACAGTTCTTCAATGTGTTATTAGGCAACATGTCGGTAGTAGGGCCAAGGCCCCATATGGTAAGCATTACTGAGATTTATGCACGCAGGATTGATAAGTTCATGGTGCGTCATTTAATTAAACCCGGAATAACGGGATTAGCACAAACAAAAGGTTATAGAGGTGAAGTAGAAACAGAGGAAGATATTATTTTCAGGGTTAAATATGATATTTTTTATCTTGAAAACTGGTCGCTGCTTTTAGACCTAAAAATCATTTTTCAAACATTGGCCAATTTTATAAGAGGGGACAAGAAAGCCTATTAGAATACCCCTTGTTGTATTAAATTAGCTATTTGTACACTCAAATTAAAGGAAGTTTTCACCTGCTCAAAAATTCTTTTTTTCATCGAATGTAAATCGTCTTTTTGCATCAATGCAATAGCTTGAAGCTTCTGGTTTAGATCATCATAGTTTCCTACTTTGGCAACCCAACCTAACTCATGTAGTTCAGTAATAGTTTCTCCCTCACCGCCACCAAAATATAATACGGGAAATCCCAGAGCACTGTACTCGAAAATTTTTGAAGGAACAGAACCATAAATTCTTGTGCTTAAAGGTATAATTGTTATATCAAAGGTTTTTAGCATTTTATGCAGTTCATTACGCTCCATCATTTCATAGAAAACAATTTTTTTATCTTTACGCTCCGCAATTAAAGTTTTTATTTGGTTTTTTTCAGCACCATCACCAAATAAATGTAATTCCACATTTAGGTCTTTTAAATTAATTTTTTTACACATTTCTAAAACACCTTGTGCAACACCGAAGAGGCCTGCATAAAAAATTTTAATCGGCTCACTTTCCTGAGTTATCAGATCCATCTTAGTAGGCTTATGTTCAGGAAAATTACGATATAAGAAGCATTTTTTCTTGGGGAAAATAGTTTGGATATGGGTAATTATTTCATTAGACTGACATAAAACCAAATTTGCTTTTTGATATATAAAGCGTTCTAAGAACAAAGAAACACGGTGTGAAAATGATTTTTTTTTCAAGATTTTTAATTCAATAGCGGCTAATGGCCATAAATCAGAAACATTCAGGATTATTTTTTTACGCTTTAGCGAAAGCACTAAAACGGAGAGGAAAGAGAGCAATAATGGAGGTGACTGAACGACCACCTTATGTGGCGTTTTATTAAAAACTAAATAAACAAACAAGCCTATAGAAAAGGACATAACGGATAAAATCCGTTTTATGCTGTTTTTACTGTTACTGGGATATATCCAAAGCCTCTTTACAATAATATTTTGTAAATTTTCTGTAACAAAGAACTTCTTCTTATATTCTGAAAATAATTCTCCTTTAGGATAGTTGCCCAAAGGACAGATTACAGAAACCTTATAATTATTTTGATATAATTTCAGAGCCAATTGTTCAATCCTATTTGCGGCAGCGCCTTTTTCGGGCGGGTAATAATTTGATATAATGAGGATCTCTGTCATTAATTCTTTGTAAGTAAAATATCAATTATCCGTTCAGAAGCTCTTCCGTCCCAAAGTTCCGGGATTCCAGCCTTTTTAGGGCCGTTTTGTAGAAATGTATTAAATATTATTTTTAAGTTTTCTATAGATGTTCCTACTAAAGTATTTGTGCCTATAGTTTCTGTCTCTGGCCTTTCGGTAGTCGTCCGCATGGTAAAACAAGGAATTCCTAAAACAGTAGTTTCTTCGGATACTCCGCCGGAATCTGTAATTACGGCAAAACTGTTTTTTATCAGGAACATGAAGTGCAAATAACCTTGTGGTTCAACAAATATAATATTTTTTAAATTCAAATTAATTTCTCCTAAAATTGCCTGGGTCCTGGGATGAATTGGAAAAACTACTTTTTTATCGGCTGCCATACCGTCTATACCTTGTAAAAGCTTAATTAATGATTGCTCTTCATCAACATTAGAAGGACGATGTAAGGTCAAAACTATATAATTTTTAATTTTAAGGTGGAATTCATCCCAAAAAAGAGGGGCTGAAATCCTATCTAAATTTTGGTACAATGTATCAATCATCACATTTCCAACAAAATGGATATTAGAGGGATTGGCCCCATATTTCAGCAAGTTTTGTGAGGCCCAAGCCGAAGTGGTAAAAAAATAATCAGTTATACTGTCTGTAACAATCCGGTTTATTTCTTCCGGCATAGTCATATCTCCTGAACGGATCCCTGCTTCTACATGGGTTACTTTGATATTTAATTTTTTAGCGACAATAGCACATGCCATAGTTGAATTTACATCTCCGACAACCAAAACCAAATCACACGGATTTTGAATTAGCTCTTCTTCAAAAGCGATCATTATTGCGGCAGTTTGTACGGATTGTGAACCGCTTTTTACTTCTAAATTAGAGTGGGGGGGAGGTATATTTAATTCTTCAAAAAAAGTACCACTAAGATTTTTATCATAATGCTGTCCTGTATGTATCAACCTATAAAAAATTTCAATACCTTTTGCTTGTTTGTTTTCAATTACTTTAATAATTGGTGCAACTTTTACAAAATTGGGCCTGGCCCCTGCAACGATTGTAATTTTCATATTATTCTAAAAGTGATATAAATTGTTTTAATTTCCCGCGATTTGTTCGTTCTAAAGCCTTTTTTTGAACAAAATTAAATTTTAATCCAGGTTCCAGATATAGAGAAATAGCTTCTTCAATCGTAGCTATTTGTGTGCTTAAAAGTGTAGTTTCACTTACATATTCGACTTCAAAAGAATCCATTTTTATTTGCTTTATAATAAATTCTTTTACGTTCCCATCGTCTTCAATAATGCTTTTGGTCACATAATAAAACGTTAGTCCAGGGGACTTTTTGCCGCTCGGAAGAATGGCAACATCATTAGTCCGGCCGGTTAGTTTTTTTAAAATAGGCTTTTTTGCAGTGCTTTTCTCATCCAGGATTCCAATATCGCCAATCTCATACCTGATGAACGGATGTGCTTTGTTATATAAAGAAGTAATCACGATTTTGCCTTCCTGGCCATGTTTGACAGGCAAATTGTTTTCGTCCAAAACTTCAACAAACAAGGTTTCAGCATTCACCTGCCAATCACCTTCCGGATTTTCAAAAGCAATCAGATCAAGTTCTGAAGCACCATATTCATTAACCACCGGCACGCCAAATTGTTTTTCTATTAAAACTTTATCTTCTGCAAAAAGCATTTCTGAAGTGACGATACATACTTTTAAACTAGGACAGATATTTTTTAAAACACAATTTTTTCGATCTAAAAATTTCGCAAATAGAACAATAGTGCTTGTATAGCCATTAATATAGTCAAACTTTTTGCTGTAAAAATGCTTCAGGAACCCTTCCAGGACAGTATCTGATAAATCAAAAATTGGAAAACGAAAACGATGGCCTAAAAAATCTTTTAAACGTTCTTTTTTATTTCCTAAAAAGTCTAACGGAATTCCGTAAAAACGCGCCTGATAGGAAGCGTTAAAGTCAATGCCAAACCACCCGAATCGGTAAATGTTAGAAGCCCAGGTTAACGCATGGCAATATTTATCTTTTGCAAAAACAAAAGGATCGCCACTAGAACCAGATGTTTTATTAATGTAAACATTTTTTTTAGTATATCCTTTTGAAAGCCTTTCATCAAGCGGTTTCTGAAGATGTATTTTTTTCATAACCGGCACATCTTCCCAACAGTCAGCCTTTATGTTTCCTGCAAAATCGTTGTAAAAAGGATTGTTGTTAAGGTGAAATGTTACAATTTCTGATTTTTTGGCAGTTAAAAACGAATCATACTCTTTTTCGGGGACAGATAAAATCGTTTTTAAAAACGCTTTACTCTTTTTAAAAGGAAATCCGCTTAAATGCATAGTAAGATCAAAAAGCCGAAACATAGACATTGTTTTTTCCAAAAATAACACTTGCATCTTTTAGATATACTATTTGGTTTAAGTTTTTTTAGAATAAATTCTTTTTTAAGTTTAAAAGCAATTATTTTTGCTACCCAAACTAATTACACGATGACGATTTTATTATTGGGTTCCGGAGGAAGAGAGCATGCTTTGGCCTGGAAAATGACCCAGAGTTCCCACTGCAAAAAACTTTTTGTTGCCCCTGGAAATGCCGGTACTATGAATATAGCGACAAATGTAGCTATTGACCCGATGGATTTTGATGCTATAAAAACATTTGTACTTGCAGAGAAAGTAAATATGGTGGTTGTAGGGCCGGAAGATCCACTTGTAAAAGGGATTTACGACTTTGTTAAAAATGATGATGCGTTAAATGGTATTCCGGTTATTGGCCCTTCAAAAACAGGGGCACAGTTAGAAGGCAGTAAAGAATTTGCTAAAGAATTTATGGTAAAACATAAGATACCAACAGCGGGATATAAAAGTTTTACTGCTGCAACAGTAGAAGAAGGAGGTGCATTCCTGGATACGCTGCAGCCTCCTTACGTATTAAAAGCGGATGGGCTGGCTGCCGGAAAGGGTGTTTTGATTATTCAGGATCTGGCAGAAGCCAAAGAAGAACTACGCAATATGCTGGTAAATGAAAAGTTTGGCCAGGCGAGTACCACAGTGGTTATAGAAGAATTCCTCGATGGGATAGAATTAAGCTGTTTTGTGCTTACCGACGGTAAAAATTATAAAATACTGCCAACAGCCAAAGATTATAAAAGAATCGGAGAAGGCGATACCGGCCTTAATACAGGAGGTATGGGAGCCATTTCCCCCGTACCGTTTGCCGATGCTGTTTTATTAGAAAAAATAGAAAACCAGATTGTAAAGCCTACAATCGAAGGTTTACAAAAAGAAGGAATTGAATATAAAGGTTTTATTTTTATTGGATTAATTAATGTAAACGGTGAACCTATTGTTATTGAATATAATGTAAGAATGGGAGATCCGGAAGCGGAAGTAGTCATCCCACGAATACAATCGGATTTAGTAGAATTATTTCTGGCCGTTGCCGATGAGCGGTTAGATACACTCGCTTTAGAAATAGACGATAGGGCTGCTACTACCATTATGATCGTTTCCGGCGGATATCCCGAAGATTACGAAAAAGGAAAGATTATTTCAGGTATTGCCACAGTAACTGATGCTATCATTTTTCATGCAGGTACCAGACAGGAAGGCGAAACTATCATGAGTAATGGGGGCCGGGTTTTGGCAGTGACCTCTTTTGGTAACACTTTTCAGGAAGCCATAAAAAAATCTTACCAAAATATAAACAAGTTACATTTCGATAAGATGTATTTTAGGAGCGATATTGGCTTTGATTTATTTTAAGAAAGAATGTGCCGTTGTATCTTGGTTTTCCTCATTATTTTCTTTATGTAAACGTAGCTGTTTTACCCAATATACCATCGCAGAAACACAAATAATCACAAAAATCCAATTCAAAATATTAGCCCCGAACCAGCTCGTAAGTTCAAGTTCCCTCAAATAATCAAGAGGCTTAAATAGGAAATCCACGAATAAAGATTGTATTCCTTCAAAAAATGCTTTCATCTTTTTACAATTATTATATTTACAGTTACAAAAGTATAAAATATCCTTATG
>DASVUQ010000127.1:0-2650 GCA_036386975.1 Flavobacterium sp. | reverse complement strand
AGACAACAGTAGCAGTTACCAGATTACGGACCATTTAGGGAATGTACGGGCGGTAATTAAGAAAATTAATGGTAGCCCGGTGATACAATCCTATGCCGATTATTACCCTTTTGGGGAACAATTACCGGAACGCAATAGTACCAGTGGTTACCGTTACGCTTTTCAGGGGCAGGAAAAAGACCCCGAAACCGGTATGGAAGCTTTCCAGCTCCGGCTCTGGGACGGCAGGATCGGAAGGTGGCTCTCCCCTGACCCGTATGGGCAATATAGTTCGCCTTACTTAGGGATGGGGAATAACCCGGTGAATGGAGTTGATAGAAATGGAGGATGGTTTGGGGATCCCCCAACTGATGGCAATTGTGGTAATGGTGAAATTTGGAATGATGGAGTCAATAGTTGGACAATGTCAAATGGAGCCTGGATGAATGACAATTGGGCTTCTGGTGGATTAAATTTCTTGAATGATGTTGTAGTTACAGGAGCCACAAGTTCAACTTCATACTTTGACAATGCCTTAAAACAATTAGTTGTATTTGGAATTAGCATGATAGGTACAACAGTTACTAATAATATGACATTTGGTTTAGCTCAAACAAAACATGCGTTTATTGGAACAGAACTTGAAGGTGCTGAAAGAATAGGAAGATTAAGTGGAGATATTATTACTATGTTTCAGGGCATAGGAGAAGATATTTTTGCTGGTGGTGCTGAAGTTGTAACTCTTGGCGGTGCAACCGTACCAGCTGTTGGAATTGCAATTCATGGTACTGCTTTAACAACTGGATCAACATATGCAGGTGCTCAGGAATTAAAAGGTTTAGTTGACTATTTTTCAAAAAAAGGGCATGGTTCTGGAAGTGGAAAACCAAAGATGGGTAATAATGGAAGTAAAAATGAAGAAGTTATAAGTTTAGTAAAAAAATATAGATTAGATAAAATAAATCAAAGGAAATTACATGATTATATAACTGGACAAAATTATAGTCGTGCTGAAATTGAAGAAATTATTAAAAATGGTGAATATTTAATGAAATAGTATGAATATAATAAATATATTAAATAATGCTAAAGTTGATAAAATAATAGCAGGTGGAAGTAATGGTTCAATCATTCTAATAGATTTAGTGAAAGAATGCAATAAGTATGTAATTTATATTTATTGTGCATGGAGAGTATCTTTTAATAATAAAGTTTTAACTGGATGGAATGATAAAGAATCTATTTTTGTTAATAAATTAAAAGAATTACAAGAAGATATTATTATTGAAGTAACTTCTAATGTATTAGGAGATTTTAATCTATTATTTAAGAGTGGAAAGAAATTAGATGTATTTTGTGATATTACTTCTAATATTGAAGAAAGTTCTATGGAAGAAAACTGGTCATTATGTGATATATTGAACAACAATTGTTATAATTTTACAAATCATTTTATTTTATTGCAAGAGCCGTATGACCAAGATGCCTTAGAAATATAATGAATTTTATGCTGGATAAATTTGATAGTTTGGAATCTTGATAACGCGGATATGTCAATCCTGATGGCCCCCGCTGACGCAAGCGACTCGCTTGTGACTATAAAAAATAAAGCAGACAATAGTAGCAGTTACCAGATCACAGACCATTTAGGTAATGTCCGGGCGGTAATTAAAGAAAATGTAACGCAACTGACAGGTATGGCTCTTAGTATTATTAGAGATGATGATCCTATTGGTATAAGAATGGATCCTATTATAGAATCCTATGCCGATTATTATCCTTTTGGGGAACAATTACCGGAACGCAATAGTACTAGTGGTTACCGTTATGCTTTTCAGGGACAGGAGAAAGATCCTGAAACCGGTATGGAAGCTTTTCAGCTCCGGCTATGGGACGGAAGGATCGGTAGGTGGTTGAGTGTTGACCCAATGAATGAATTTGATAGTCCATACTTAGGAATGGGGAATAACCCTGTAAATGCAATTGATCCTGATGGAGGAGATATAATTGTTCTTAATCATTCTACAGGAGCTAGTGGTTTTGGTCATTTAGCTTTATTAATTGGTAATGATAAGGATGGTTGGAGATTTATATCAAAAGAAGGTAGAAAAAGAACTGTTAATCCAAAAACTGGCAAAACAGAAAAAGCAGGAACCGAATTATTTGGAGGAGCTTCTGAAACTTTAATATTACCTTCTCCTACTGCGGAAAATATAAAGTTTGCAACCTTAGAAGAAGCATTAAAAAATAGTAAAATTAAAAACTATGATAAAGCAATTAGATTTAAGACTAATAAAAGTCAAGATAATAATGCTTTTAATGCAGCAAAAAAATCTGCAGCTACTATGTATCACGTTCTTTTAAATAATTGTGCGGATTGTGCTTCTAAAGGATTATATGCAGCTGGTTTAAATGGAGCAGTTAATTTAAAAAGTGATCATCCCGAACCAAATAAAAGATTTCAAGATATTCAAAATCAAAATAGTCCATTATTATGGCAAATGATGAATCTGAATTTATTTAGATCCAATTCAATTCCAAAGAGTGAAAATACTAGCAATTTTTAAGGTTTTTCAATTACAAACTGGCACAGAAACTATAACTATCTCAGGATATGTCCATTGTTGCTTGCTCCTAACATTTCGTACCTGCTTTATAAATATTTTGGACA
>DASVUQ010000126.1:0-3717 GCA_036386975.1 Flavobacterium sp. | reverse complement strand
TATGACCTGAAGAAATGGTTGGAAGAGGAATTAAAAAGTTAACATAAAATAGAAGCTGTTCTTAAAGACTCTATCTCTTGAATTGGCTAAGTATTAAAACCACTTTTTGTTTTTAAAATAATATACCATTCCTAAAGCAATAAAAAACATAACCCCCATCACGATATAATAGCCATACCGGTATTCTAATTCAGGCATATTTTTAAAGTTCATTCCATACACACCCACTACAAATGTTAACGGCATAAAAATTACGGAAACAATCGTTAAAACCTTCATGATTTCATTCATTCTATGGCCTTGAAAAGAAAAATAAAAACTCGAAGCGCTGTTAAGAGTGTTAAAATCATATTCTATTTGTTCCAGTAATTCAAGTGCTTTTTGATGCAAACGTGAAAAAAACGTATAGTTATTTTTTTCTATCTGATTATAATCCTCATCTTCAATATTTTTTAAATTAAATAAAGCATCTCTTAACGGTATGATAGCACGTTTTAAAAAACTAAGGTTTTCCCTGTTTTTTTCTATTCTTACCAGCACATCCGGATTATCACACGATTTTGCTTCAATCATCAATTCCTCTATACAATCTTCATAGTGTTCGATGGTAATATAAAAATTTTCCATTATTGCTTCCAGTAGTAAATACAATAAGTAATCGCTCTTTTTTTTACGGACTATACCGCTGTGTGTTTTTATCCTTTCCCTGATATGGGTAAAAAAATCACTCTTTTTTTCCTGAAATGAAACCAATAATTTTCCTTTTAACAAAAAACTTATCTGCTCTATATGGACCTGGTCATAATCATCGCCCGGCAATATGGATTTGATGCTAAAAAAAAGCACCTCTTCCAGCTCTTCCATTTTACTTCTCCGGTTGATGTTAAGGATGTCACCGATAATAAAACTGTCAATCTGGACCAATTCGCCCACTTTCTTAACTAATTCTTCATCATGAAGCCCGTGCATGTTAAGCCATTTTACATCTTCCTGCTGTGATTCGTCTTTAATTTCACGTTCTATTCTATCTAAAGACACTTTTTTATATTCTTCGTACCCCGCATCATTATAAACAAACAATTGCATTTCTACAGGGTCCGAATCATGAGTGCCTGTATACTCAAAATGATTCGGTTGTACTTTTCTAACCTTTTTATATTTTACTTTTTTCAAATTGGCTGCATTTAATAAAAAAGCCTGAACTTCTCCAGGCTTTTATTCAATTAATTACTTAAGTTTAAAACTTGTTTTCGAAACCAGCTCATCTCTGTCAAATACATTGACAAAATAAGTTCCTTTTTCAAAATCACTGTTTTCCTGATTTTCCAGAAATTCACAAACATCTAACGATTTATTGTCATAAGCTACAGTGGTTAAAAAGCTATACGTTAATAAATTTCCGTTAAAACTTTCTGTTCTCTTATCGCCTGCTACATTGTTTTTGCTATCAATAATCTGGATATAGTACGTTTTCTCACCAGATTTTGCCACTGCATTTTCAACAATAGTAAAACATACTTTTAACTTATCTGTACGGCTTGCTTTTTCTGTTTCTATCTGCTTTCCGGAGCTTTTTTGTTTAATGGCCTGGGTACTTAAATTGATAACTACCAGTTTAGAGGCTTTTTCTACTGTTTTTGCTAAAGTTACATTTCGGGATGTAAGCGTATCTGCTGCCTTTCTTTGTTCGCCCAGTACCACAATAGTACTATCTCTTTCTACAGTAAGTTTATTATTCGCCTTTTTCAGGGCCCGGTTTTCAGCTATTAATTTCTTCATATTGCTTTGAAGTTGCATATACTGGTCCCGGTACTTTTCCATAGAAGCCGCATCGCCTTTAGATTTTTCCAAATCTGCAATAAGGTGTATTACTTTCTCTCTTTCGGCAATTAAATCATCGGATAGGGCTGTTTTTTCTTCAATTGCGATATCATAAGTTGACTTTAATACGGCCAGTGAGTCCAAAACATTATTTTTTTCAGTTTTGGCAGTCGTTAATTCGGTTTCGATTGTACTAACATCTGATGTCATTTTAAAAATATAGGCAAGGCTTGCCGCCAGGAGCAATACCAAAACGACTATTACTGCTTTTAGGCCTGATGTGCTTTTAGGGTTTTCCATAATGGGGAGAGTTGGATTAAATTGTTTTTAGTTAAAAGATAATTAGAGGGCTAACAAAAATAAAATTTTATTCTATATACACAACGCTAACAATGTAAGTTTATAAAAAAATATTATTTTTGAACCATATATTAGCTCATGGAAAAACTTATTCCTTTCACTCTATTAGATCTGGCAAAAATTACAAACCACAGAAGCGGAGAAATCAAATTCGGGGAGAAAATGTACACTGTTCCAAAAGGAGCTAACCCTGAACATTTTTTAAAAACCTGTGAAGCGCAATATGTATTATTTGGTATTCCAGAGGATATAGGTGTAAGAGCTAACTTTGGGAGGCCGGGTACCGCTTCTGCCTGGAAGAGCGCTATAGAAAGTATTGCTAATATACAACACAACCGCTTCTGTAAAGGGAACCGGTTACTTGTGTTGGGCACACTAGATGTCAAAAACGAAATGGAAACGGTAAAGGACCTTGATTTTCATAATATTGATGACAGGGCACAACTCAGTAAATTAGTAGAAAAAATCGATAAGGAAGTAGCACATATTGTTTTTACGATTGTAAAAGCCGGCAAAATCCCGATTATAATAGGTGGCGGCCACAATAATGCCTACGGGAACATAAAAGGAACGGCATTGGCCAAAGGAAAAGCTATAAATGCCATTAATTTTGATGCCCATTCCGATTTCAGGATCCTGGAAGGAAGGCATAGCGGTAACGGCTTCTCCTATGCTTTTGAAGAAGGCTTCCTTAAAAAGTATTTTATCTTTGGTGTACACGAAAGTTATATTTCTAAAAGCGTTTTAGATATTATAAAAAAAATAGAAGACCGGGTACGCTTCAACACCTATGATGAAGTCAATATCCGAAAACAAAAGAATTTTGACCAGGAACTTTTTCAGGCATTAAATTTTATAAAATCAGATGCTTTTGGTATTGAAATAGATCTTGATGCCCTTCCTAATATTGCCAGTAGTGCCATGACGATGAGCGGGTACTCGGTAGAAGAGTTACGATTATTTATAAGCTACTTTGCACAAAACAGCAATGCAACGTACCTTCATATTAGTGAAGGAGCACCCGATTTAGGCGAAGAAAAAAACAACCACCTTATCGGTAAACTTATTGGCTACCTTATTACTGATTTTATCAAAGCGCATTATAAAGATACTGCTGTAAAATAAGTGTTCTATAAAATCATAAATTTAAACCTATCTTTGCAGCGATTTTGTACTTAACGCTGAGTACATACTATGTTATTTTATATGTTATTCGAAGATCTATCACTTTCCAACAGTATACAAAAAGCCGTTTTTGAAATGGGTTATACCGAACCAACACCCATTCAGCAGCAAGCCATACCCATAATTATAGAAGGAAGGGATTTAGTAGGCTGTGCACAAACCGGGACCGGAAAAACAGCAGCTTTTGCCATTCCTATTATACACCAGCTGCACAGGATTGTCGGCTCCAGTAAGAAAGCCAAACAAATACGCACACTCGTAGTAACACCCACGCGCGAATTGGCCGTACAAATCGGCCAGAATTTTGATGATTATGCTAAATATACCAACCTCGTACAGCTAACCATTTTT
>DASVUQ010000125.1:0-14992 GCA_036386975.1 Flavobacterium sp. | reverse complement strand
TTACGGCGGCGGGGCTCACCTCTTCCCATCCCGAACAGAGAAGTTAAGCCCGCCTGCGCAGATGGTACTGCAATTTGTGGGAGAGTATGTCGTCGCCTTTCTTTAAGAAAAAGCCTGTCATAAGACAGGCTTTTTGCTTTTACATGATCAGGTACGCTTGGGGAAAAGCACTTAGTTCGGCGTCTTTCTTTTATCAAGAAATATTTTCAGGAGCTTAAAGGCTCCTTAAGGAAGCATAAGGAATTTTGTTTTATAGTGTATTTGAACTTAGCTTTTGCATTAGAATTTTTTGAGTTTGAGGTTTCAACTATTACAACTAAGGTTGTCCAAGCTTTAATACTTGAGTATACAAAAAACAACTTAGAACACATATAATAAGGTTGTATTTAAAAGGTTTGCAGTTACCTTTGTTATTTGTTGTTTTTCTTTCTCGTAGATAATTTTTAAACCCCTCCAACATAAGCATTATCTATTAATATTGGCACATTATAGCTAATATTTAACTCACAAGCTAATAGAATATCTTTATTAAAGCCTCTGGCAATAAGTTCTTTACCTGAACTACATTTTTTAATTTCTTCTGTTAAATTTGTTTTTGAATTCTCAAAGATTGTTAATGCGGTTTTACTTTCAGGGGATAAACTTCCTGTTAAGTAAGAAATTATTGCACCTGCACCAACTAAGTCTTCAAAAGCAACTCTTAAAGATTTGTCCGCCCATTGCTCACCAGCTGGGATTATTGAAATTTTATTCCCGTATTTTTTCGCAAAATTTGCAACAGACTTCGCATTTCTTAAACTACCACACAAGGTTGGGGTTGTCCCAGTCGATAAAGTTAAAGTTGAACCGTTAGGTGAAGGTAAAATTAATTTTGTTGCTGAGCTTATTTTTAGTAGTGAAGTTGGTGATAATGAAAAGGCGTCTGTATATTTCCGATTAAAATCAGCAAGTTCAGCACCAATTGTTTTTGCATATTCAGTAGCAGATTCGTCTTTCCAACGGTAAGGATAAATGATTGCTCCGTTTCGGGTTGCAATGTCCACACAAGTAGAAAATGAGAGAATGTCTACAATAATAATAACATCAGAAATGGGCGCAAGTTCTTCAACCCCTTTAAGTCCCCATTCTAATCTTATGTCAAATTCTTGTTGATTGTATTTCATTGTCAATGTTATTGATATATCTGTTATTATATTAACGTTTTATAAATGGCAAATAACTAATTTATAGGTTTGATTTTATTTTTTTAAAAATACTTATAATTATTCTACCAATTTTTAAAAGGAATTTTAAAAATGTATACACATTTTTCTATAAATATATATTTATTCCATGCTGTTTTACTACTGTTGTGCCCTAATTCTTTAATATCTTAAATCAGCAACGTTTTGTAATAAATGTTTTTATAACTGTGTAATTATTTATAGAGCATTTTATTTAATTCAAAATTAGCTAGTTAACAGCTACTTATTTTACGGTTTTCTGTAACAGTAAATTATTTATAAACAGTTAATTTCTTTATTAACGGGTTTGCGTGAGGGATAGTAGCGGATAGCCCACAGTCACGCCGCAACAAAGTGAAGGCTTGACGATGACTTGTAGCGGATAGCCCGGTCCGGGCCTTTTTCAGGAATGGACTCGCCCTAGAAATGATTTAAACAACTAAACTTTATACTATTTGTTTTATGTTAGTGTTGAATCAAATAGATCTATTATATATTAGTTTCCAGATTACTAATATAATCGCGGTATTCATAAAAGAAACGTTCTAGTAGATCCATATTCTCGTTAAAGAAGTCAAATATTATATCCCAATTATTACAATTGCTAACGCCGAACCCTAATTTCTCAATCCATATTCGGCTGATAGTTTTACCATTTTCTAATATAAAATTTTTTTCAAAAACTAAATTGGGGATGAATTCTTCTTCTAATATTGTTTTTAGAGATTCTATCTTTTCAAAGTAAATTATTCTTTTTTCATCATCTCGATGTTCAATATCAATTAACACTTGTGCTTTTTTATTATCTACATAAAATTTAAATGCAAAATCTTTAATTTTTGTATCATAAAGAAGCCATTTTCGGGGATACTTTTCTGCAAAAGCAATCCAAAATTCACGTTTTAGTTTTTGTGTTTCTTCTCTGCTATACATATTTTTACTTATATTTAGTTGAAATATTTATTGATATGGATTTTAAAACATTGCTTAAAATAATTCCAAATATAGTTGAACAAGATCTATCTGGCACCCTTTCTCATGATAAATTATCACCACCAGAACGAAAAATGATTATGGAAAATCTAGTTCTTCCTGATCATAATACCAGAAAAGCTGCCGTATTGATGTTACTTTATCCTAAAAAAAATGAATCAATGCATTTGGTTTTAATCATAAGAAATACATATGCCGGAGTACATTCGTCACAAATTGCTTTTCCAGGTGGAAAGGTAGAGACATTTGATGCCTCATATGAAGCAACAGCTTTGAGAGAAACATACGAAGAGATAGGAATACATCCTGATTTGGTTACTATTATCAAGGCTTTTACAGAAATTTATATTCCGCCCAGTAATTTTATGGTATATCCCTTTTTAGGATATGCAGATCATGAATTATCATTTACACTTGATCCACGGGAAGTGACTGGTATTATAGAAATCCCCGTGACCCACTTATTGGATGATAAGAATGTTGCTTTGCAAAATATGTCTACTTCGTACATGCAAAATATTGATGTACCTGTTTTTAATATGGAAGGAAAAGTCATCTGGGGCGCGACTGCTATGATTTTAAGCGAGCTGAAAGATGTTTTAAATAAACTATAATAATCATAAGTTTTGTATGTTTGCAATCCAGTAAACTTAAACAGAAATCATGCAGTTTTTTAAGAGAAATCCTTTTGGACATATTCTTTTTATTAAAAAATGGTTAATACGTATCCTTGGAGTCATGACGCACAGACGTTACAGAGGATTTAATGAACTACATATCGAAGGTTCAGAAATTATAAAATCACTTCCTGATCATAATGTTCTTTTCATCTCCAATCATCAGACTTATTTTGCTGATGTTGTTGCTATGTTTCATGTTTTTAATGCCAGTTTGAGTGGGAGAGAAGACAGTATTAAAAATGTTGGTTATTTATGGAGGCCTAAATTAAATATGTATTACGTAGCAGCTAAAGAAACCATGACAGCGGGTTTATTACCCCGTATACTGGCCTATGTTGGCGCTATAACCGTTGAAAGAACCTGGCGTGCTAAAGGAAAAGATGTACAAGAAAAACGGCCGGTAAACCCAAATGATACAGAAAATATAAGAATTGCACTGAATGATGGATGGGTCATTACTTTTCCACAAGGTACAACTAAGTCTTTTAAACCTGTTCGAAAAGGTACAGCTCACATCATAAAAACACATCAACCTATTGTAGTTCCTATTGTTATTGACGGATTCCGAAGGTCATTCGATAAAAAAGGGCTTAGATTGAAAAAGAAGGGCATACTTCAATCTTTTATTATCAAAGAGCCACTTATAATTGATTACGAAAATGATACTATTGAACAACTTGTAGAGAAAGTAGAATATGCAATAGAACAACACCCGTCGTTTTTAAAAGTTATCCCTGTAGAAGAAATAGAAGCTCAGGAGGAATTAAATAAAAAAAGGGAATGGGGCGGATATTAAACAAGAAGCCAATCGCCTCTTTATTCATAAGTCTATCTTCTTTAACTCTTCATAATTTTTATATAGCCGCTTTAGGAGTATTCCATATATTAATCTGTAGAAAAGCCATATCAGGCCACACATTAATAGCATCATAATTGCCATAACTATAATATATTTAGCATAAAACATAAATGCATTTCCATTTTTAATAGCCTGATCAGTCATTTTAATAAGATCTTTATCATATTTAAACGGAACAAAAGCAACAATAATACCACTTAGTATACCATAAATTATATTAAACCAGACATATTGGTATACTGTTTTCCTTGTTTTTATAATATTAGCTATCAGTTTTTTAGAATTATCAGTAGCGGATATTTTTTTATAATTCATAAAAAATTGAAAAAAGAAATAAGCTAATGCCACATATCCAATAATCATAAGAGGAATCATGATATTATCAGCATGATAATTGTTAAACCTCTTCATACCATCAGTATCTTTTATAAAAAAAGATAATACACCCCAGAAGACAAACTCTATGATACTGATAATAAAAATCCATTTCACAATCGAAGATGAACTTCTATGAATCATTTTATATATTTCTATTTCCGATACCTGTTTAAAGTTTGCATTCCTTTTCCAGTCTTTCTTTAATAAATCTAACGCTTCCATATCTTTTTCTCCGCTTAGGGATTTAATATTTTTTTTAATTTGCTTTTAATTCTGTTCATTTTAACCCTGGCATTAACTTCACTAATCCCCAACGTTTCAGCAATTTCTACATAATCTTTATCTTCCAGATACATAAAAACCAAAGCTTTTTCGATGTCATTTAGCTGGTATACCGCCTTATACATTAATTTTATTTGCTCCTCTTCCTCATAATTATAATCCTCTTCCCGTATAAAATGCTTCGTATTATCATATGCTGTAGTAGTTACAGCGCGCGTATTCTTTCTGTATAAAGTTATAGCCGTATTCAGTGCCACTCTGTAAGCCCAAGTCGAAAATTTACTTTCGCCACGAAATTTAGGATATGCTTTCCATAATTGAATGGTGATCTCCTGAAATAAATCCTTGTGGGCATCGTCGCCATTAGTATACAACCTACAAATCTTGTGGATTATATTCTGATTGGCCTGCAATTGCTGCACAAATGATTTTTCTAAAGCATCACTCATAATTAAATTAGTATATGAATAAATGGTTTTGTTACAATAAATAATTGTTTTTTTCGGGAGCACCACAACTTATTCAAAAAGACATGATTCCCGCTATCCGCAATAATCTTTTTTATAAAAATAAAAAAGGATATTTTGCTTCTATCGGGGCTACACGACAAATTCGTACATTGTTACAACTTTTCATGCTTATAATAATTTACCATTAAGTCTACAAATCTGCTATAACTCTCCAAACCCTCTTTCTGTTGGTTCATCTTCAGGAATTGATCGTAAAAAATCTCAAATCCGGTATCAATAAAAGTACGGTGCGACAACCAAAACATTCTACTCTCTTCAAAATCCTTCAGGACCCCTTTGTTAATAGTTAGTAAATACTTTCGTGACTTTCCTTCTTTAATACGTTCTAGTGCATTCAGGCAATACTTTAACGCAAAAGAATACCCCGAATACTGCATATAAACATCATCATTTTTTACCGATGCCAGAAAGCCTATAAAATTAGCCTCACTTTCTGATGCATATCCAATCTGATGTGCCATTTCATGAGTAACCGTAGTAGGAAAATTATACATAGGTATTTCATTATTGACCTGTGCTTCTCCTGTAAAGGGGTTCAAATAACCTGCGAAACCCATATATGTTAAGGGTAAACTAAATAATGATTTTTTTATACTAGGATTAGTATATGTAAAGAACGGATATTGCGAACTTAACGTCTCATATCCTTTTACACTCAATTCAAAGATTTGTTCCCTTGTATAAGGAAAAATAATTTTAATAGTATCATTATTCACAATTCGCTTATGTACAGCATTAGTTTTAGCAATAAGTTGTTGTGTAAAACGGATTAGTTCTGTATCAGAATATTCGGTTTTAATATTCATTTTTTCAGCCAGTAGGACCCGATGATAATTAACAGCCCAAAGCAAGTTAAAAACAAAATAAAATACAGAGAAGCAACTTATGATCTTCAATAGGTTATGCTTCCATTCTTTTCTCCAGGTTTTCCGGTTAATATAAAACCACTTTAAGACTAGTAGTATCAAAATAGAATAAATTACATCACCAACAGAAAAAACAAAAAGGCCAAACACACTCCTGGAAAATTTTGAAACCCATACATATAGGCAATTGCTATAAACCTGCTCCACAACCTCAGGAAAAAGAGCAATTATCTTTAGTATAATTACCTGAAACAGTAACAACAAAGGCAGGATATATTTCTTTTGTAACATCTATAGTTTTAAAATGTAAATATAATTACAATATTATTCAGAGTGGATGTAAACTTTGTAACTTTGCTTCTTTGTCATAAAAACAGCAACAAAATGAGCCACGAAATCCGAAACCTGGAACCAAAAGCACTTTGGAATAAATTTGCAGATTTAAATGCGGTGCCGCGCCCTTCTAAAAAAGAAGAACGCGTTATACAATTTATAAAAGATTTTGGCAATACATTAGGTTTAGAAACTTTTGAAGATGAAATCAGGAACGTGATTATTCGAAAGTCGGCAACAAAAGGCATGGAAAACCGTAAACCTGTTGTACTGCAAGGTCATTTGGACATGGTACATCAAAAAAATAATGATACCGTTTTTAATTTTGATACCCAAGGTATCGATATGTATGTTGATGGCGATTGGGTTCGCGCACGCGGAACAACACTTGGCGCCGATAACGGACTTGGGGTTGCTATGATGATGGCTGTTTTAGAATCTACAACTATAGAACATCCGGCAATAGAAGCTTTATTTACCATAGATGAAGAAACGGGTATGACTGGCGCATTAAACTTAAAAGGCGGCATCCTGCAGGGAGAAATCCTGTTGAATATGGATACGGAAGAAGATGATGAAATAGATATCGGTTGTGCCGGAGGTATAGATGTTACTGCAACAAGAAGTTACGAAGAAGAAGAAACACCCGAAGGTTCCGTTGGTTATGCGATTACTGTAAAAGGGTTAAACGGAGGGCATTCCGGAATGGATATTCATAAAGGATTAGGCAATGCCAATAAAATTATGAACCGATTGTTATTTGACGGGTTCGAAAATTTTGGTTTACAAATAGCAGCGATCGACGGAGGAAGTTTACGTAATGCCATTCCGAGAGAGAGTAAAGCAACGGTTATTATTGCACAGATGTACGATGAAGCCTATATCTTTGATATGCAGGAAATCATTAATGATATTAAAAACGAATATAAAACAACAGAACCCAACCTTCAGATTATAATAGAGAAAACGGATCTACCGTCTAAAGTAATGGACCTTGGTGTTCAGGAAGGTTTAATCCGTGCCCTCTATGCTGCACATAACGGGGTCTACAGGATGAGTGCCGATATGCAGGACTTGGTAGAAACATCTAATAATATAGCCCGCGTTATAGTAAAAGATGGAGCAATCAGTATTGGCTGCCTTACGCGTTCTTCTGTAGAGACGTCTAAGTTGGACCTGGCAAACGCCCTGCGTTCGGCATTTGAATTATTTGGTTGTGAAGTAACATTTTCCGGATCTTACCCGGGTTGGACACCTAATGTAAACTCTGAAATTTTAGAGGTGTTAACTACTATTTATATAAAGCAGCATGGACAGCAACCCAAAGTAGTAGCCTGTCATGCAGGTTTAGAGTGTGGGATCCTGGGTACTAACTATCCTGAAATGGATATGATTTCTTTTGGACCAACCATTCACGGCGCCCATAGCCCTGATGAAAGGGCAAGTATCACATCATCACAAAAGTTTTATAATTTTGTATTGGAAATTTTAAAAAATATACCGGAAAAGAAATAGTTCATAAAGTGATACCTATAAAAGCTCGTTTAGTGATAAACGAGTTTCTGCATTAAACCAACAACAAGATCAACAGTGGAACCACTAATCCTGCCACCGCAAGTTTCCAGCCACGCCTTTTAAATGTGAATTTTCCGGCCGGGATCATTATTGCACCCGTAATGGCAATGGTAATTAGTGAGATACCAAAAATATCAGAATAATAGATCCACCAATTCGAAGTCGTTTTATGTAACTTCATAGCCTGGCTAATAATTGGTGTCTTTCTAAAAGATACAATTTCTCCTTCTCCGGTTTTCATATCAATTTCAACATCGTGCTTCTCATATGAAATTTTAAATGTGCCTTTCTTCACATTATGCCTTCTGAACTTATCATCTATTCCTAGTTGTTTTCCTAAACCTTCTGCATACTTTTCATTGATCCTATCTTCTGCTGGAAGTTGTACGGTAATTGCTTTCGTTTCGACTGTATATTTCTCCGGATGCCAGCTTTCCCTGTGGTTCATTAAAATTCCTGAAAAGGCAAATGAAATAATCAAGCCAATATAAAAATAGCCTAAGTCACGATGTAAACCTCTTATTTTTTGTTGTTTCATATTAAAAAGTATAAGATAATGCCACTGAATAATTTCTTGGAGCAATTGGATTTACGCTGTTGTCATCGTGAATATTATAATTTAATTCGTTAAAAACATTGCTTAGTTTAGTCCTTAAGACAAAACTTTTATAGGTATATGCAAGTGTAGCATCAACCTGAAAAAAGTCTTCCAATGGAATAAGCCTGAAAGTATCATTGTCAATCGTTACCCTTGTAGAACGTCCCGCATACCTTTTTCCGAAATAGGTGTTGATAAGGCCAAAGTTCAACCCTTTTAAGCTGCCATCCTCTAATTTATAATTTAAGCTTAAATTGGCCGTATTTTTTGGATTATACCGTAATTCGCTTCCTTCAATAAAAATATTGCTTTTAATGTATTTTGTTTCTTTAAAACTATATCCGGCAATAATTGATAATCCTCTTACAGGGTTTGCCACAATATCAAGCTCAACCCCCTGGCTTCTTGTTTCTCCTGCAAGCTCTCTAACGCTAGTATTGCTACTTGATAATGGTTGCTGTGCTAAATTGCTGTTTGAGATCTGATAAACAGTCACATTGGCAAATAATTTATCTTTAAAAAATTTATTTTTAATTCCCACTTCATATTGATCAATAATAGAAGGGTCAAGTGCATTACCATTAATATCAATGAATCCAGCATTTAGTTGAAAAGAATTAGAATAGCTGGCAAAGATGGAATGATTTTCTGAAGGCTGGATTACCAGTCCTACTCTAGGAGAAAAAGCATCGTCATAGCTTCTAAATGGAGTCGTACTATTATTGCTTTCGGTATCCTGGTAAGTATATCTAACTCCGGCTAACAGTTTAATATATTTTGTAAAGCTTAGAAGATCCTGGACGTAAACCCCATAGCGGCTTACCGGAACCGATGTTAAAGTATTTACTTCCATAGGGGGAATAGCAGGTTCGTTTGCCGGATTGTAATTATTAAATATATTGATAGGAACTTCTTTATCATATGGCACATTTTTGAAAGCTATAGTTTTTGTTTTATAAAGTTCATTATCAGCACCAATTAAGATTTGGTGTTCAATGGAACCTGTATTAAACTTTCCCCTCAAATCGAATTGCTGAATAACATAGTTGTCTTGTGCCTTGCTTCTCTGAATGCTTCTGGCCCAGGAACCATTAGATTGTACAGTACCGCCTGAAGCATTTGGCCTTGTATTTGAAAACAGATCAGTATCGTAATAACGGTATCCATTTATAAAAGAAAGGTTCCAATTATTTGATATAATATGATTTAAAGTAGCTGTTGCAGAAACCTGGTTTGCTTTAAAATAACCCCAGCTAACTCCTAAAAAGCGGTTTCTTGGGATGTCAACAATTTCATAATTGATGATTCCGGCACCAAAATCGGGTGTTCTTCTATCTTTCAAATAATCGCCTTCAATTAATAAACTGGTTCTGTCATTGAAGTTAATTAAAAATGATGGATTTACATAATAGGTTTCTGAATTGACTTCTTTCCTGAAACTATCCGCTTTTTCATAGCTTCCGTTGATTCTAAAAGCACTTGTTTTTTCTTTGTCAAGACTGCCATAAACATCAAAGGTTGGTTTGATAGCATTAAAACTTCCAAATCTAAAACCAACTTCGCCACCGAAATCAAACTTTGGTTTTTTGGTAACCAGATTTAGAATGCCACCTGGAGAAACATTTCCAAATAAGATAGCAGCACTTCCTTTTAGAAATTCTGCTTTTTCAATACCGCTGAATTCAGTTCTCATTCCGTTGAAATAGCGAATGCCATTTTTAAAGGTATTTGAACTGGCAAGCGGTGTTCCCCTTGAAGCAATTTCTTCCTGATAGCCACCAGTAGTTCCCATAATATAGATTCCGTTTGCATTTTTTAGCAAATCGGTCATTGATGTAATTTGCTGATTTTCAATAAAAGTATGGCTGATAACAGCTGAACTCTGAGGCAAATCCATTGGTTTGATACCTGCTTTTCCAGCTCCAAATGGTGTTTTCTGAATGTCTGAAGTAACTAAAACTTCTTGCAAAAACTCACCTCTTTTGTTTTTAACCGTATCGTTTAAGATAAAGTTACTTTCTGTATCGGCGTCTAATATATTTGGTGTTTTGCTTGTTTGTGCTATACTGCCAGAGCTACTTATAAGGACAATAAAAAAGAGGAGTACAATACTATATGGTTTCATTTATTTAGAATAAGTTAAAATAACGACGCAAATATAGATACGTAAAAGCAAATAAAAAAGTTTATTTAGATTAAATATAAATAAATATTTTAAAACGTTCAGTATAAAAAAATTACACTAGGGTATAGCTGAATTAAAATAAGTATCATAATCTGGTTATGAGTTATTCTTTTTTAATTCATTTATTATGTGTTTTTAATTTCTCGCAAAGTTGCTAAGATGCAAAAGCTATAGGGGGATGTGTTAAGTGCCTGCCTATTTTTTTACTTATACTGGGATACTTCTGTTCCCATGTTTCTTAAAATACGGAAATTTTTTTGATAGCCCTGATTGAAGCGGCATCCTGCGCTTTTTTGCGCAGATAAAGCGGAAAGCAGGACAAAAGCTGTGGCAACAGTAAATTTTGTGCTCCTGATAATTTATTGGATTTAAAAAAACTGTATATTTTTCTGGATTCTTATCCACTCTTTGAAAAATTATAAAATAGGACAGACTATTTTAATTTAGCTATATATTGCATTAAAAAAGGCACTCAAATTGCTTTGAATGCCTTGCTCTAAAAATAGAAATTGATTTAGTAATTATGTTCTTTTTTGTAGTTGTCTATATCTTTGTTGATATCATCGACACTTTTCTGGACTCTTGTTTTAAAAGCGTCCCATTTTTCTTTACCAGACTCTGTATACCCTTTTAAATCGTTTTTGAGTTCATTGTTTTTAGTTTCCAGTTTGTCAATTTGTGCCTGAAACTTTTTCTTATTTTCAGCAGTTTCTGTTTTCAACTTTTCTTTAAACTCCTGGATCCTTTTTTCATTCTCAGTAATTAATTCATTGGTTTTCATTTTCAGCATGGCATAATCTGAAACACTGTCTGCTTTTACTTCATTTAGATTAGCTTCAGCTTCCACTTTTTCTTCTTGTGCATCAATGACATCTTCTTTAGCATCTTCTACCTTTTCAGTAGTTGTTTTACAACTTGTTAAAGTAAGTGTAGTAAATAAAAATAAAGCGGTTACTATTCCAATTGATTTTTTCATGATAATTATTTTAGTTGTTAGATATGCCAAAATTATGTTTTTAATAAAAACTGCCTATTACAAAACAGCTACTAAAAGTTGTAAAATTTCAATTTTAAAGTATAATTTTTGAATAAGAAACTATAACAACTTATAAATTAATGTTTTTCTGTAGAACAAAGCCCTTGGATCTCATGAAAAATATCATGTACTTCACTAAGGGATTTCGTAATGGCAGCGTCTGTAGCTTTAGCAACAATCATTTCATGAAGTGCTTTAGTTTTAACTTGTAATTTTTTTGCCGATTTTATAATTTGAGGCGTTTTGAATGCTACAGGAATATCAGATTTTAGGATAGCTTCTGCTCTTAATAGCAACTCTTTAGAACGTTTTTTTATAGGCTGCAAATTACCTTCTTCTGAGGGATGAAAAGTAACTGAAATTACTTCATGAAAAGCTTTGATAGCAGGCCACTTATCTGAAGTGGATTGTGCAGGCACAGTAGCTGATGCGAACAATAAAAATGCAATTAGTAATGATTTGGAATGTTTCATAATGTATATAATGTTATTAATTGTAGCAAATATAAATATTATTACGGTTCATCCGCATAAATCTACAGTTCGGCAATAATTACTTTCTAAGGTTTTAGAAAAAGCAACATCTTTGCTACATCAAAAAAACAACGTATGAAACTTTTCTACTTCTTTTCAGCAGTATTTTTTTCTGTCTTTTCCTTTTCACAAATTACTGTTTCCGGTAAAGTGGTCAATGAAAAAGGAGTGCCCCTGGCAGGCGCAAACGTGTATCTTGATACTACTTATGATGGCACTTTAAGTAATGAAAACGGCTTATTTTCTTTTACTACAACTACAACCGGAAAACAAGTTTTAGTAGCAAGTTTATCCAATTATGAAATTTTTACACTTACTATAGATGTAACTGTAGCAACAAAAATCCTTGTCAGGTTAAAAGATAATGTTAACAGTCTTGATGCCGTGATTATTAATGCAGGTACTTTTGAATCTGGGGATAAAGCCAGGGTTTCCGTATTAAAACCTCTTGATATTGTTACCACAGCAGGTTCTGCCGGCGATATTGTGGCCGCTTTACAAACGCTTCCCGGAACACAAAATGTGGGTGAAAGCGGCCGTTTGTTTGTTCGTGGAGGGGAAGCTGATGAAACACAGACATTTGTAGATGGGATCCGTGTAGCACAACCGTATGGTGCATCAGCCAATAATATCCCTACGAGAGGCAGGTTTTCTCCCTTTTTGTTTAGCGGTATTGCTTTTTCAACCGGAGGGTACTCTGCAGAATATGGTGAGGCTTTATCCAGCGTATTATTACTTAATACTATAGATGAAGTTAATGAAGAGAAGACAGAAGTTTCTCTGATGACGGTAGGTTTAGGCGTTGGAAATACACAAAAATGGAAGAAAAGTTCGTTAAGTATCAATACCGCATTTATAGATTTATCTGCTTACCAGGCAGCAGTGCCACAAGCGGTAGACTGGAATAAGCCTTTTCAGTCATTGTCAGGTGAGGCTATCTACAGATATAATTTTCAAAACGGGCTTTTTAAAATATATACTGCCTTCGATGCATCCAATTTTGATTTGAATGAGATTAATCTTGATACTCAGGATAAAGTACGGTTCGATTTAAAAAATAATAATTTTTATGTGAATTCATCTTATAAAGGCTTTTTAGGCAATTGGCAAATGACAACAGGTTTTAGCCTCGGCATCGGTGGAAATAAAATTGGTATTGCTGTGGATAAATTAGATAATACGGAATATGCTTCACATTTTAAACTTAAATTTAAAAAGAGCCTGACCGAAAGGATTAAACTTACTGTTGGTGCCGATTACTTTATTACTCAGTTTGACGAAAATTATAGTGCATTTTCAGGCAATACTTTTCCCAATGGGTACCATGCCGATATTGCTGCCGCTTATACAGAAACCGATATATTTTTTTCGAAAAGGTTGGCAGCAAAAATTGGGTTCAGGATCTCGAACAATAGTTTTATTGATGAAGCTAATTTTTCGCCAAGAGCTTCATTAGCTTACAAAACAAGTAAAAATTCACAAATTTCATTGGCTTACGGCGATTTTCAGCAGGCACCAAGACAAGAATATTTAAAATATTCCGATCAGTTAGAGACTGAAAAAGCATCACATTATATACTGAACTATCAGTACAATAAAGCAGGACAGACTTTTAGAGCAGAAGCGTATTATAAATTGTATCGTGATCTTGTAAAGTTTAATACTGACCAGGCTGTTTTCAATGCTGATTTTAATAATAACGGTGAGGGTTTTGCAAAAGGGCTTGATCTGTTCTGGAGAGATAATAGCAGCATAAAGAGCCTGGAATACTGGATTTCCTATTCCTATATCGATTCGGAGCGGGATTACAGAAACTTTCCTAAACAGGTAACCCCTAATTTCATTGCTGACCATAGTTTGTCTGTTGTAACTAAATATTTTATTAGCGATTGGAAGTCACAAATAGGCTTTACCAATAGCTTTAGTTCCGGAAGGCCTTATAATAATCCCAATGAAAATGCTTTTATGAACAGCAGGACAAAGCCGTTTAACAGTTTAAGTTTTAATTGGGCCTATCTTTTATCACAACAAAAAATACTATATTTTTCTGTTTCTAATGTTCTTGGAAGAGAAAATATTTTTGGGTACGAATATGCTAAAACGCCTGTAAACGGAATATTCAACAGCAGGGCAATAACACCTACAGCAGACCGGTTTTTCTTTGTTGGTTTCTTCTGGACGATTAGTGACAACAAAAAAGACAATCAATTAAAAAACCTGTAATCTTTAACAATAACAATTCATCATCAAAAAACGACGGTTCAGTCAGCTTTAGTTTTAAATCAATTTACTGTTCCCTACTTTTACATTATAATAATTAACAAACACTAACCAATAAAATTAATTACCATGACAAAAATTATTACCGCATTTGTATTTTTAGTAAGTACTTATATGTTTTCACAAGGACAATTTGAACAGGGAATGGGAAAAGCATTTCAGCTATGGAAAGAAGGTAAAGACACCGAAGCTTCGGCTATGTTTGAAAGAATTGCTTCGGCAGAAAAGAACAGTTGGTTGCCCAATTATTATGTAGCTTTAGTAAATACGACTTCGGCATTTAAAACAAAAGATAAAGAAGCGATAAGCAATTTACTGGCAAAAGCACAGACAGCACTCGATGTAGAAATGATTAAAAAACCAGATAATGCAGAACTTTTGGTTTTACAAGCGATGGTTCATACGGCATGGATTGTTGCTGACCCAATGACAAACGGGCAACGATTATCAGGTAAAGTTATTGAACTTTATAACAAGGCTCAAGCAATTGATCCCCAAAATCCAAGAGCCGTATTCGGAAAAGCAGAATTTGAAATAGGTGGTGCCAAATATTTTGGAACGGACACTAAACCCATGTGTGCAGCCATCGATAGAGCTGTGGGGCTTTTTGCTACTTTCAAACCAGAAACGCCTTTTTCTCC
>DASVUQ010000124.1:0-6672 GCA_036386975.1 Flavobacterium sp. | reverse complement strand
TATTGCCCATAATCGGAATACTGCTAACTGTATTTGTAGTAAAAAAAATCCTGGGCGGTACCATACAAAAAGGGACTTCACAAATCCTATATGCAGTGGCTAAAAAAGCCAGTATCATTCCCAGAAAGCAAATGTACGCCCAAATTGTAACCAGCTCCTTAACGGTTGGCCTTGGTGGCTCTGCCGGTTTAGAAAGCCCTATTGTAATTACAGGTGCGGCCTTTGGTTCCAATTATGCACAAAATTATAAACTCAGCTATAAAGACAGGACCTTGTTGATTGGTTGTGGTGTGGCGGCAGGGATTGCAGCAGCTTTTAACGCCCCTATTGCCGGTGTCCTGTTTGCTATCGAAGTTTTGCTTGTTGATGTAAGCATATCGGCTTTTACACCTATAATGATTGCTGCGGCTACAGGCGCGCTGGTATCCGTAATTGTACTAAATGACACTATTCTACTGTCTTTCAGACAACAACAAACATTTGACTATCATAATATCCCTTTTTATATTTTGCTTGGGTTATTTACCGGGTTTATAGCGGTATATTATTCGAGGAATTTTCAAAGGATTGAAGGCCATTTCAACAGAATGAAATCAGGGCCTTATAAAAAAGCCCTATATGGTGCTTCTATTTTAGCCGTAATTATATTTGTTTTTCCTACTCTTTTTGGAGAAGGTTATGAAAGCATCAAGACATTATCTGAAAATGATCCGGGGCAATTATTAGAAAATACTTTGTTTAGCGGTTTCAGAAATAACAATTGGGTGTTGCTTATTTTCGTTGGCCTGACCATGATGCTAAAAGTCTTTGCCACAGGTTTAACGTTATCCAGTGGAGGTAACGGAGGCAACTTTGCCCCTTCCCTTTTTCTAGGATCCTATGCCGGTTTTTTCTTTTCGAAATTAATGAACCTTACGGGAATGGTAAAATTACCTATCAGCAATTTTACCATGGTAGGAATGGCCGGTATCCTTAGCGGATTATTCCATGCACCGTTAACAGCCATATTCCTAATTGCTGAAATTACCGGTGGTTATAACCTTATGATCCCGTTAATGATTGTATCTTCCATAAGTTTTGCGGTTTCAAAAAGATTTGAAAAACATTCTATGGATGTAAAACATTTAGTTAAAAAAGGGCATGTTTTTACCAGTAATAAAGATACGAATGTATTGACTACTTTAGATATCAACACTATTATTCAGACGGATCATCTTACTATTTCCCCGGATGAAAATCTGGAAAAACTGGTGGATCTTATTTCCCATTCCAGCCAGGTAATTTTCGCCGTGGTAAATAAAGAAAATGACTTACTGGGCATCGTACATTTTAATGACGTCAGAGAAATCATTTTTAGCACTTTTAAAGTAAAATATACGACTGTAAAAACAGTAATGAAAAAACCTGTTGTCACTATATCTCCGGATGACACTATGGAAAAAGTTATGAATAAATTTGAAACCAGTAAAATGGCCTATATTCCTGTATTAAAAGATGGTAAATACTTTGGTTTTATATCAAAAGCACTGGCCCTTGAAGCATACAGGACAAAATTAAAATCAATGACAATTGAATAAAAAGCTCATTTGGTATCAACCCTTACACATAGCTTAAATAACCTGAAACTTTATTTTCTATGTTTTTTGAATAAAAAGCTTAAATTTGCAAAAAAATTGTCCTTTTAGTAGGCTGAAGAAAAGCTTTTATACTAAAAGTCAGAGTGTTATAAATTATGAAGAAAATTGTAGAATACCGTAAACTACTCAATGTAGAAAAAACAGCTGAGCTTAAAGATTTAAAGACCATTTATCGTAACGCGATGAAAGAAGCGCATCCGGATAAATTTCAGGGAGATGAAGCAGGTCTTAAAGAAGCGGAAGAAAGAAGTAAACGTATCATTGAAGCCTATCACTTTTTAGTAAGTATCAATCCGGAAACTATCAAACAACATTTACCGGAATATAACGAAACCATTGCTTCATCAACTATTACAGATTATAAGTATGTGGACAGCAGGTTGCACATTACATTTTCTAATGGTAGCGTCTATGAATACATTAGTGTTCCTAAAGCCACTTACGTAAAAATGGTCAATGCAGACTCCCCTACACGTTTTGCCAAAAGGCATATCCTTAACTCCTTTACGTGGAGAAAAGTAACCAATCAGGAATAATAAAAAACCCGGTCACATTATTGTACCGGGTTTTTTATTTCAGTTCATCTTAATGTTCTGCTAATTGTTTATCTATGATGCGCTTCATATAATCCTGAATAAATGCTTTGCACTTAAGTTCTAATAAATCCATTTCGCCGTTTCTGTTCGTAATTAGATTATGCTGTAACGCTTTATCTTCTTTTTTATAAAATCCGATTGCCTTTTTGCCATCAAAAGTACAAATGTAGTTACCACTCATAAACTGGTACATATTCGAAGAGTGCCTGATCACAAAAGGTTCGATTTGAGTATCAAACAAACTTCTGCCCCAACTCCTAAATGGTTTTTTATATCCGATTATATCCAATATAGTAGGGTATAAATCAATTTGTTGTGCATAATCATGATTAACACCTTTATATTTTCCGTCAGGCGTGTAAATCATCATCATTACTGAATTGGTATTCATTTCTTTATGATACTCATCATAAAAAGTAGTGTTACCATGATCCCCTACCAATACGAAAATAGTATTTTTAAACCATGGCTCCTGCTTTGCTTTAGCAAAAAACTGTTTCAGTGCAAAATCAGTATAGCCGATGCATTTATGAATGTTAACATCACCTTCCGGAAATTTATTTTTATATTTTTCAGGTACTATATAAGGTTCATGCGATGATACTGAAAATAAAGTCGCCATAAAAGGTTGTTGTTTCTTTTTGCTTATGACAGTATTAAAATATTGAAAGAAGGGCTCATCCCAAATACCCCAGACACCATCAAAATCAGCATCATTATTATATTCTGTTTTACCGTAATACTGATCGACGCCTAGAATATTAACATACCCCATAAACCCCATGGAACCGTTGGGTGCACCATGAAAAAATGAAGTAGAATAGCCTTCACTTTCTAACGTAGATACTAACGATTTTGTTTTTTGCTTAGGATATGGTGACGAAGTAAATGCAGTTTTAAATGAAGGGATACCTGCAAGGATTGACGAAACCGCATGAATAGATTTATAGCCGTTGGAATAGGCATTGGTAAAAATGAGGCTGTGTTGTGCCAGAGAATCTACAAACGGAGTATACCCTTTATAATTCTTAATATTCATTTCTTTATTAAAACTTCCGAAATACTCCTTCCCATTACTCTCCAGTATAAAAATTACTATATTCGGCTTTGTCTTAGGATTATTTTTATACTGTTTTACAGGAACAATAAGAGAATCGACCACCGCTTGTGACACAAAATTTACTTTCTTGAAATTATTACTAAACATGGTCCTGAAAATAGCAAAAGGAGTATTCAGGACAACATCTGCCTGAGCCGTATTCTTAACATGCCTGCTGGCATCAATTAAATTAATTGGACGCGTACTCTTTTTAAAATCTCCGCGGATACCACCTACACTTAAAAGAAGTATCAGAAAGAACCCTACTATTGAGACTAAAAAATAGCTTATTTTAGAATGTTGTTGTGCTTCCTGTAATTTAATTTTCCTGTAGCAAAAAATCCAAAGAAATGAAAATACAAAGAATAGCAAGAATACATGCCAGTAATTAATTAAAAAATTAAAAAACAATACACCTTTGTTAGACTCATGTGCAATAGAATCGGTTATTGCAATTGTGGAGCGGCCAAAGTTAAACCTGTAATAAATAAAATCTATAAAATTAGTAGCATACGCCAGTAGGTTGGTTATAAAATAAAGATAAAACAAAAAAGCCTGGTAGCCTTTTCTGGTATTGATGGTTAGAGGAATTATCGATAGGACAATAAATAGTCCATTAACATACAAAATAGCTGTAGTGTCAAAAGCCAGTCCATGATAACAGAGGGCAAAAAAATCAGCTACGGAATCTACCTGAATAATGGTTGTATTATATAAAAAAAATAAAACACGTGCTAAAAAATAAAACACATAAGCCAATAATATTCTGAAAAACAAGGCTCTATATTCATTGATTCTTGGGATTTTTGACAGCATTATTCTTTTATAATTGGTTTAAGAGTCAACAAAACTACATATTTCATCGTAAAAAATTTAATTTTAAAAATATTATTGTAAATGAATTTAATATTATTTAATTTGCATGGAAAATAGAACAAAAATAATGGCCAACATCACCAGATTATTTGATTTCCCCTACTACCAACTACAAAACCATAATATTAAAGATGCCCTTGTAACCAAATACAATGATATCTGGACGGCAACTTCTACCGAAGAATATGTTACAAAAGCCAATGCTGTTTCAAGAGCTTTACTACGATTAGGTATTCAGAAAAATGATAAAATAGCTATCATATCATCAGCAAACAGGACCGAATGGAACATACTTGATATTGGCATATTACAAACCGGAGCACAAAATGTGCCTGTATACCCCACTATTTCAGAAGAAGATTATCTATATATCCTAAATCATTCAGAATCGTTATACTGTTTTGTTTCTGATAGCGAAGTAGTACGAAAAATCAACCTCATAAAAGACAGGGTGCCGTTATTAAAAGAAGTCTATTCTTTTGATGATATTCCAGGCTGCAAAAACTGGAAAGAAGTATTAGACCTGGGCCTTGATCAAAGCAATCAGGACGTTGTTGAGGATAGAAAAAATAATGTAAAACCGGAGGATTTAGCCACCATTATTTATACATCGGGAACTACAGGACAGCCTAAAGGGGTTATGCTTTCCCATCAAAATATTGTTTCTAATGTTTTAGGAAGCGAGAAAAGGATCCCGTTTGTGGCAGGGAAAACCAAAGCGTTGAGTTTCCTTCCCATTTGCCATATTTTCGAAAGGATGGTGGTTTACTTATACCAATATTATGGCGTAGGGATTTATTTTGCAGAATCGATTGATAAATTGAGTGATAATTTAAAAGAAACAAAACCTCACGTAATTACCGCTGTACCGAGACTTTTAGAAAAAGTATATGATAAAATTTATGCTAAAGGCGCTGAGCTAACAGGTATCAAAAAAACACTTTTCTTTTGGGCCATTGAACTAGGATTAAAATATGAGCCTTATGGTAAAAATGGCTGGTGGTATGAATTTCAATTAGGCATTGCCCGAAAATTAATTTTCAGCAAATGGAAAGAAGGTTTGGGAGGCAACTTAAACCTTATGGTGTCGGGAAGTGCGGCTTTGCAGCCCAGATTGGCACGTATTTTTGCTGCTGCTGAAATTCCGGTTATGGAAGGTTATGGATTAACGGAAACTTCTCCCGTAATTGCCGTTAATGATATCAGGAATTATGGTTTTAAAGTAGGTACTGTTGGAAAAGTTATTGATAATGTAGAAGTCAAAATTGCCGAAGACGGGGAAATCCTTTGCAAAGGCCCTAACGTTATGATAGGGTATTATAAAGATGAAGAAAAAACAGCCGAAGTGATACAAAACGGTTATTTCCATACCGGGGATATAGGAGAAATAGACAGCGAAGGCTTTTTAAAAATTACCGACCGGAAAAAAGAAATGTTTAAAACTTCAGGCGGAAAATACATTGCGCCACAATTAATTGAAAATACGATGAAACAGTCCCGCTTTATTGATCAGATCATGGTCATTGGTGAAGGGGAAAAAATGCCGGGTGCTTTAATACAGCCTAGTTTTGATTTTATAAAAGAATGGGCCAAATTGCATAATATCAATGTAGGCACTACTAATCAGGAAATCAGTACCAATACCCAAGTTATTCAACGCATTCAGGAAGAAGTGGAGCGGCTTAATGAAAAATTCGGTAATTGGGAAAAAATCAAACAATTTGAATTGACTCCGGACGTTTGGTCGATTGATGGCGGACATCTTACTCCCACTATGAAACTGAAACGAAAAATTGTGAAAGAAAAATATAAAGATCTCTATAAAAAGATTTATCCTAATTCTTAAAAACATCAAACATTTTACCAAAAGCTTTTTTGTATATTATTTATAGGTTATCTGATAGTTAATTCCTGTTTATCATTATCTGATATAGTTAATTATTTGTATATTTATTTTACTAACCATAAAATTCAATAAAAATGAATGTAAAAAACTTTATAGTGGCCGGATTGGTCGGAGGAATTGTTAATTTTCTTTTAGGATGGCTATTTTATGGAATCCTGTTTAAAAAATATTTTCCATCGGGTGAACAGGAAAATATGCTTTTTATTGCTTTAGGTTGCTTTACTTTTGGTTTTTTTGTCTCTTATATTTTTGTTAGATGGGCAGCAATCACTATTTGGTCAACAGGTTTTAAAGCCGGTGCAGTTATAGGCTTTTTTACTTCATTGTTTATGAATTTTTTTGCAAATTCTATGTCCAACACACCTGATTATAAAATAATGGCACTCGATGTGGCTATTTTAACAATAATTTCAGGATTAGTAGGTATTGCGGTGGCTTTAAGTAATGGTAAAAAGTAAGTAATCTTAATCAGCGCAGTATGTTTGGTCAATTAATAGCGGAAAACTCATTCCTATTGAAATGTAAAACCGTTAAGAGATTTATTAGGAAAATGTAAAA
>DASVUQ010000123.1:0-14899 GCA_036386975.1 Flavobacterium sp. | reverse complement strand
AAGTTGTACCTGCATTGAACCCATCATTAAGTACACGAAAAGTAATACCTGCAGTACCGGAAATAATATCTGCAAATTTGGCATTTGTCCCGGCTGTAGGTTCATAGAACCTAAAACCGTTGCCACTGGCCTGGAAAAAATCAGCCGTGGCATATGAGTTAGCAGCAATAGTGCCTGTAGCCGCAATATTACCTATTACATGCAATCTTTCAGTTGGAGCATTCGTACCGATACCCACATTACCATTATAGTTTACACGAATAAGTTCTGTAACAGCACCATTACCTACTACAAAAGCAGGAGAACCAGCAGCCCCAGTCCCATTATCCCAATTTGCATAAACTCCGAAACCAGATCCAGAATTAAGGTGTAAATTAGGTGTAAGACGAATAGCGCCGTTTGGTGGAAAGACGCTATTGATAGCCGACACAGTACCGGTTAAAGTGATAGAAGGAGATTGTAATGACATTGCGGTACTACTTGTTATAATTCGATGAGAAAAATCTAAACTATTTGGTACCCCTGTATTATGAAAATCAATATAAGCAGCCCTATCACCACTTCCGGCATTTCCTATTTCTATACTATTTGGACCTAAAATGGCAAAGTTAGCCATATTTAAATTAATTGTCGCAGTATGGCTGCCCAGGTTATCTCCGGTTGGCATGGTAATGCCCAGTGCGCTACGCATATCAGCCGCAGAAAACATACGGATATAATTATTGTCAGGACCGTCAGTACGTATCGGAAACGATTTGACTCCAGGATATAATGATAAGGGTTCTATACCTTGTGTAGTGTTTAAGGATTGTGCAAACAGATATCTCCCTGCTCTAAGATCACCATTGGCCAGCACATTTCCTGCCACATGCAGTTTTTCAGTAGGATTATCTGTACCAATTCCTACATTACCATTATTTTTTAAAACCAGTTGATTTGCAGGTGTATTATGATATCCGAATTCGAATAAACCAGCATTTCGTGATCGTATGAAGCCACCATTATTTGTAGCGCCATTTCCAAATGTTACATA
Organism: Flavobacterium sp.; assembly: GCA_036386975.1. Lineage (GTDB taxonomy): Bacteria > Bacteroidota > Bacteroidia > Flavobacteriales > Flavobacteriaceae > Flavobacterium. The sequence continues at coordinate 13,866 of DASVUQ010000123.1, read as the reverse complement.
TCTATTATCAGTTTCTGATCCAAAGATGGCAATTTCTGTAGTACCATTTCCTTGTACGTGAAATTTAGAAGCGGGTGCTGTAGTCCCGATCCCTACATTACCACTGGGAAAGGCAACGCTGTTAACAGTCGTATTTGTCCTGTTAACTTTCATATAACTTGAGGGTCCGGCAAAATTAGCATTGAGTAGACGGAAATCCATACTTTCCGTACTGAAAAAAATATCCGCATGTCTGGCATTATTTGGTGTACCTCCTGGATTTGGACCAAGGTCCCATCTAAACCCGAGGCCACTGGCCTGCACAAAATTGGCATTGTTAATAGCAAAGTTTTGCATATTAAGTGGTGCTGTAGCCTGGTGGTTTCCTAAATTATCTGCGCCCCCACCTCCGCCAGACCCTGACCCTAACCGCACCCATGGCCCCGTAGTAGTGCTTAAATAATAATACCCCGGGGTTACATCGCTCACCATAGCAGTATTGTATACTAACTCTGATTCTGTCAGAGTGGCAATGGTGGCTATATCATTAGTCCCGGTAAGTGCTACCCTTGGGACCAGCAACCCCTCATTAGCAGAGCGAATATCTAGTGCTGCTTTCGGATCAGTATTACCAATACCAACCTGGGCATAACTATTATACAACAGCAACAGGAACGAGAAAACAAGTAACTTTTTTTTCATACAGATAAATTTAAAAAATGAGAAAATAATTATTTTATTGAATATACAACTATCCGGTGCTTATGAACACCTTGGATATCAAAGTACTATATTAATTATTTTAAGTATATTTTAGCAATATATCCGATACAAAACAAATATATCGGATAATATACCCCAAAGAAGAAAAATGCTTACTATATTGTTAATTATGTAGCATTTTAAATGTAATCTATTAGTTTTCTTTTAATCAACCGTATAAAAAAATATAAAATGTTAAACTGGAATAATCGCAATATTGTTATTTGGACCAATATTGCAATAAAGATGAATAGGGTAGAATCAATAGTTAGGGTTACAGGGGAAAAGTAACCTTTGATTTTTATTATTACATTTAATAAAGTGTTTAAACTTTTTCAATTGACTGTAAAATGGTCTTTCTATTCTAGTCTTATCTTTTTTTACTCCGTAGTGCTGTTATGCAGTGCGGAAAACCAAAATTTAGAAAAATATCTGCATTTTTTGGTTCAATATAAAAAGCAATAGTGTCAAAAAAATTCTTTTGATACTGATTTATTGTAGTAATAAACCCCATAATATACTTTAAAATATGCCAGTATAATCGGACCTGTAGTTAGTTATATTATGACTACATGCTGTATCAGGAGCAGATGATCCAATGAAAAAGAACAACTTTATACTTATAGCTGAATTAAATAAAATATCACAATCCTGGTTATGAGTTATTCTTTAGATTTTTTGTATGCCTTTGAAATCTAGGAAGGGAAGGTCTCCCTTTGAGGCAAACTTTACCCGTTTCGCAGAAAAAATGATAACCATTAATCACTATTACTACAGCATATTTTATGCTAATTCATTCATTTGTTTTTTATTCCTCGCAAAGGCACTAAGACACAAAGCTATAGTTGAATTTATTAGGTGCCTGTCTATTTTTTTAAAGTTATACCGGCACACCACTGTTGAGGTGTTCCTAAAAAAACGAAAATTTTTTTGATAGCCGCGATTGCAGCGGCATCCTGCGCTTTTTTTGCGCAGATAGAGCGGAAAGCGGGACAAAAGCAATGGCAACAGTACCTTTTGTGCTCCTGATAATTTATTAAATTTAAAAAAACGATACATTTTTCGGGATCCTTAAACCCTTTCTAAAAATTTATAAAATAAGAGCATTATTTTAATTTAGCTATATTACAAATGGCTCCCTATTCCATAAAAAAACCCTCGCTTTACAACGAGGGGCTTTTGAACACTAATACTATATTTTTTAATACCTGTAATATTCAGGTTTAAACGGGCCTTCTGTTTTTACGCCAATATACTCAGCCTGGTCAGGACGTAACGTTTCTAACTCCACACCCAATTTGGCCAGGTGCAGCATCGCCACTTTTTCATCCAGGTGCTTTGGTAACATATACACTTCATTTTTATAAGCCGCGCTATTTTTCCAAAGTTCAATTTGGGCCAGCGTCTGGTTTGTAAAGGAGTTGCTCATTACAAAACTCGGATGCCCTGTGGCACAGCCTAAATTCACTAGACGGCCTTCGGCAAGAATAATAATATCTTTACCGTTAATCGTATATTTATCTACCTGGGGTTTGATTTCAATTTTAGTAGCACCATAGTTCTTATTCAGCCAAGCCATGTCAATTTCATTATCAAAATGCCCAATGTTACATACAACTGTTTTATCCTTCATTTTTTCAAAATGGCTTCCTAAAACAATGTCTTTATTTCCTGTAGAAGTAATAATAATATCAGCAGTCGCGATAACCGTATCCAGTTTCTTTACCTCATACCCGTCCATTGCTGCCTGAAGTGCGCAAATAGGGTCAATTTCGGTAACTGTTACAATAGAACCCGCCCCACGAAAAGAAGCAGCAGTGCCTTTGCCCACATCGCCATACCCGCAAACAATAACCCTTTTACCGGCCAGCATTAAATCCGTTGCACGGCGGATAGCATCAACCGCACTTTCCTTACAACCGTATTTATTATCAAACTTCGATTTAGTAACCGAGTCATTTACATTAATCGCAGGCATTGGTAAGGTACCGTTTTTCATTCTTTCGTACAAACGGTGTACCCCTGTAGTCGTTTCTTCAGACAACCCTTTGATCCCCGCAACCAGTTCAGGATAACGGTCAATCACCATATTCGTTAAATCACCACCATCATCAAGGATCATATTCAACGGCTTTCTGTCTTCACCAAAGAACAATATTTGTTCGATACACCAGTCAAAATCCTCCTCATTCAACCCTTTCCATGCATACACCTGGATTCCTGCAGCAGCAATCGCAGCGGCAGCCTGGTCCTGTGTAGAAAAAATGTTACAAGAACTCCAGGTTACCTCCGCGCCCAGGGCTATCAAAGTTTCAATCAAAACCGCAGTCTGGATCGTCATGTGCAAACAACCTGCAATCCGTGCGCCTTTTAACGGCTGTTCGTTCTTATATTCTTCCCTAAGTGCCATTAAACCCGGCATCTCAGCTTCTGCTAACTCAATCTCTTTTCTTCCCCAGGCGGCCAATGAAATATCTTTCACCTTAAAAGCTACATATTGTAAAGTGGCTGTACTCATATAATTAATTTGTGATTACTAAAATTTTTTTGCAAATTTACTGAATTACTTTCTATTTAAAATACTTTCCAGAAAAATTATGAATTGTTCATTACCTTAATATGCTGAAAAACAATAGCTGAGTTGAATTGAAATGATAACAATTATTAAAAGCAATTTCCTGCTGTCCGTTCCAAGTTTTTAATCCGGGACTGCTTTTTTTCCAAGCTTAAAAAGAGCTTCCGCCGGTCGCTTTTTTAAGCAGGAAAAAAATGCAGCCCCGGCCCAAAAAGCTTTCCCCTGCCATCAGGGCTAATCCCATTGTTACTATATGCCATTTTATAAAACCATAGACTTTGATACAAAAACCAGAATCCTGATCTGGAACATTACAGAAACCTATCAGCAGTTAGCACAAGATATAGTACTTACCGATATAAGTGTAGCACGCATCAGTGCAATGAAATCGCCACTACAGCAATTGGGGTTTTTATCAATACGGCAACTTCTGAAATTGGCAGGGTATTCCGATTTTGATTTGTATTATGACGGTTCCGGAAAACCACATCTTAAAGACAACCGACACATTTCGATCACACATTCTTTTTATTTTTCAGCCATAATTATCAGCGACCAGGAAGTAGGTATCGATATCGAAAGGCAAAGGGATAAAATAATAAAAATTGCAAATAAATTTTCTGTCGAAATAATTTCAGAAAACATTAAACAAAATAACGATGCTTATATTTGGTACCTAACCGTAATATGGGGCGCAAAAGAAGCTATTTTTAAGATTAAAAATGAAAAAGGGATTAGCTTTAAAGATCATATTACAGTCCTTCCATTTGATTTAGAAGGCGCAACCGCTGTTGCCGAACTTCATTTTAGTAGTGTAAAAGAAATTTTCACTATTTATTTTGAGCCTATTCAAGGCTATACCCTCGTATATGCAGTACAAACACATCCGGTAACTCATATCCTACCTGTATAATAATGAAAAATATATATTCACAAATTCTCGAAGCAAAAGCCAACAATCAAAAACTATTGGCCATCCTCATAGATCCGGATAAAACCCGTCCGGACCAGGTACCTGCTTTAGCACAGAAAATTACCGATTCGCCCGCCACCCATATTTTTATCGGCGGAAGCACTTTTAACGGAAACAACCTGGATGAAATTGTCATTGCTTTTAAAGAAAATAGTAATTTGCCTGTTGTCTTGTTTCCCGGGCACCCGTCACAAATTTCCAGGCATGCCGACGGTATTTTATTCCTGACCTTACTTTCCGGCAGGAACCCTGATTTTTTAATTGGCCATCAGGTAGATGCCATACCTGCACTTTTACAAACCCATCTCGAAATTATGGCTACCGGATATATTTTAATAGAAAGCGGTACAACAACTGCCGTAGCAAGAATGAGCCAAACAACACCGTTAGATAGGAACAACCCGGAATATGTGGTACAAACAGCCCTTGCCGGGGAAATGCTCGGTAATAAATTAATATATCTCGAAGCAGGAAGTGGGGCCAGGCTTTCGGTTCCGTTAGAAATGATTACTTTAGCGCGCCAAAACCTAACAGTCCCTTTAATCGTTGGCGGTGGTATACGTTCCACGGAACAAATCTGGGAAGCCTTTCATGCCGGGGCTGATATAGTGGTAATAGGGACCGCTTTTGAAAATGACAATACCTTTTTTGAGTAATCGGGCGTAAGCCCATAAATGCTACCATGACAGACTTTCTGTTTGCTCCCTATAAAAATGCCTCATTACTCCAGATTATCCTGGAGGCTTTGACTTTTATATTCGGTATCACCAGTGTGTATTTTGCTAAAAAAGAAAATATATGGGTATACCCTACCGGTTTAATTGCTACCGTAATTACCGTTTATTTAATGTACAAAGCAGCCTACTTTGGCGATATGACCATTAATTTTTATTTTTCGGTCATGAGCATTTACGGATGGTACAAGTGGTCCAAGAAAACTACTGGCAATCAGGCATTACCTATATCAAGTACCAATTTTAAAGAAAAAATAATAGGGATACTACTGTTTCTTATAACAATAATCATCATCTTTATCATCTACAGTATATTTGACTATGATATCCGGTTTATTAATTACTGCGACATATTTACCTCAGGGTTATTTTTTACAGCCATGTGGTATATGGCCTTAAAAAAGATAGAAAACTGGACATTATGGATTATTGGTAATTGTATAACAGTACCTTTGTACTGGTATAAAGGCCTTGGCATCCTGGCACTGGAATATGTTATTTTTACAATATTAGCTGTTTTAGCCTATATAGAATGGAAGAAAATTTTACGCAACAACCTGTAGCAATACTAAAAATTGCGTTATACGGACCGGAATCTACCGGCAAAACAACATTGGCAAAACAATTATCCGAACACTTTAATACGGTTTGGATACCTGAGTTTGCATGTGAATACTTTCAGGATAAATGGACTCCTAAAAAAGAAATTGGTACATTCGAAGATGTAGTGCCCATAGCCATTGGACAAATAAATCCTGAAAATGAAGCCGTTACTAGAGCCAATGAATATTTGTTTTGCGACACGAACCTAATGGTAACCAAAGTTTTTTCAGAACTTTATTATGGTAAAACCGATGCAGCTTTGGACCATGCGGCCCGCCAACATCATTATGATTTATTTTTGCTTACTGATGTGGATGTCTCCTGGGAACAAGACGGCTTAAGGGACAACCCGGAAAATAGGGAACTGACTTTTGAGGCCTTTAAAAAAGTGCTGATCGAGAACCAGAAGCCTTATATTATAGTAACCGGCAATAAAGAACAACGCCTGTCAAAAGCAATCCGGATTATCAACGATTTAAAAGAAGTTAAAAAAATGGGGCTTACTTCCCATGATTTTGTTCAGATCTATGAGCATGGAATAGCTATAGCAACGATAAAGGAACACTTGTCTATTTTTGAAAACGGAATAAAGAAAACAGTGTTGGAACGCCCGGCCACTTTAAATGACGGGATCCTTGACCTGGAAGAAAACAAATTTGATTATTATGCTGCTCTTTTTGATCAAAAAAAAGACCGGCTTAAATTAATTAATTTTGTCCCCGCTTCGGGTGCGGCCAGCAGGATGTTCAAATTCCTTAGTGAATTTGGTAATGAATATGAAGAAAAAGAAACCATTAACGCGTATATCAACAGGAAGAAAGATAAGTACCTTCCCGTTTTTTTGGCAGGTATAGAAAAATTTCCTTTTTACGAAGCAACAGAAAGTATCCTGAGGAAAAGATTTCCTGATTTTGAAAATTGGGGCAAAGACAAAAAAATATTTCATTTTATACAACTGTTGCTTTCAGAAAATGAATTTAATTATGCCGGTAAACCAAAAGCCGTATTACCGTTCCATAAATACCACGATCATGTTGCCACTCCCATTGAAGAGCATTTACTGGAAGCAGCACATTACAGCAATGCTAATAAACAACCCCATATTCATTTTACCGTAGCGGAAGAACATCGGGGCGATTTCGAAAAAATCATCAGCGATATAAAACCTAAGATAGAAGCTGCGTTTGATGTTAACATTACAACCAGTTTTTCGTATCAAGACAAAGCATCGGATACTATTGCCGTGAACAAAAAGAACCTTCCGTTCAGGGATGAAAATGAAAAATTAATTTTCAGGCCTGCAGGACATGGTGCACTGATACAAAATTTAAATGCCCTGGAAACTGATGTGGTATTGATCAAAAATATTGATAATGTCATTCAGGGCCAGACTGCCGTTATAGCCAGGTATAAAAAAGCACTTGCAGGGATACTGTTGGTTTTACAGGAGCAACTATTCTATTATTTAAAATGTATTGACACTATGAAAATAGAAGAAAGTACAATTGCGGAAATGGTTCATTTTGCAGAGCAAGAACTCCATCACATATTTTCTGAAGATTTCTTTAAATATACACTGGAAAATAAAACAGATTATTTAAAGAGTATTTTTAACAGGCCGGTAAGGGTATGCGGAATGGTAAAAAATGAAGGGGAACCAGGTGGTGGCCCATTTTGGGTACGGGATGCAAAAGGGATGGTTTCGTTGCACATAGTAGAATCCTCTCAAATAGACCATAACAACCACGAGCAGATGATGCTGTTGAAAAAATCAACCCATTTTAATCCGGTAGATGTAGTTTGTGGGATTAAGAATTATAAAAATGAAAAATTTGACTTGGACCTGTTCGTAGATAAAAACACTGGTTTTATAGTAGAGAAACATAAACATGGAAAAACATTTAAGGCATACGAACTCCCGGGATTATGGAATGGCGCTATGTCCAAATGGATTACTGTGTTTGTACAGGTACCCATAATTACATTCAACCCTGTAAAAACAGTCAATGATTTACTAAAACCCGCGCATCAGCCTTTTAATAAAAGTAAATTGTAGCTTCTGATACGCAATAGTATATACAGCAATGGAGACAGAAAAAATCATATCCGAACTTCATTTTAAAGCCGTTCGTAGTTCCGGGGCCGGTGGGCAAAATGTTAATAAAGTATCCTCTAAGATGGTTTTGTCTTTTGATGTCTTAAATTCAAAAGCGTTATCTGATGAGGAAAAAGAATTGCTTTTGCAAAAATTAGCTTCAAGATTAACATCAGAAAACAATTTAATACTACATTGCGATGAAGACAGGAGCCAGCTCAGGAACAAAGACATTGTAATAAAGCGGTTTTTGAACATCATTAAAAATGCCCTGGCGGTACCAAAAATCAGAAAAGCCACAAAAGTACCCAAATCAGTGATTAAGAAAAGGCTCAAGGACAAGAAGAATATTTCGGAAATTAAGCAGAACAGGAGAAAACCGGATGTATAAATGGAGAAATGTATTTTTAATACTATTATCCTGTTTTTCTAACCATACTTTTTTATATTTGCACTGTCTCAAAGGGGTGCTTATATCCTGATTTATTCAGGGGAAACGAGCTGAGATCATACCCAACGAACCTGGGCAGGTAATGCTGCCAAGGGAAAAAATGACCAGTTTATAGCATGCACACTATTTCTTGTCATCGTAATAATTAATTTTAATAAAGAATAATTACCCCTTTTATTCGTAACATTTTACGAATGAAAACTGTATTTAATTTAAACCGAAAAGGGTTAGGATCAAAAAAATCTATTCTCTTTATCTCCCTCTTCTTTTTTTCTATTAGTTCATTTTCTCAGGAAAAAGACACGATCAAAGTCAATCAGTTGGATGATGTTTTAGTTTCGGCTGTACGTGTTACCACAAAAACACCGGTAAGCTTTAGTAACCTGAATAAAAAAGATATTACATCCAGGAACCTGGGACAGGACATTCCTATCCTGATGAACTACCTGCCATCGGTAGTGACCACAACCGATGCCGGAAACGGAGTAGGATATACCGGGATCCGTGTCCGTGGAAGTGATGCTACCAGAGTAAATGTTACGATTAATGGCATTCCTTATAACGATGCAGAAAGCCAGGGCACTTTTTGGGTCAACATGCCTGACTTTGCTTCTTCAGTAGAAAGTTTGCAATTACAACGTGGTGTAGGGACTTCTACTAATGGCGCGGGAGCTTTCGGCGCAAGCCTAAATTTGCTAACAGATAATTATGCTAAAGAAGCTTCCGGAGAAATAGCCAACTCATTCGGAAGTTTTGATACCCGTAAACATACTGTAAAATTTGGTACCGGTTTATTAAACGATCATTTTGAAATAGCGGGGCGCTTGTCTGCGATTGTATCAGATGGTTTTATTGACCGCGCTGCATCAGATTTAAAATCTTATTTTTTACAGGGGACTTATGTTGGCAAAACCACTTTAATTAAAGCACTGGCTTTTGGCGGAACAGAAAAAACGTATCAGGCATGGTATGGCCTGGAAGATCCTGAAAAACTAAAAAATGACAGGACTTATAATGTTGCAGGAATGTATACAGATGATAATGGTACTATACAATTTTATGATAATGAAACCGACAATTATCAACAGGACCATTATCAATTGCACTGGAGTGAAAAATACAATGACAACTGGAGTACGAACGTGGCATTGCATTATACGAAAGGAAAAGGATATTTTGAACAGTATAAAGAAGATCAGCAATTTGCAGAATATAATCTGAACCCGGTAATTATTGGTGGTGAGACGATCAACATAACAGACCTCATCAGAAGGCGATGGCTGGATAATGACTTTTACGGCACTACATTTTCTTTAAATTACAAAAAAGATAAAATAGATTTTATTTTTGGAGGCGGTGCCAATAAATATGAAGGCAGTCACTTTGGAGAAATCATCTGGGCAAAATTTGCTTCACAAAGTAGTATCAGGGACCGTTATTATGACGATGCTTCATCAAAAACAGATCTGAATTTATTTGCCAAAATTAATTATGATTTTACAGATCAATGGGGTTTTTACGGGGATCTTCAATACCGCACTGTCCGTTATAAAACCAGCGGAACAGATACCGGACTGGTCAATGACGATTTTAATTTCTTTAATCCAAAAGCCGGCTTGACTTATAAAATGAATGATCAGCAAAGTATGTATTTTTCTTATGCAAGAGCTAACAGAGAACCTAACAGGGACGACTATGAAAATGGTAATCCTCGTCCGGAAAAATTAGACGATTTGGAATTGGGCTGGCGTTTGGCTACTAAAAAGGTAAAACTAAATGTGAATGGTTATTTTATGAAATACAAAGACCAATTGGTTTTAACAGGCCAACTTAATGATGTTGGTGGGCCGGTCAGGGCAAATAGCGGCAACAGTTACAGGTTGGGGATTGAAGCAGACGCCACGCTGACTTTAACCAATAAATGGTTTTTACAACCTAATATCACTTTGAGCCAGAATAAAAACCAGGATTTTGTCTTTCAACGGGATGGCGTTTTGCAAAACTTAGGCAATACCAACATCGCTTTTTCTCCGGAAGTCATTGCAGGGAACCGGTTGCTGTTTATTCCGATACCTGATTTCAATATTTCATTATTGTCTAAATTTGTTGGGGAACAGTTTATGGGCAATATCGATTCCAAAACCTCCAGGTTGGACAGTTATTTTGTAAATGATATTACTATTTCGTACGAATGGAAACCAAAAACAATATTCAAATCGGTATTTTTCTCTGCATTAGTCAACAACATCTTTGATTTAGAATATGAAAGCAATGGCTATTTTTACACTTATGATGATGATTTTTCTAGTCCCGGAACCATTTCAACAATAGAAGGGGCAGGATTTTATCCTCAGGCAGGAATCAATTTTCTAATGGGAATAAGTTTAAAATTTTAATTATACACACGGATTACCCTATTGCTTACTACTTCAATCCTATAAGGAATTAAGGTATATTGTGCCCCACCGGTAGCACTTACACCTGTAAATAAACTGTATTCTATATCATCACAGGGGCATTTAGCATTGGTGCCCACGAGTGTCATCCGGGAACAGGAAGTTATGGACTGGTTAGGGCAATTGGCTTCCCATGCCCTGTAATCGGTATCTGAAACCTTCATCACTATAATACCATTGGCACCTATATTGGGCAATGTAATGAGTTGCGGATTAACAGGCGATGCCAACCCACTATAACTGGGAAGATTGGTATCAATAGTAATAGAAAACGAATAGTTAGGTACGAAAGGGTTTTTATTCCTTACATTATCGCTACTACAATGAATTAATACAGTCAGTAGCAAAGTGAAATATAAAAATTTACGGATCATAAAAATTTTCATCTAAATTGTTGTAAACAAATTTAATTTAATTAACTTTGAAATGTATATGATTAACATTTAATTATCGACATTTAAAAAAGTAATATCTTTGTAAAAAGGAATCCCGTTGCGATGGGATTTTTTGTATTTATATAAATGAGGAAACTATGAGCGCAGTATCTTACTACACAGCAGAAGGATTAAGAAAATTAAGAGAAGAATTAGACTATTTAAAGAACGTAATGCGCCCGAAAGCATCTCAGGATATTGCTGATGCCAGGGACAAAGGCGACCTTTCTGAAAATGCTGAATATGACGCAGCAAAAGAAGCGCAGGGGCTATTAGAGATGCGTATTTCTAAACTGGAAGAGATCCATGCAAATGCAAGGCTGATAGATGAAAGCCAACTGGACGTGTCTAAAGCCCTGGTATTATCAAACGTAAAAATAAAGAACCAGGCCAACGGAATGGAAATGAAATATACGCTTGTAGCAGAAAGTGAAGCAGATCTAAAATCAGGAAAAATATCCGTTACTTCTCCGATTGGTAAAGGGTTATTAGGAAAGACAGTAGGCGAAGTAGCCGAAATTACAGTGCCTAATGGTATCCTTAAGTGTGAGATACTCGAAATTTCAAGAGATTAATTTTAAATCAGGACTAATGGCATCTGTATTCACAAAAATTATAAACAGGGAAATACCTGCTTACATCGTTTATGAGGATGAAAACTTCCTTGCTTTTCTAGATGTAAACCCCAATGCAAAAGGGCATACGCTTTGCATCCCGAAACAGGAAATTGATAAAATTTTTGATATTGAAGAAGGTTTGTATATAAAATTGATGCAATTTTCGAGAAAGGTAGCTATTGCTTTAGAAAAAACGGTTGCCTGTAAAAGAGTAGGTATGGCAGTTATTGGCCTTGAGGTCCCGCATGCACACGTACACCTTATTCCGTTAAACGAAATGGACGAAATGCGTTTCCAAAATAAAATTACCCTTAGTAAAGAAGAATTTGAAGCTTTAGCGGAAGCTATAAAAGACAATGTAGTATAGGTAAATCCAACAAAATAAACTACCTCGGGGCAGGAGCCCCAGAGGTAATAATAAAATAATAACCGCAGATTCACAAATTTTTTAAAATCATTTTTTAATCTCTTAATCTGTGGCTAAAAAAATCGAAGCAGAGCTTCGAGGAATTAAACCTAAAAGAGATTAAATTCAATGTCGTAAATATGTGATCATATTTACGACATTTTATTTTGAAACATATATGTTGAAATTATCGCAATGCCTTTTGTTTCTTTAAAGTGATCTGCATTGTTGTCCCTTTTCCGATTTCAGAATGCAGTACCCTTATTTTTCCATTGTGGTATTCTTCGACAATTCTTTTTGTTAGGGAAAGCCCCAGCCCCCAGCCCCTGCTTTTGGTTGTAAAACCAGGTTCAAAAATGCGTTTGAACTGACTTTTAGGGATTCCTTTCCCTGTATCTGATATATAAATCTTTACATAATTTTTACTGTCTACCACACTGACTTCTATAAATCCCCGGCCACGCATGGCATCAATAGCATTTTTTATAAGGTTTTCTATAGTCCAGCTATGTAAAGTAGCATTCAATGAAATAAAAATAGGATACTGTGGGCTGGTGAATGAAAATTCGACCTGTTTGGAGAACCGGGATTGTAAATAATCAAATGACAGCCCGGTTTCTTTTACTACATCAATTTTGTTGACTACAAGCTCAGACCCTATTTTCGAGAACCTGTCTGTTATCATCTGCAAGCGCACAATATCTTTCTCTATTTCATTGACTATCATTTCGTCAATATTGTCTGCTTTCATTATTTCCAGCCATCCAATGAGTGAAGATAGAGGAGTCCCTATCTGATGTGCAGTTTCTTTTGCCATTCCTGCCCATAATTTATTTTGGGTCGCCATCTTAGTGCTCCGGTAAAAATTATACACGACCCCTCCAAACAGTACAATGATCAAAACCAGGGCCACAGGATAGTATTTGAGTTTGTTTAATAAAGAGGAATTGTTGTAATAAAGCAAATGGTACTTTCCTTTATCATATTCGATTTTTATCGGCGCATTGTTGCTACGAAAATCTTCTAATAACTTTTTGGCCTTTTCCGGATCTTTAATCCTGCTTTCGTCAATATTCCTGCTACTGATAATGCTGTCTTTACTATTCGTAAGAAGTAAAGGAATGGTAGAATTATAGTTTAAGACCTTTAACGGAAGTTCGATATCGGTATTTTCATTGGCATTTAAAAGTGATTTTTGAGCCTCTGCCCAGACTTCCATTTTTAAGCGTTCTTCATTTTTAAAGATTTGAAAAAAGGTATAGGTATTCCATAAAATCAGAGAGATTATAATGAAGGAAGCCACAATTATAACCCAGCGGGTAACATTTCTATTATCGTAAAACTGCATAGATAGGATTTAGCTATAAATATAACTAAAAGTCGTAAAGTTTATTTTAATCGCCAACTATAATTCCTATTGTTAATACAATTTCTTACTTTTGTTTAAAATCAAAATTCATGTTAAGCATTGAGCCAAAAGACATTTCGCCGGCACAACTCCAGGGATATTTACAAGGTGCTGTTGGGCCCAGGCCTATAGCCTTTGCGAGTACTGTAGATAAAAAAGGAACGCCTAATCTATCTCCATTCAGTTTCTTTAATGTTTTTAGTTCCAATCCTCCTATCCTGATTTTTTCACCCGCAAGGCGTGTCCGTGATAATACGGTAAAACATACCCTGATCAATGCAGACGCTACAAGAGAAGTGGTGATTAATGTGGTTAATTATGATATTGTACAACAAATGTCACTTTCGAGTACAGAGTATCCGGACGGGATAAA
>DASVUQ010000122.1:0-13859 GCA_036386975.1 Flavobacterium sp. | reverse complement strand
ACCGGATAAAAGATTACGGCACCCTCAAAGCGATAGGAGCTACCAACAGCTACATCACCAGGTTGATACTTATTCAGGCCGCTTTATTTTCTATCGTCGGGTTTGCCGTTGGCTATATTTTAATGGAGGCATTCAGAATCGGGATGCAGCAGACTGGAACCTATTTTCGCTACACCCTCTGGATGCAAGCCCTATTCCTTATGCTAACCTTTCTCATTTCCATAGGTGGCAGTTTGTTTGCTATTCGCCGCATTAATTCATTAGAGCCCGCACAGGTATTCAGGGGATAAATTTTAAAACCTTACAAATGAAACCATGATGAGTATGCCATTCGCAAACAGAAACTAATATTCATGATAGCTTCATCACCATTAAAAACAAAATATTCTCAAATGAAAAAATTGTTAATTATAGCAGGTTTGCTGATAGTGAGTAAAAGCTATGCCCAAACCATCACTTTAAATCAAGCCATAGAGACAGGTTTAAAGCACCGTATCGAGCTTAAAACGCAAAATATAGAAACAGATATTGCACGTGCTCAAAATAAAAAGCTTAATAGTACATGGCATCCTAAGATTACCTTTAATGCAGATGCCAGGTGGAATACCAAATTACAGGAAAGTTTAATTCCTATTGGTGAGTTTGGTTTGCCGGGTACACCGCCCGACGCTACAAGAAGCATAGCATTTGGAGCTCCTTTTAATAACCAGCTGAATTTGAATATCGATCAGAAGATATTTGATCCCAGAACTAGTTATGAAAGACGGATAAACAGGAACAAAACTTCAATTGAGGCGAATAAATCAGAGCAGGAAAAAATTAATATCAAACAATCAATTACAGAGGCATACTACGCTGTGGTATATAACAAGGAAAAACTGCAACTATCATTAAAAGCCTACGAGCGTGCCAAAGCAAACTCGGAAACGGCAACTACTAAATTCCAGGCAGGCACGCTCTTGAAAAATGAATTAAACCGGTTTCTGCTCGACCTGGCCAATGCAAAGCTTACCTATGAAAACGATTTGCAAAACTATGAACTAAGTCTGGAAGAGTTGCGCTACCAGTTAAATACAACAGAAAAGGTGGTTCCTGCAGAAGATATTGCTACGATTATTTCAGCTACTATCCTTACCAATAGTAATAATATCGACCGGCGTCCGGAAATCATTGCAGAAGAATTAAGAAAAGAAGATAACACCTTAAACCGGGTAATGGAAAATAGCCGCTATCTTCCGGTCATATCAGCATACGGATCTTATGGTGCCTTGCAATTATCCAACAAATTTGATTTGTTTAAAAATGAAACCTGGTCTTCTTTTAATTATTTAGGCATAAAATTATCATGGACCCTCTACGATGGAAGGCAGGGAAAATATAACAAGGATGAATTTTTGCAAAGAGAGAAAATCAATGAATTGAATATTGAGAAATTAAAAAAAGACTTTAATTATGATTTAAAAGTACTGGCAGTACAGCTTCATCAGGCTCAGGAAGGAATGAAAGATGCACAGCAAAATATTCTGCTAGCGAAGAAGATTGTAGTTACAGACCAGCTGCGATTTAAAGAAGGTGTTAAGACCAGTGTGAATTTAATTGAATCTGAATATTCCCTCTTACAAACAGAAAACAACTACTTAGTTCAGGCATACAATTACCTTGTGGCTGCCGTTAAATACCAGAAAGCATTAGGAAATCTTTAAAATTGACGCTGTTAAATGTTGTTCTGGTATGGTCAGAGAAGCTTAAGCCAATAACCTAAGGATTAGCCTGCCATTGGGAACAATTGACTAAGGTGCTGGAGCCGAGTGGAAAAAAGGACTAGGGTTGGGTTTTGATAGGAGGTTTAACTTCTTCAATGCAATTAACATTATTTATAGTTCCGGTAATTTTATTCAACACTAGATACAATTAAAGCAAAGTTTCAATTAATTAATAATAAATCTAAAAATTAAAAACATGAAGATCTCAATTTTAATCTCATTAATCCTATTGACCAAAATCAGTTTTGCTCAACAAATTAACATTCGAGTTAGTGAATTTAAAAATGATAAGGGATATTGTATTGCATGTCTTTTTAACAGTGAAAAAGGATTTCCAACAAAGCCAGAAATTGCCCTCAAATGCAGCAAATTAAAAATTAAAGATAAAATAGCGCTTTTTGAATTTGAAAAATTACCAAAAGGTGAATATGCTATTGCTGTTTTTCACGATGAAAATAATAATGGTAAACTAGACGAAAACTTTTTAGGAATGCCAAAAGAAGGGTATGGTGCATCAAATAATAAACGATCAAGTTTTGGACCACCAAAATTTGACCAATCAAAATTTAGTTTGAATGGTATTTCAAGTATTAATATTTACTTAAAGTATTAGTTAACAAAAAGCGTTTCCCCACCAGACCTTTTGATCTCACAATTTTGATATTAAAAAATAGCAGTAAAATTGGAATTATTGGAGCGGGTCCTGCAGGATTAGTCACTGCTCTTGCTTTGGAGGCATATTGTAAATCAAACGAAATAATGGTAGAGATCATTTTGATGGACAAAAATAAAAGTGCTATGGATTGCCCGGGTGTTGAATATGGAATTCAAGCCCGTGCCTGTTTAGCGCTAAAACAGATTGGCATAAAACAAGAAGCATTAGCCTGCGGTTTGAATACCTTTTGTATCAGTTTTTTTAATGCACGAACCAATAAGAAACAGAAATTTAGCATTTCGACCGATCCTAATTTAACTGTGAATGTCATTAGACAGGAGTTTCTTGCAGGACTTACAAATCTGTTGAGCCGCACACAGATTCGTCGGCAATGTAACTTGAAGTCTATTCAAACTTCCGCTGAAAAAGTAAATGTTCTATGCAAAGGTTCAGAAGGAAAAGACGAATCTTTTGAGTTTGATATTTTAGTGGCAGCAGATGGTATTGGTTCGGTAGTTAGAAAAGACTACTTCAAAAGTGAAAACTATATTCATAATAGAGTTTTTTCTTGTTTATATATGTTAATCGAAGTTCCTCAAGAAGCACCGAAGCATTTTAAAGAAGCTTCTAATACAGGGGAATGCATGATAGTTCTTGGAAATCAACAACAGTAACGTTTTTCCCAATGGAAAAAATAGATTTGCCGTTAGAATAGGATTTGATGACCAAGTTCAAGCAGAGATTTGGGGATTAGCGGGTGTCAATCCTAACGTTACTTGGGTTGATTTAGACGTTTTTCAAAAACAAAAAATCGCTGAACTTTTGGCAGCCGATTATTCATTTCAAAATAACATGCTTGCCCAAGCCTTTGAGTGAATTACTGATTGGAATTCATATAAAATTATCTTTGGAAAATGAGAGACAGCGATGTAGCCACCCGTCCATACAACCAATACGGGAATGTTATAATGATTGGCGATGCAGCTCATGCAATTACGCCAACCATTGGAATGGGAGCAAGCCTTGCTATTGAAGATGCAGAAATTTTAGGACATAAACTTTCAGAGCAAATACTGCAAGAAAAACCAAACTTCAAAAGGGCCTTTGAAGATTATTCCTAAAACCATGTTCCTGTATGGGAAGACCTCATGGCTAGAGCCAGAGCGGGAGCAAAACTAAATTTTATTGGGATTCGGAAAAAAAGCCGCTTATCGGTTGGACCTCAAATCCCTGGTTGGATTCTTTGGAGGATTATTGCCAAAATGGAGGAGCTTATTAGCTAAAATAGCAGACTGTTGTATAAACGGATATACTTGTAATTGCAGGAAGTAAAGACCTTAATAAAAAATAAGTGGGCATAACATGGTTCGCCAAAATAAGGCATAAGTACTAAATGAACATTTATATTTATATTTTTATTTCTCTTTTGTACTAAATTATTGGTGTGTTGAATTCCCACTCCGCAAGCCCAAAAAGCATAGTCATTTTGCTTAAATCAAGATATCGCTTTCTAGATCAGATTTTTCAATCTGAAAATCAAATCCAAGCCTTCGTACCAATTCGATAACTAAGTTTTTGTACCAGTTTTCAGAGTTCGGGTGAATATAAATTTTTTCGATAAGGATTTCAATATCAACATCAATTTTTACGCCGTTATCAATAGCTAAATTATGATCAGTAAGATCAGAGATAATACGTATTTCGCGTTCGTACTGGAAACTTTTTCTTTTGAATAAAAACGGGAAAAAAGTATTGTCAAAAGGAATATATTCTTTTTTATAGTCGATATAATTTACTTCTCCTATATGTTGTTCGTATTCTTTATCGAGATCAAGGGATTTTTGTAACCGTCCTAAAGTTGACTGTATGGCTAGCCCTTCATTGTTTTGCGTAAAAATCTGCCACATGGCATACGATTCGTATTCATTGATATGCCAGCTGCTAATAACTACATTTTCCCTATGTGTTTTATAGTAATCCAAAAAATCAGGATTATTAACAGAAAGCCTTTTTATTTCCTCAAATGTGGGTGCACTAAAAGTACCTTCGTGCCGGTCTTCAAATTTATCGGAACGCGACATAAAAAGTTGTTGGTACAATAAAAGATCGACGAACTTTGATAAATCAAGATACTTCCATACGATAGTATTGGGGTCCAGGGGAAGCTTGATTGTATTGTTGGTAACAAACATTATACTACATTATTATAGATTATATGCATAAAACTAACAAATGCATCGACTGAAAGTTTATCAATAAAAAATATTTTTATACAGTTTTACACTATTTCATCCTCATCAGTCACAGTAGCATCAACAACTAATCAAACGACTGCATCATTACTAATTTGTTATACGTACCGTTTTTAGCCAGCAATTCTGTATGTGTACCTTGTTCCACAATTTCCCCTTTGTGCATGACTACAATGGTGTCGGCTTTTTGAATAGTCGAAAGCCTGTGAGCGATAACGACAGAAGTACGGTTTTGCATCATATTTTCCAGGGCGCCTTGCACTAGTCTTTCACTCTCGGTATCCAAAGCTGAGGTAGCTTCATCAAGAATCATAATAGGAGGGTTTTTAAGGACGGCACGTGCAATAGAAAGGCGTTGTTTCTGCCCACCGGAAAGTTTGTTGCCACTATCG
This sequence comes from Flavobacterium sp., assembly GCA_036386975.1. Classification (GTDB taxonomy): domain Bacteria; phylum Bacteroidota; class Bacteroidia; order Flavobacteriales; family Flavobacteriaceae; genus Flavobacterium. Next base: position 8,797 of record DASVUQ010000122.1, on the reverse strand, counting down.
CCAATATTGGTTTCGATACCGGCTGGCAACTCTTTTACAAATTCATACGCATTGGCAATCTTTAGGGCATTTATTACTTCTTCGTCAGAAGCTTCTAAATTTCCTAACCGGATATTATCCTTAATTGTCCCGTTAAACATGATACTGTCCTGGGTTACTAATCCTGTCAGGGCACGTAACGATTTCATGGTAACCGATTTTATATTATGGCCATCCACCAGGATTTCCCCCTGATTAACATCGTAAAACCGGGTCAATAGATTGGCTATTGTACTTTTACCACTTCCGGATTGGCCAACTAATGCTACGGTTTTTCCTTTTGGGATAATAAGCGAAAAGTTTTTCAGTACCGTTTCATTGCCGTAAGCAAAATAAATATTGTTAATCGCTATTTCATTTTTAAACCCTTCTAACACCGTTGCATTAGGCTGGTCTTCAATGGTATTTTCTACTTCCAGCACTTCAAACACACGTTCTGCAGCCGCTATACCATTCTTAACCTGATAGGAAGCTTTTGAAATCGCTTTTGCCGGTGTTAATATGTTATAGGCCAATCCCAGGTACACCAGAAATAAAGCACCTTCTAAAGTTTTATCTACTAAAACCAAATTACCTCCATACCACAGCAGTATGGCAATAACTACGATTCCCATAAATTCACTCATAGGTGAAGCTAAATTGTTTTTCTTGCCCATAGCATTGTTTAGCCGCAATAACCTGGTAATGGAATCGTTAAAGGTAGTTTTAAAAAAATGTTCGGCATTATAGCTTTTCACTACTTTTAATCCCGACAAACTTTCTTCAACAATAGATATTAAATACCCGTTTTCCTGCTGTGCCTTCTGTGATTGTGCTTTTAAAGATTTACCTATTATTGAAATAATAAATGCGGATATCGGAATAAATATAAAAACGAATAAAGTAAGTTCAGTACTTATTTTTAGCATGGCAACAATAGCAAAAACAATGGTTAAAGGTTCTTTGATGATTAATTCTAAAACCATAAAAAAAGAATTCTGTACTTCATTTACATCGCCCAGCATACGTGCCATAATATCTCCTTTTCTTTTTTCGGAATAATAAGAAACAGGCAGGTCTATAATTTTGCTGAACATTGTTTCCCGTAGATCCCGTAGTACTCCGTTTTTTAGTTTCATTAAATGCTGAGATGCCACATAATTAAAGATATTCTTAAAGAAAAAAGTCGATATGACCAGAGATACCGTTAGCAGTAAAGCATATTCAGGACCGTCTTCATCCGATAACTTTGTAATGTAATATTGAAGGTATTGCTTCCCGTAAGAGCCAATTTCAAGGATACCTTCATACTTTGGAATATTAACCACCCTTTCGTTTGTTTTAAAAAGTACTTCCATCAAAGGAAATAATGCGACAAATGAGAGTGTGCTGAATAAAGCATATAATACATTAAAAAAGACGTTCCAAAAAATGTGCGAATCGTAATTTCTGGTGTAAGGAATAATTTTTTTTATGTTTTCGTCCATTTACTTTAATCCTAAAGAGGAAGTTATATGTTTAATTTTTTCATCTAAAATTGTTTCAACCGTTGTCGCATTTTCGATACTATCGAGCGAGGCATTGACACTTACATAGAATTTGATTTTTGGTTCAGTCCCGCTTGGCCGTGCAGCAATTTTTGATCCGTCTTCGGTATAATAAATCAATACATCCGATTTTGGTATAGGCATCGTTTCTACTTCATCCGTAAAAAGATTTATAGCTGTACTGTTTTTATAATCTTCGACCATTACCACACGCTGGCCTGCAATTTCTTTTAAAGGATTAGCCCGTAAATTGACCATCATCTGATTGATTTCCGCCAGGCCTTCTATTCCTTTTTTAGTCAGGGAAATTAAATGTTCTTTATAAAAACCGAAATCGACATACAGTTGTAATAGTTCTTTATAAACCGAGCTTCCTTTGGCTTTCGCCTGAGCGGCAATTTCACAAATTAAAAGGGTAGAGGCTACAGCATCTTTGTCACGTACAGCATCGCCTACCATAAAACCAAAGCTTTCTTCGCCTCCGCCAATAAATTGCAATTCCGGAAAATCCTTTATCATTTTAGCAATCCATTTAAAACCGGTCAATCCGATTTTACATGCAATACCATAACCTGTTGCGAGTTCCATCATCATAGGAGTAGAAACTATGGTAGAGCCTATAAATTGTTTACCGTCTATTTTACCTTGCTTTTTCCATTGTTCGAGTAAAAAAGCGGTCATTAGTACCATGGTCTGGTTCCCGTTTAGTAAAGTCATTTGGCCTTCGTTATTTCTTACGGCAACACCCAAACGGTCACAATCAGGATCGGTCCCTATAACAATATCGGCATTTAATTTATCGGCCAGGGCCAAGGCCATGGTCAGGGCTTCGGGTTCTTCCGGATTAGGAGAAATTACAGTGGGGAAATTCCCATTGGGCTCTGCCTGTTCAGGAACAATATGAACATTTTTGTATCCCGCTTTTTCAAGCGTTTGTGGTGCTACTTTTATCGAAGTACCATGTAAGGAAGTAAAAACAATATGAAGTTGGTCTTTGGCTTGCGCCGAAGTGTCAAAGCTTGCATTTTTGATAGAAGACGCTATGAAAGCATCATCTATTGCTGTATCTATGTATTCGATCAGGCTATTATTTGCTTCAAATTGAATCTGATCGTAAGTAACGTTTTCGATATGCTGGATAATTGCGGCATCTTGTGGTGGGACAAGCTGGCCACCATCTTCCCAATAGACTTTATATCCGTTATATTCCGGAGGATTATGCGATGCCGTTAATACAATACCCGTCTGGCATCCCAAATGCCTGACTGCAAAAGACAATTCCGGAGTGGGCCTCATATCCGAAAATAAATACACTTTAATCCCATTGGCAGAAAAAACGTCGGCAACTACTTTAGCCAGTGTATCACTGTTAAGGCGGCAGTCGTAAGCAATGGCCACTTTGAGTTGTTTGTGGGGAAATACTTCATGCATATAGTTGGCCAAACCCTGAGTGTTCTTTCCTAGTGTGTACTTATTAATCCTGTTGGTACCCACACCCATAATACCGCGCATCCCGCCGGTTCCGAATTCCAGGTTTTTATAAAAGCTTTCCTCTAATTCTTTAGGGGACGTAGTCATGATACGTATTATTTCTTCCTGTGTTGTTTTGTCAAAAGTAGGAGTAAGCCATACATTGACCTGATCTAATATTTTTTTATCGATGTGCATTGTAATACATTTTAAAAATTATAAATTTACTTTCGTATCAATTTTATACCGCTCTTCATTGTTTTTCGTACGCAAAATAATTTCCCCCAGGAATCCCGCCAAAAAAAATTGTGTCCCGATAATCATGGTAGTTAGTGCGATATAGAACAAAGGGTTTTCTGTTACGAGAATAGTTTTTAGCCCCGAATAGAGTTTTGTCAGTTTTATTATAATGATAAAAGCCGTAGATAAAAACCCAATGACAAACATTAGCGAGCCTAAAGCGCCAAAAAGGTGCATTGGCCTTTTTCCGAACCTGGAAAGAAACCAAATCGTGATTAAATCCAGGAACCCATTGATAAAGCGGTCCATACCAAATTTGGTTTCGCCGTATTTGCGTGCCTGGTGTTGGACTACTTTTTCACCAATTTTTACAAAACCCGCATTTTTAGCCAGGACAGGAATATACCGGTGCATTTCACCCGATACTTCTATATTTTTGATTACGGTATTTTTATACGCTTTTAGCCCGCAGTTAAAATCATTTAGTTTTACGCCCGAAGTACGCCTGGCCGCCCAGTTAAATAGTTTGGAAGGAAGGTTTTTAGTCACAACAGAGTCGTACCGTTTCTTTTTCCAGCCTGAAACCAAATCAAAATGCTGATGGGTAATCATAGCGTATAATTCAGGTATTTCTTCAGGATTATCCTGTAAATCGGCATCCATGGTAATAACCACATCACCCTGAGCTTTGGCAAAACCTGCATGTAAAGCCTGAGATTTTCCAAAATTTTTTAGAAAACGAATTCCCTTAATGTTAGGGTTTTCTGCAGACAGCCGTTCTATAACAGACCAGGAATTATCAGTACTTCCATCATCAATAAAGATAACTTCATAAGAGTAATTGTTCGCAATCATTACAGAAATAATCCAATTGTATAATTCCTGTAGTGATTCTTCTTCGTTCAGAAGAGGTATAATGATGGATACATTCATTGATTAGAAACTTTGCGGATGCTCTTTTTTTACAATAGCTCCTATAATTAAGGAATATATTAAACCTAAGAATGAAAACATTAATAAAATAATAGGTACAGAAAACAAAGGAGATGAAAATTTCCTCGTCATGTTAACACCGCTTTCGATTTGTTCAGGTGTTAAGTTAGGGTTGCTTTGTATCATTATTTGCCTGGTTTGACTTAATACCTCCTCTAAATATTCAGGAAACAGCAAATTAAAAATTACATTAAAAACGCTTAGGATTAGTGCGCCTACAAAAGCTATAGAAACTCCAACCTTTAAACATTCTACAAATGATAGTAAGCCTCCATTATTTTTTTTAAAATTTACACAGCCTAAATAAATTAAAATCACAGGAAATACAAAGTAATTGGCTATACTGGAAAGAGTCCCAACAGTTTTATTTTCCACAGGGTTAATGCCCGAAACGTAAATTAGAACAAATGATAAAATCATCAGTAAGCCAAAGATAAGCCCAAATACTAAATAAGACTTTGAAGTAGCAACATCATTTTTCATAATGTAATGTTTTTATTTAATTAATCCACAAATATAGCAATTCCGTATTTACATTATATAAAAATCAATTGGGTTATCAATGAAAAAAAAGCTGATAAAGATTTTTTTATTGAAAAATAATTGTAAATTTGCGCACTCAAAAATAATAAAGTAAACAAAAAGTTGTAGTATGTTTATACCTTTTCTGTAAAATGAAAAGCTTCAGGACAAAATACAGCCAAACAAATAAGATTAAAATGAAAAAAGGAATTCACCCGGAGAATTACAGATTAGTTGCTTTCAAAGACATGTCTAATGAAGATGTTTTTATTACTAAATCTACTGCTGAAACAAGAGAAACTATTGTTCATGAAGGTGTTGAATACCCGGTAGTGAAAATGGAGATTTCAAGAACATCCCATCCTTTTTATACAGGTAAATCTAAACTTATTGATACTGCAGGACGTATCGATAAATTTAAAACAAAATACGCCAAGCACGCGAAATAATAATTATAGTGTTCCAATTATACAAAAGCCATTCACGAAAGTGAGTGGTTTTTTATTTTAAAGCGCTTCTTTTATTTTAAAACTTAGTAACTTTGAGACTTTAACTTCAGATTACTATTACCATGAACTATATACTTTTTGACGGAACGGTACGTAATGCATTATTACCCTTTACTTTTACCCGTCCGGTTGCCGATATTCGTATTGGCATATTAACGATCCGTGAGAAATGGGAAAAGTACCTCGGTTCGACAACCACTACGCTAACGGAAGAATATTTATCGGAGAAATTTCCAATGGTCGAAATGGAAGAGAATGTTATGATCAATGCGTCGTTTCTACCCAATCCGGTTTTGGCCGAAATGATCAAAGATTTACAACCCAATCAGGCCATTTTTAAAGGAGATGAAGTAATTGCTTTCTATACACAGGAAACCCAGGAAGAAGTAGATTTTGATACGTATGAAAGTATTGAATTTACTGAAGATTGTCTTTTTGTTGCCCATACCTGGGATATTTTTGCTAAAAACGATGCCGCTATACGCGAAGATTTCGAACTGCTTACAGAAGACCGTACCTCACAACCGATCCCTAAAAGTGTCAATGTTATAGCACCTGAAAATATTTTTATAGAAGAAGGGGCAAAGCTGGAATTTGTTACATTAAACGCCTCCGCCGGGCCTATTTATATAGGCAAAAATGCTGAAATTATGGAAGGTTCCGTCATCCGTGGCCCATTTGCTTTATGTGAAGAAGCGCAGGTTAAACTCGCTACAAAAGTATATGGGGGCACCACCGTAGGCCCGTATTCCCGTATAGGAGGCGAAGTAAGCAATTCGGTGCTTTTTGGTTATTCGAATAAAGGACATGATGGCTTTTTAGGCAACTCGGTATTAGGGGAGTGGTGTAATATAGGGGCCGATAGTAATAACTCCAACCTTAAAAACAATTATGAAGAGGTAAAGCTATGGAGCTATGAAACAGAAAATTTTGCCAGGACCGGTTTACAGTTTTGTGGGTTAATGATGGGCGACCATAGTAAGTGCGGTATCAACACGATGTTTAATACCGGTACTGTGGTGGGTGTAAGCACTAATATTTTCGGGTCCGGTTTCCCGCGTAATTTTGTGCCCAGTTTTTCATGGGGAGGTGCTTCCGGTTTTTCTACTTATATTACTAAAAAAGCTTTTGAAACGGCAAAGATCGTTATGGCAAGGCGGAATGTGGTATTTGATGAAACAGAAGCACGTATTTTAGAACACATTTTTAACATTACACAAAAGTACCGGAAAGAGTAATATCAATTTAGAATTGCTTTATTAGTTCGTTATGTTCGGGAGAAACATCCTTAATTTACATAAAAAAGTATATTCTCAAATCTTCAAATTTAGCTATCTTTGCGCACTCCATTTTTTGACAACGATTTCATCAGTGGGGCATGATTATGGAACAAAAAAAGAAAGTTGCCTTTTATACCTTAGGTTGTAAACTTAATTTTTCAGAGACATCAACTATTGCAAGAAGCTTTCAGGAAGAAGGTTTTGACCGTGTTGGTTTTGAAGAAGTGGCCGACATGTATGTCATCAATACTTGCTCTGTAACAGAAAATGCGGACAAACAATTTAAGCAGATCATTAAGAAAGCCATGCAACGCAATGATAAAGCTTTTGTTGCGGCTGTTGGGTGTTACGCACAATTAAAACCGGAAGAACTGGCCGCAGTTGATGGTGTGGATTTGGTTCTAGGTGCTACAGAAAAATTCAAAATTACCGATTATATCAATGACCTTAGTAAAAACGACAGGAGCGAGGTGCATTCCTGTGAAATTGAGGATGCCGATTTTTATGTAGGCAGTTATTCTATTGGTGACCGTACCCGTGCTTTTCTAAAAGTGCAGGACGGCTGCGATTATAAATGTACGTATTGTACCATTCCGTTAGCACGTGGGATTTCCAGAAGTGATGCCTTGGAAAATGTATTAAAAAATGCTTTTGAGATTTCCCAACAAGGGATCAAAGAAATTGTCCTGACGGGAGTTAATATCGGGGATTATGGAAAAGGGGAATTCGGGAATAAAAAACACGAACATACTTTTTTAGATCTGGTACAGGCACTGGATCAGATTGAAGGAATCGAAAGATTACGCATTTCATCAATAGAGCCTAATTTATTAAAAAATGAAACCATAGCTTTTGTGGCACAGAGCAGGACCTTTGTACCTCATTTTCACATTCCGTTACAATCGGGGAGCAATGACATATTAAAAAAAATGAAGCGCCGTTACCTACGCGAAGTGTATACTGAACGGGTAAACAAAATCCGTGAAGTAATGCCGCATGCCTGTATTGGTGTGGATGTTATTATAGGTTTTCCGGGTGAAACCGATGCACATTTCTTAGAAACGTATCATTTTCTTAGTGAAATGGACATTTCGTACCTACACGTTTTTACGTATTCAGAAAGGGACAATACAGAAGCAGCGTTAATGGATGGCGTTGTACCGGGCAATGTACGTGCCAAAAGAAGTAAGATGCTCCGTGCATTATCTGTTAAAAAACGCCGTGCGTTTTACGAAAGCCAGCTGGGCAGCTCCAGGACGGTACTTTTTGAAAGTGAAAATAAAGAAGGCTACATTCACGGTTTTACTGAAAATTATGTCAAAGTAAAAACACCATGGAACCCGGAATTGGTAAATACGTTACATGATATCCAGCTAACAAAGATAGATGATGATGGTAGTGTACGAATGGAGTTTTTGGGAGTTGGAGTTTAATTCCTATTTATTGATTTCAGCCATTGCTTCATTTCCGAAATAACTTCTTCATTCTTTTGAAACTTTCCTTCTTTAATTTCACATCTTGCGCTATCAATAGAAGATTCTTGTTCAAAAGATAACTGATATAATGCTTGTTCAGAAGAATCAAAAATAGTTTGCAAAGCATTTAAAAAATTTAAGTCTTTCGACTCTTTTATCCTTGAGATCAAATTCTTTTTTATTTGAGCGGCCCTATACATAGTTATACTTTTAATACTCAAAAATAAGGAATTTATTTTTAGTTTGCAGATTGGTTTATTATTATTTCAGCTGACGTTTCGTGGCTATACGACAATTGCAGATTAATAAAGCTTAATTTCATTTAATAAGTACAAACCAACTTAAATTAGCTACAAAACCCATAATAATCTAAAACCCATGTAGGAAAATGTTGTTTATTCATAGATATATCCTTGATATAAAGTCCGGTATTGTTTTTCAATGGCTTTTAAATCCGTTGGTGATTTTTCAATAGGCAATGTTCTACAATAATAAACAACTTCATTTCGTTGAGAATCTAATATTATTGTAAATAGCGAAAAACTTGATTTTATTGGCACAGGTGCATACATTCCAAAAGTTAAAATGCCAATTCCAATTCCTTTAGCAACTTGGTTTCCATAATTACCTTTCTTTCTACCAAATCCTGTTATAACTAATGCCATAGCAAAACGTTGCTTGTTCGATTTCATTATTGAATCAATTGTAGGAGTCAACTTTATTCCTTCCAATTTTCTATTGCT
>DASVUQ010000121.1:0-12965 GCA_036386975.1 Flavobacterium sp. | reverse complement strand
AAATTACTCTTTTTTATGCTATTGATTCTGAAACTATTTATTTGTTACGTTTTGGAATAATTATCAAAATCCATCTATAAATACATTAAAATAATGCATTTCCTGTCTGATGATTTAGAAGATTACATCGAAAAACATTCTGAAAATGAGCCTGAATTATTGGCGAAACTTAATAAAGAAACCTATCAGAAAGTACTACTGCCACGAATGTTGAGCGGCCATTTCCAGGGGCGTGTTTTGAGTATGTTGTCTAAATTAGTACGACCGCTAAATATTTTAGAGATAGGCACTTTTACCGGTTATGCGGCTTTGTGTTTGTGTGAGGGCATGCGGGAGAATGGCCTATTGCATACTATTGATATTAAAGAGGAGCTGGTCGATCTTCAACGGAAATATTTTGATTTATCACCATGGGGAAATCAGATTGTTCAGCATCTGGGCGAAGCGCTTGCCATTATACCGACACTGGATACCACATTTGATTTGGTTTTTATTGATGCTGATAAAGAAAATTATATTAATTATTATGAATTGGTCCTGCCGAAAATGAATAAGGGCGGGATTATTTTATCTGATAATGTACTCTGGAGCGGAAAGGTAGTGGAGGCTTTGCAGCCTAATGATAGTAGTACAAAGGTGCTCTTAGAATACAACTTGCTATTAAAGAATGACCCCCGTGTGGAAACGGTATTGCTTCCTATCAGGGATGGTTTAACGGTAAGCCGGGTGTTATAGCCTTGATAGAGCCGGTATCCTCGTAGCGCAGCGGAGAGATAAAGGCGAAAGCAAGAATAGCTCCTGAAAATTAAGTAGAAAAGTAGTTCTTATCCAGCCATTGATACAGTTTATAAAACAACAAGCCTAGTAATAACCCTATGGTATAACCTGCCAATATATCACCTGGATAATGCATAGAAAGGTAAATACGGCTGTAACCAAACAGTAATGGCCAGGCAAAAATCAGGAACAGGTAGCGGTAATACTGTTTGAGTATTGAAAATAATAGTACTGAAACTGCCATTGAAGTGGAAGCGTGTGCTGAAAAGAACCCAAATGTTGCACTTGCTTTTACAATTCTAATATTGTCTTTTAGTAAAGGTTCGCTACAGGGCCTTAAACGTTCGAAAATATACTTAAAGAGATTGGCTGTCTGGTCTGAAACTGTAATGAGAAGGGCAATTAGTACTATTAGGAACAGTGTCGGCCTGGTGCCTAGTTTTTTATACATTAGAAATAACAAGACTACAAAAAGTGGGGTCCAGCTGTATTGCTTCGTGATAAAGAGCCAAAAAGGGTCGTATGTAGTGGAACCTAACCCATTTAAAAAAACAAATACCTGCCGATCGAGTTCCAGAATATGTTCGAGCATTAGGATTGTCTTTTTATAGGACCGTCGGTAATGTCTTCGATATTAATTTTGGCTTTTTCAATCTCTGCATTGACTTCTTCTGTTATAGACTTAATGTCGATTGGATTATCCGGTAACTGTTCTGAAGCCATTGTGGTAATATTTTGCTTTACCCTGCCGATTTCTTCTGTTACGCCTCTGGTAAGTGCTTTTACATCATTTTCGATAGCACTCTTGTGAATTTCGTTTTTTATATCGTCGGTGGCATTTTTAAGTTGTGCCATACCTTTGCCTAGTGTACGGGCAATTTCCGGTATTTTATCGGCCCCGAAAAGCATTACTGCAATCAGGATGATAAAAATTAATTCTGATCCGCCAATTCCAAACATAACTTTTATATTTTGATTTACAAAGGTAACTAATTTTGATTTTAAGTTTTAGTTTTGGTAGCAAGTTTTACAATTTAATATAACCTAAAAAAGCTGTCTCTGGTCGTGAGACAGCTTTTTTTATTTTTAAAAAATATTGACACTTAATAGAATCCTAATGTACCCAGCTAATTAATTTTTAATAATTTTCCTGGTCATATCTAAATTACTTCCATTTTTGATATTTAGAAAATATACTCCATTCGGGAAAGGCTCTAAATTTAAAGTTTGCACGTTCTTACCCACTATAGAATTCGTTTTTATATGGCCTAATTCTCTACCAACAGCATCATTTATTACAAAGTTTACGTCCCCGGTATTTGGTGTATAATATTCTATAGTAATTATATTTTTTGTTGGATTTGGATAAATTTTGTTTAATGTTATGTCTCCCCCAGGAGGTGTAACATCTAAAGGAGAGTATGTCCCATAAGCCCGGATTTTAAATTCTTTGTACAAATTAAGATCTCTTGTAGGTGCATATGTCGGTTCCCCTGGATTTACTCCGCCTCTTACTTTAAACCAGACTTTATTATTGATTTTATCATGCCAAAACACTTCTCCGGTTGGCGCATTGACAACGTCCTGGAAACTCGTAACTGCGGCATAAGCATGTGTATTTGCTTCTCCTGTTGGAAAAGGCACTGTATTTCCAAAATCGTTCATGTTATATGCAGTAGATGCAAAAAGCTGTGTTATGTTGTAGTCGCCTGAATATTCTACTGACACGACCTGATAATCATCAGCTGTCAGCATATTAGTGACGTTTAGTGCAAACTCATTAATATCATCAATAGTGGGAAAATCTAAATAATAATATCCTGTAGGATGCGCAGCAAAGTGCCGCATATTTCCTAAGATAGCATTTACACTACCAGCCTCAACAACCCAATTGCCAACGATGTTACCACCTGCATTAGTACGGGTTACATGAATTTTATCATAAGGTCTATCAACGCCGTTAATACGGTAGTTAGAAAATCCATAAAATGGTCCGTCTACTATAACTCCGCCAGAAACCGCATTGTTTTGGGGCACATGTACTGTTTGTCCATAGGTAAGGAATGAATTGTTTAATACATAATAATTATCCTGTGAAGCAGGCCCTCCCCAATAGTTATGAGGATCCCAGAGTACTCCAAAAGTAAATTGTGGTTCACGCGGTAGTATTCGTACGCCTGGATGAGAATCAATCATAATGTTACCTGGGTTTCGGATGGTTCCCTTATCAACAGGAGTAAGGTAATAATCGTCTATTGCAAAAGCGCCACTTGTTTTGTCTTGCACGGCAGGAAAATTCACTATGGTATTGTTTTTTATGTCGAAAGTACTGTGATAGCTGGCAAAAGCCACAGGCGGGCCTGATCCCCAACTAGTAGGAATTGTAACCCCATTCATGTTGTAATTAAGGCTCATGCCGATTACAAGTGATTTTTCAGCTGAACTAGCGTATTGCTCATCGCCTACTCCAGCAAAGAATTTATTTATATTATCAGCTGATACTACTCCAATGTTTCGCGATCTTCCTGAAGCATTCCATATGCCGCTTGTGTTGTTCTTCCAAACGGAATAATTGGTCAACTCAAATTCTAAAATAGTAGTAAAAGGCCACTGCGGTTCCTGCATGTCTGTAGTAGAAGCATATCTACGGCCCTCGGTGGTCCCTAATTCGTCGACTTCAACGTTATCCAGAAAAATTCCTTCCTTTTGATTAGAATGTGCATGATTACTGTTAAAAACCCCAAACCTAAGATAGCGTGGTTTGAGTGCGATTCCCCTACTTTCACCAAAGGTTCGTTCCGGAAAAGCTAACCAAAAACCACTACCTTCACAATCTGCCGCTGTATTATTGGTTATAGTATTATCCGGATTACTGATCCAGAATCCCGAAGAACCTAAACGACCATCAATTTCATGTAATTTTAGATGCTTGCCAGGTAATGGATTACGGACTCTTAAAACCAGGTTTCCATTAATAATATTACGCCGTTCGACAGCATCTTCAGTAAATATCCCATGACCACGTACATCATACACCACATTATTACTTACTTCTGTGCCATTGGTTCCATGAATAACAATACCTCTTTGTGCCGATTGATTAATAGTAGAATTCCGGATATATTGTCCTGTAACATCAGGCAACGTTGTATTTCCCTGATAGCTGAGCATGTGCCAGTGAAAAGGATATCGGCCCAACTTTCCTGCCTGTCCACCTCTTTTGATTTCTACTCCATTAAGATGTGCTTCACCTACTATATCATTCATTTTCATAATCATGATGTGGCAACCAAAACCATTATTCCGCCATAGATCATCATCTACCGACTGTACCACAATATTTCGGGTCAGGTTAGCCACTTCTGCTCTTTCATCCAGGATTGTTGGTGTACCTGCCGGTAAATTTGCCGGAGGCGCTGCATAAGTCAAACTCATTCCTGTTGGTGTTAAATATTGTAATTTACCCCAACGTTGTGCATTTAAACCATCTTGTATATTTAAAGAGGTACTACTGTTTATGGTAGTGATTTGAGTGCGTTGTGCAGTGCCATTAGCAGCACCATAAAAATCGGATGTAGCCACAACGACCTGGTCATTTACGTTCCAGGATACAGGGTCTAGCAAACTTAAAGCTGTCGTTCCCGCTCCCGCATGGTTATTCAGTTTAGTAATTGGTTTTGTTGGCGGTACTCCATGTAGTTCCAGTTTTCCTCCCATAACCATTATCCCCCGGGTACCCATACCCATAATTTCTTCATTTAGATTGGTAGCATTCAAAGTAATAATTGCTTTGTGCACATAAGGTGTTGTGGGGGTACCTACTTGTAATGTTCCCATAACCATAATCCACCCTGCTGTCAAGTTTATATCTCTACCCGCAAATTCAAGTTTGCCAGAAATACTTAAACTCGAAAGATTAGGTGGCGATTCGTCCAGTATCATATGGACACCGGCAGGAATTGTTACAGCACTTCCTGCAACAGGTTTTGTAGCGCCCATTGATGCCCAACTACTATTGCTTGACCATAACATAGGAGTTGTTGCATCCAGATTAGTATACCCACGACAAATTGTACCTTTAGGATATATATAAACGAGTTTTTCTGTTTTTATGCTTGAAACAGTGGATTTAGATTTTGTAAAATACAATTTTCGAATCAATGGCTTGTCAACTCCGTACGAAGAGTAAGACATTAATGCCATGCATAATAAAAAGTACAGTAAAAATTTTTTCATAATTTTCTAATTTTTAGATTATCTAATTAAATGATATAAAATATTAAAATAATTTAACTTATTTTTAACTATTTAAAAAATGATTTCTTCATCAAAATCAATGCTTTAAGAAATAAAATCTTTTATATTACGAAGATACCATTTTTAATCAAATGATTTAATAAAAATTATAACTAAATTTTAACAAACCTAAAAATAAGTTATTATACAACTTAAAATATTTTTTTATGAATTTACTTTCAAAGGATTAATATCTTGTATGCTGGTAATGAAAAATGATTTAACAAACCGATATGAATTATGTAGTAGTGAAAAGCAATACTAATACTAGTTTAGCTGAATTAAAATAAATATCGCATCGTGGTTATAAGTTATTCTTTAGATTTTTGTGTGCCTTTGAAACCTGGAAAAAGAAGGTTTCACTTTGAGACAACTTTACCCGTTTCGCAGAAAAAATGATACTATTAACCACTATTACTAAACAATATTTTAAAGTAATTCATTATGTGTGTTTTTAATTTCTCGCAAAAACACTAAGATTCTGTGTTGATTTCCAAATAAATCTAAATTTTGTTTTTATCAGATTTCTTTCTTTGCTTTTATATTATTAAATTTGCCCTCTAAGTCAGCCATAGCGCTAGACTGTATAGCGTGTTCATGCATTTTGTGCTGGCACGCTATTTTTTTTTGATTCATAATCCTTGGATTCATACTATTACATTATTAATCAAATTTAGATTTTACTTCCTTTGCGGGCCAGGTATTGTTTGTAGTGTCAATATCTGCTGTTTCGAGTTTTGGATCGACGACAATTGTTTTAATCATTTTTTGTGTAGCAAACGTCCTGGATACTTCGTTATCATTCTTTCTCCAGATTTGTGCCGGAAAAATATGGTTTTCTGTTGTTCCGTCTTCAAACGTAATTTCTACAATGATTGGCATTACTAAACCTCCGGGTTTATTAAACGTGACTTCATAAAAATACTTAGGTACATTGAGTTTTGCTATTTGTTCTGCAGTAAAATTAGCTTTCACAAATTCATCCAGGGGCTGTACGCTTTTTATATCCAACGCTTTGTTCATTTCAGGTTTAAAATCAGGACTATTTTCGGCAATCATATATACCTGCGGGCCCGTCGTTGTGAGCCTCTGCCTCCTTGAAGGTTCATTTGCTTTGAAGTTTTTTGGTAATTCGCTGCTTACAAAATGTCTTTTTACTTCTTTGATTCCAATATCGGTATAATCGGTAGTATAAAACCATCCTCTGATAAAGAAATCAAGGTCTACTCCAGAAGCATCTTCCATAGTCCTGAAAAAATCTTCCGGTGTAGGATGTTTAAACTTCCAACGGTTGGCATACGTTTTAAATGCAAAATCAAATAATTCCCTTCCCATAATGGTTTCTCTCATAATATTGAGTCCTGTGGCCGGTTTCCCATAGGCATTATTCCCAAATTGGATAATACTTTCTGAATTGGACATAATAGGTTCTAGAAAGTTCTGGTTGCCGCTCATGTAAGGGACAATATTTTTTGCGGGGCCGCGTGTAGACGGGAACCCTCCCTCCCACTCGGTTTCTGCCAGGTACTGCATAAAAGTATTAAGGCCTTCATCCATCCAGGTCCATTGGCGCTCATCTGAATTCACGATCATAGGAAAAAAGTTATGCCCTACCTCATGTATAATAACGCCTAACATACCAAATTTAACTCTGTCCGTATATTTTCCGTCTTCATCGGGACGCCCATAATTCCAACAAATCATTGGGTATTCCATCCCCTGGTCCTGTGCATTTACAGATATGGCTTTGGGATAAGGGTAATCAAATGTTCTTTTAGAGTAGCTTTTTAAGGTATGTGCAACAGCTTTTGTAGAATATTCTTCCCAAAGCGGGTTGCCTTCTTTCGGGTACAATGAAATGGCCATTGCGGTTTTTGTTCCTAATTGTACGGCCATGGCATCATAAATAAACTTTCGTGATGTGGCGATACCAAAATCCCTTACGTTTTCGGCTTTGAATTTCCATGTTTTCTTTTTCTCAGAGAATGAATTTTCTTTAGCTGTTGCTTCCTGCTGGGTTACAATCAGTACCGGTTTATCAAATGTTTTTTCGGCGAGGGCCCATCTTTTTAATTGTTCTGGTGTAAAAACTTCTGCCCTGTTTTGTAAAACACCTGTAGCTTCCATAATATGGTCTGCAGGAACTGTAATGTTTACTTCATAATTCCCGAATGGTAGGGCAAATTCCCCGCTACCCCAAAACTGCATGTTCTGCCAGCCTTCTACATCATTATATACAGCCATTCGGGGATAAAATTGTGCTAATATATAAAGGTTATTGCCGTCTTTTGGGAAATGTTCGTATCCGGAACGCCCCCCTTCGAGCATATAATTATTGATGTTGTACCACCATTTTACGGAAAATGAAACTTTTTGACCGTGCAATAATGGTTTGGGCAGGTCGATACGCATCATCGTGTAGTTAACAGTATACTGTAATGGTTTTCCTGTTTCATCTTTGACATATTCAATTTTAAAACCACCATCAAATTTTTCTTCTAAATATTTTCGGGAAAATCCTTTTACGCCAATGGCGGCATCTGGTTTATTGCTTTCTGCTAAAGGCGATTGTGATGTTCTTGCACTTTGGTTCTGATCGAGCTGCACCCATAAATAATCCAGTTGCTCTTTGGCATTATTATAATAGGTAACGGTTTCTACCCCATATAGTTTTTGGTTTTTATCATCCAGTTCAATATTGATTTTATAATCGGCTTGTTGCTGGTAATATTCAGGCCCGGGAGCTCCGGAAGCCGTCCTATACATGTTCGGTGTAGCCAGTAAATCATACATCTGGCGAAATTTATTGGTATCTTCATGCCCTTTTTCCCTTGCTTTTGGTGTTTCCTGAGCCATTACTGGAAGGCAGGTTATCATAAAAAAGAAAAAAGAGAAAATTTGTTTTTTCATAATTTAGAATTGTAATTATTGTTTAAAAGTACTGAATTTTATGAATAAATTAAAATAGTTATAATTTTAAGCTTCCTCTAGTATTTTCATTCGACAACAATAAGGTTTGCTTATCCTTAGCGTTTTTGAATTGTATAATATTCTGCTGTTCTGTATGGAGTTCAATCAGTGCTGTATTATTAATTTCTAAAGTATTTATTTTTGCAATATTTTCTATACTGTAGTAGCAAATAAGTACATTACCTTCCATCTCATTGCTTAGATAATTAAACTCTTTTTTTTGCCCGTTTATTATAATTATAAAATGTTCTGCCATGTACCGCTTCATGTATTCGATATCATTATCAGATTGTGTTTTTTCGCCAAGTAGTGTTTTATATTTATACTTTTTAAATAATGCCTGATTAAGGTCATCGATAAAAATGCGGGAAGTAATTCGTAGCATCTTTTTTTCTTTTACATAATCAATCTGATAAATAGATACGTAAAATTTATGGTATACAAAAGAGGACAAACCTATAAAAAGGATTAAGAAAATTCCTGTAACGCCTGTTCTTTTCATGCTTTAAAATACTTATTCTTTTTTAAATTTTGATATTCTTTGTTTTTTTTAAGATAAGAAACCAATCAAATCAAATTCCTTTCTGACTTCTAATAATGAAATTGCTCTAGGGTCTTTTGAATAACAGACTATTATTTCTTTTCATTTTTCATAAGTTCATTATATTTTAAAGCAAGATTGTTAATTATAAAAGAAATCAGAAACTTATTTTTTGACCGAAGTGCTTCAATAAACTTTTCATCTTCTATACTATAATACTGAAATCCTTTAATGTGGCTTTCATCAATATGTAATGTATTGATATAATATTCTTTATTATATAATCCCGATAACTGATATAAAAGTATTTCTTTTTTTTCAACTTTTAGTTCGCCTTTAAGCATTTTTGTTCTTCCTGATATCCAGTTTAATACAGGATCCAGGCTCATTGATGCCCCCATCATAGTGCCTACACTGGCTGTAGGATTGAGTGCTGTAGCGGTTTTAAGCCTCCTTTCTGCTGGAGTATATTTTTTTGCAGGTTTAGAGAGAATACCTAAACTTACGGCATCAATACCGGATTGTCGTATTTCCACTTCGTCCAGTTGAATGATTTTTGATGTCATTTCTATTTTTAAAAATCCTGCATTATAATCTTCGGTTTCTATAATTTTACGGGCATAATCTACATGAATGGCGGAGAAGACCAGCAAGTCCTCAGGTTTTGCGAGAATCGAAAATTCTCCTTTTTCATTAGTGATGGCTTCTTTTTCATTAACGAGATTGATTACATGGATACCTTGTGGCGTAGCATCTTTTATAAGCACTCTTCCGGTAATCAGCTTTTCATTTTGAGCAGCTAAAGACTGTATTAAAAAGAAAGCTATCATAAAAAACAGCTTGTTCATTGTTGGTTTAGCAATACGTATTTTTTAGCCATATCTATCATTGAAAAAGTTATAAGGGATTTATTTTTTGAGTTTAATACATCATTAAATGCTTTATCTTCTACAAGAAAATAATGAAATGCTTTAATCTCTGATAATGGTATTCTAAGCGTTTCCAAATAAAAACGATCAGGAAACATATCCTCTAATTTTGATAAAGCCACTGCTTTTGACTCGACATTAATGTTGTTTTTTAAATTTCGCTTTTGATTTCCGAATAAGTTAATTAGCTTACTTACAGGGCCTCTGGTTCCCGCCCTGTACCTCCTTTCAGCAATAGAATATTTTTTGGCAGACTGAGATAAAATACCCAAATCTACGGCATTAAGACCTGCATAGTTTTCTATAACCACTTCATCCAGCTCAACAACTTTAGAGGTCATTATAACGAGCATCAACCGGCCATTTAAATCCTCTAAATTCACTAGTTTCGTCACATTGTTTAAGTGCACTGATGAAAATAAAATGGAATCACCGGGTTGAGCTGGTATACTAAATCCTCCTTTTTCATCAGATAAAGATTCTTTTTTATTGGTTAAGTTAATAATATGTACCCCTTTTGGTGTAGCATTGGATACCTCAATCTTTCCATGTATTATTTTATTTGATTGCGAAAAAGCAACTTGTACGGAAAAGAATATAAAAAAGACGAACATCCCGTTCTTTAGCATATAATACAAATAAGTAGATTCTTAAAATGTAAATGTATCTTATTGCGTTCCAAATAAATTACTAATGCACTTGTAAAGTTGTGTTAATTAAAATTTTACTTTAATATATTTGTATGTTTAAACTACTTTATTTATAGCCAATATTAGAATGAAAAATTGTATCATAGCAAGTACCTCTACACTTCACGGAGGTGCGTATCTCGAATATATATTACCGCATCTGCGGGAGCTTTTTGCTAATTGCAATTCATTATTGTTTCTCCCCTATGCCCGTCCTGGTGGTATTTCTCATGAGGAATATACTGATTTAGTAGTTACTGCGTTTAAAAAAATAGGCATTCGTGCAGAAGGAATACATAAATTTGAAAACCCTGCGGAAGCTATCAAACAAGCAGAAGCTATTTTTACAGGTGGCGGAAATACTTTTTTACTGGTAAAACAATTGTATCAAAATAATGTAATGGATGTATTGGCAACAGTAGTGAAAAATGGTACGCCCTATTTAGGCACCAGTGCCGGAAGCAATATTACCGGGTTATCAATGCAAACGACAAATGACATGCCCATTGTTTATCCTCCAAGCTTCCAGACACTAGGCTTGGTCCCTTTTAACATTAACCCGCATTATCTGGATCCTGATATGCAGTCAAAGCACATGGGCGAAACACGTGAAACAAGGATCAAAGAATTTCATCAGTTTAATTCCATACCTGTAGTGGGTCTTCGTGAAGGGAGCTGGTTAGAAGTAAAAGGCTCCACAATTGTTTTAAAAGGGCGTTTACCGGCAAGATTATTTAAAAAAGGGTTACAACCGGTAGAGTTAGCAACAGGATCAGATTTAAGCCATCTGAACTAATTAAAAATAAAAAGCCTCAATAAATTAATTGAGGCTTTTACAATAAAGAGCGAAAGACGAGGCTCGAACTCGCGACAACCAGCTTGGAAGGCTGGAGCTCTACCAACTGAGCTACTTTCGCATTATTTACAGTGCAAATATAAGTAATAAGTTGTTTTATTTACAAGTTTTTTATCAAAAAATTAATGCTTTTTTTGTTTTCTGAAGCCTATTGAACTTGAAACGACGCTAATGTTTTTATTATTAAAAAGTTATAATATCAATAATTTAAAAATACTATTATAAAAATGGAAAAAATAATACCAATTACCAGTGCCGAAACTTTTTCTGTTCGTCATCCAGTGCTACGGGCCGGAAAACCTATAGAAAGTTGCCGTTTTGAAGGTGACGATTTAGCAACAACTACACATTTAGGTTTATTTAAAGGTAATCATCTGGTAGGTATAATTTCGATATTTGAAATAAAGTCAGTTCTTTTTAATGATGAAAGACAATTTCAGCTAAGAGGAATGGCTGTATTAGAAGAACATCAAAAGAAAGGGTTCGGGGAAAAACTGGTACGCCACGCAGAACTGTATCTAAAATCAATAAATGCTTCGCTTATTTGGTTCAACGCACGGTCATCTGCTGTAGCATTTTATAAAAAAATGGGATATCTAATTGTTGGAGAAGCTTTTATAATTGAAAATATTGGTCTCCATTATGTGATGTTTAAAAAAATATAATAATAATTGTACCTTTTCTTGTAACAATAAATTAATTTTACAAAAAAAATTGTGAAAAATTTACTTTTAAGAATATTGGTGTTTTTTAAGCTATTTTTACTTTTATATAGCTGTCAAAAGAAAGAAGCCACTGTCGTCTACGAAAATAAAGGCCCTAAAAATATAAAAATTGATACTATTCTAATTAATTCGTTTCATAATCCGCTATTAACTGATTTTTATAAATCCTGTAATAACACTACGGTATGGCAATCTGCAAAGACAAGAAGTACCTTTTTTTCGTGTTTAGGCAAAGCCGAAGAAGAAGGTTTAGACCCGGAGGATTATAACTTTAAAAAACTTACGGCATTAGAACAAAAATTCAGTACCCTTACTGATAAAGAACTGGTTGATTATGACCTGTTACTTACCAAAAGCTTTCAGGATTATGTTTCTCATATGAGTAATGGGAAATTAAATCCCAGAAAAATTTATAGGAACTGGGACCTAAAAGCTAACATAGCCCCTGTAAATACGATCTTAAAAAACAGCATCCGTACCGACTCTATGGTTTCTTATATAACGCAACAGCAACAACAGCATATTGTATATAAAAAGCTTAAAAACGCTTTAAAAATCATTAATACGTTTCCGGATACTGATTTTAAAAAGATTGCTTTCAAAAAGAAAATGGTTCTAAATGATACTAGCAATGATTTGGTACTAATTAAAACACGGCTTATGTATTGGAAAGATTTGCCATATAAAGACAGTCTTTCTAATATATATGATTCTGTTACTTATAAAGGCATAAAAAAATTCCAGTTACGGCACGGCATTGTCGCTGACGGAGTTATTGGATTAGGAACTATCAATGCTTTAAATGTACCTAAAGAGTATCGAAAAAAACAAATCATAGCCAATCTTGAACGCTGGCGATGGTTTCCCAGGAATATGGGAGAAGATTATCTTATTGTAAATATTCCGGATTTTAAACTAACCGTTATGAAAAAGCAAGATACGGTAGCAACATATAAAGTTATTGTAGGAAGCGATAAAAGGAGGACACCTGTATTAACATCCAAACTTAATTATGCTGTTTTTAATCCTACATGGACCGTGCCTCCCACTATTATAAAAGAAGATGTTATCCCTGCAACAGCTAAGAACAGGGCCTATCTTACTTATAAAAATTTTACTGTATACGATTCCAAAGGTGAAGTGATCAATCCGGAAAACTGGGACGAGTCTAAAGCAAAAGGG